>URKH01000022.1 GCA_900548255.1 uncultured Collinsella sp. | reverse complement strand
CCGAGTATTACGTTGCGGCTGCCGGGTCGCTTCTTGGGGTTGCCATTAACCATCAGTCGTATTCGTTCCCCGTCGGAAAGACCGACTTGATTGAGATGACTCCACTCGATTTCGAGGAGTTTCTCTGGGCGATGGGGCACGATCAGCTGGTCGACGAGATACGCTCATCATTCGAGATAATGGGTCCTCTTGCGCCAAGCCTTCATGAAAAGGCGCTTGGGCTCTATCGACAGTATCTTGTTGTTGGCGGAATGCCCGAGGCGGTCCAAACGTACATCGATGATCAGTCAATCATTGATGTGGCCGAAAAGCATCGGATTATTCTCGACGGATATTCCGCCGACACCAATAAATATGCTGATGAACGCTTGAGCGCAAAGACGCGTGCGTGCTTCGATTCCATTCCACAGCAGCTTGCCAAAGAGAATCGTAAATTTCAATACAAGGTAGTGCGAGCGGGGGGCAATGCGTCTCTCTTTGGAGATGCTCTCGATTGGCTTGTATTGTCGGGTACGGTGGCGCGCTGCAGCCTAGTCGGGCAGATCGAAAGCCCTTTAGAGGCCTTCGTTAACCCTTCTGCTTTTAAAATCTATCAGGCGGATACAGGGCTGCTGGTCTCCAAGGCCGGTGCTCAACGCGCCGATATTCTTGCCGGCATCGGCGGCACATTCATGGGTGCACTTACCGAAAACTACGTTGCCCAACAGCTTTCAGCCATGGGTTATCCACTGCATTATTGGGCGCGAGATAATCGTGCGGAAATCGACTTTGTAGTAGAGAAGCAGGGATGCTTGTCTGCGATTGAAGTCAAGGCGGGGGAGAACACAAGATCTCGAAGTCTGTCCTCACTTAAAAAGACCCATCCGGGCGTGCGCCTTATCAGGCTATCGACTAAGCCCTTTGGAATGAATGATGGGCTTATGTCTGTTCCGCTTTATGCGGCATTTTGTCTATAGGGATGATGCTGGTGTAATGCATGGGGCCCGGGGCGCAGCGTTTACTGCGCTCCGGGCCCCGCTGCTTTGTAAACCATGACGGTTTAGTCGCCGTTGTTTTAGTCAAACAAACTCGGCATGTCATTTTCCTTCATGAGGGCGCCGGCGGAGGGCAGGCTCTGCGCGGTGAACTTCTCGGCCGAGACGCCGGCGCCAAGGATTTCCTCGGTCGTGCCGACGGTGGTGACCGAGCGGCCCTTCTTGGCCGTAAAGGCCTGGACGCCCTGCGTGTTGGTGGTCGTCTTGGTCTTGAGCAGCGACGTGTTGAAGTTCATCAGACGGTAGTCGCTCGAGACCAGCGCGATGTCGCGATCTTCCTTGAGCACCTGGGCATACAGCAGCTTGCTGCCACCATAGATGGCGTTTTTGAGGCGCTTGCGGTTGGTCTTGGTGACGTATCCGGCAAGCGCGACACGCACCACGCGGCCGTTCTCAAAGACGAACAGCACGTCGGCCTTGTAGTCCTCGGGGTCGATGACCCAGATGACGTTCTCGTCGGGTTCCATCTCAAGATCGGTCGGCAGGTACGAGCCCAGCTGTGCCGACTTGGTGTCCTCAAACGCCGTGACCTTGCACTTGTACACCTGGCTCTTGTTGGTAAAGACCAGCAGCTCGTGGGTGTTGGAGGACGGGAACTCGATAAAGGGTTTGTCGCCGTCCTTGTACTTGAGCGTGGTCGCCTTCTTGAGCACGCGGTCCGTCATCTTCTTGAGGTAGCCATCGCGCGAGAGCATGATCGTAACCGGGTACTCCTCGACCTCGGGCTCCAAGCTTACCTCGATAACCTCATGGGGCTCGATCCTGCCCGTGCGGCGCGGCATCACGTACTTCTTGTTGACCGCGGCCAGCTCGTCGCTGATGACCTTCTTGATGTTCTCTTCGCTCGAAAGGATCTCCTCAAGCTCGGCAATCTCACCCTCGAGCTTAGCGATGTCCTTGGTGCGGTTGAGGATGTACTCCTCGTTGATGTTGCGGAGCTTGAGCTCGGCGACAAACTCGGCCTGGGTCTCGTCGATGTCGAAACCCTTCATAAGGTTGGGTACGACCTCGGCCTCGAGTTTGGTGCCGCGGATGATGGCGATCGCCTTGTCGATGTCGAGCAGGATCGCCTCAAGGCCGTGCAGCAGGTGCAGGCGCTCGGACTTTTTGCCCAGGTCAAAGTTAATGCGGCGACGCGTGGACTCAATACGCCACTTGACCCACTCGCGCAGGATCTGGCGCACGCCCATAACACGGGGATAGCCGTCGACGAGCACGTTGAAGTTGCACGAGAACGAGTCCTGCAGCGTGGTCGAGCGATAGAGCTTGGCCATGAGCTTGTCGGGGTCGACGCCGCGCTTAAGGTCGATGGCGATGCGCAAGCCCGAGAGGTCGGTCTCGTCGCGGATGTCAGCGATCTCTTTGACCTTGCCCTCCTTGGAGAGCTTGACGATGCGCTCGATGATGACATCGGTCTTGGTGGTGTAGGGGATCTCATACACCTCGATGATGCGCTCTTCGGGAATCCAGCGCCAGCGGGAGCGAATCTGGAAGCTGCCAAGACCGGTCTCGATGATCTTCTCCATCTCCTCGCGGCGGTAGATAATCTCGCCGCCGGTCGAGAAATCGGGCATGGGCATGTACTCGAGCAGGTCGCAGTCGGGGTCCTTCAGGTAGTGCATCGTGGCGGTGCAGACCTCGTTGAGGTTGAAGCCGCAGATATCGGACGCCATAGCGACGCCGATGCCCTTGTTGGCCGAGACGAGGATGTTGGGGAACGTGGTGGGCAGCAGACGCGGCTCCTTCATGGCACCGTCGTAGCTGTCGACGAAGTCGACCGGGTCCTTGTCGATGTCCTTGAAGATCTCGGCGCTGATGGGGGAGAGCTTGGCCTCGGTGTAACGCGAGGCGGCGTAGCTCAGGTCGCCCGAATAGTACTTGCCAAAGTTGCCCTTCGACTCCACGAAGGGGGCAAGCAGCGCTTCGTTACCCGTCGCCAGGCGCACCATCGTCTCGTAGATCGCGGCGTCGCCGTGCGGGTTGAGCTTCATGGTCTGACCCACGATGTTGGCGCTCTTCTGGCGCTCGCCCTTGAGCAGACCCATCTTGTACATAGTGTAGAGCAGCTTGCGATGCGAGGGCTTAAAGCCGTCGATCTCGGGGAATGCACGCGAGACGTTGACGCTCATGGCGTAGGGCATGTAGTTGACCTCGAGCGTCTGCGTGATTGGCTGATCGGTGACCTCGGAGTGCAGGCCGATGACGTTCTCGGCGTTGACCTGCTTTTTCTTTGGCTGGTTCTTCGTCTTCTTCTTTGCCACGATTTCCTCTTGAACTTCTTATGGGCCGTCGTTATCGATGTGCTGCTATTGCAGGTCCAGCTGGTCCAGGTATTCCTTGCCGTGCTCGGAGATATGGCGCTTGCGGCCTGCCTCGTCGTTGCCCAGCAACAGGTTGAACATGGTTTCCATCTTGGTGACGTCCTCGGGCTCCACCTTAATCAGGCGGCGCGTCTCGGGGTTCATGGTGGTGAGCCACATCATGTCCGGATCGTTCTCACCAAGACCCTTGGAGCGGTTGATGGAGCACTTTTGGTCGCCGATCTCTTTAAGGATGCCGTTCTTCTCGAGCTCGGTGTAGGCAAAGTAGGTCTTCTCTTTGCAATTGATCTCGTAGAGCGGCGACTCGGCGATATAGACGTAGCCCTCGTCGATAAGCGTGGGCACCAGTCGATAGAGCATGGTGAGCACGAGCGTGCGAATGTGATAACCGTCGACGTCGGCATCCGTACAGATGATGACCTTGTTCCAGTTGAGGTTGTCCAGGTCGAAGGCGCCAAGGTTCTTGATGCGCTTGTCCTTGATCTCCACGCCACAGCCCAGCACACGCATAAGGTCCATGATGATGTCGGACTTAAAGATGCGCGGGTAGTCCTCCTTCAGGCAGTTGAGGATCTTGCCGCGGACGGGCATAACGCCCTGGAACTCGGCATCGCGCGAGGTGCGAATGGCGCCTGCTGCCGAGTCGCCCTCTACGATGTAGATCTCGCGACGGCTCTTGTCCTTGGAGCGGCAGTCGATGAATTTCTGCACGCGGTTGGCCATGTCGGTCTTCTGCTGCAGGTTGGTCTTGATGCTCTGACGCGTCTTCTCTGCGTTCTCGCGCGAGCGCTTGTTGATGAGGACCTGCTCCAGAATCTTGTTGGCGGCGTCTTTGTTCTCGATCAAGTAGGTCGAGAGACGCTCCTTAAAGAAGGCGGTCATGGCCTGCTGGATAAAGCGGTTATTGATGGCCTTCTTAGTCTGGTTCTCGTAGGACGTCTGGGTGGAGAAGCAGTTGGTCACCAGCACCAGACAGTCCTGGACGTCCTGCCATTTGATGCCGCTCTCGTTTTTGTTGTACTTGCCCTGTTGCTTGATGTAGGCGTCGATGGCGCTGGTCAGAGCACTGCGGGCCGCCTTCTCGGGCGAGCCGCCGTTCTCGAGCCACGATGAGTTGTGGTAGTACTCCTGCATCATGAAAGTGCGCGAGAAGCACATGCAAGCAGTGATTTTTACGTTGTAGTCGGGCAGGTCCTCGCGATCGCGACCGCGACGGTCGGCCTCGATAAAGAAGGGCTCGGTAAGGTAGTCGGTACCGACCTTCTCGAGCACGTAGTCCTCGATGCCCTTGGGATAGCAAAAATCCTCTTCGGAAAACTCGCCATCGTCGCCCTCGATGCGCAGGCGGAAGGTCACGTTGGCGTTGACCACGGCCTGACGGCGCATGGTCTCGCGATACCAGTCGTGGGGAATGCTAATCGAGGTAAAGACCTCAAGATCGGGGCGCCATTTGATGGTGGTACCGGTGCGGTCTTCGTCGCTGGGCTCAATCTCGAGTGCCTTCTTTTTGGCGCCGACGACCTTGCCCTTTTTAAAGTGCAGGGAGTATTTGTTGCCGTCGCGCCAAACCGTGACGTCCATGTACTCGGAAGCGTACTGGGTCGCGCAGGAGCCCAAGCCGTTGGTGCCGAGCGAGAAGTCGTAGTCGCCGCCCTGGTTGTTGTTATACTTGCCGCCGGCGTAGAGCTCGCAAAAGACGAGCTCCCAGTTAAAGCGCTTCTCGGAAGGGTTCCAGTCGAGCGGGCAGCCGCGGCCGTTGTCCTCTACCTGAATGGAGCCATCGCGAAAGACGGTAAGGGTGATGAGCTTGCCGTAACCCTGGCGCGCCTCGTCAACGGCGTTGGACAGGATCTCGAAGGCAGCGTGTGCACAGCCATCGAGTCCGTCCGAGCCAAAGATGACGGCAGGGCGCAGGCGTACGCGCTCCTCGTCCTTGAGCTGGCGGATACTGTCGTTACCATAGTTTGCGGTGTTTTTTGCCATACTCGCTCTCTCGGTGCTCCTTTGCTGCGTTTAAGTCATATAGATAGTCAAGGTAGCATAGCCCAGCCCACAGACGATTCCAACCAACACGAAATCCATCGAACAATCGTTCGGATTAACGGGTATAGTGTTTAGTGGTAACGCGGCATTGTTAAACAAATTTGGATACAAACGATTTTTATTTAATAGGGACCTAGTTTTACTAAACAAAATCGAATGATGCTGATTGCACGAGCGGGCACAGCGATCGACTATCAATCACGTTTACTCGGACAAAACCGAGTCGGTTCTGTCCGAGTAAGTTTGAATAGCGAATCGAAATTGTTATGTCCACATGGCGATGGCGAACATGGTTTCCATTATGACAGATATAGTTGACATCTTGTGAAGGATGCAATATATTTCTGTCATGTTGCAACGGATATCTGTCCACATTTACGAAAGGAACTCCATGCCAGGCAAAAAGAACCTACGCATGAAGGCGGCACGCGCGGCGGCTGGCCTTTCGCAAGCTGACTTAGCCCGAGCCGTGGGCGTTGCGCGCCAAACCATCGGCCTTATCGAGGCGGGCGGCTACAACCCCACGCTCAATTTGTGCGTGGCAATCTGTAAGGTGCTGCGCGTTACGTTGAACGACTTGTTTTGGGAAGACGAAACCGACGCCGACCCTAATACTCTTTAGGAGTTCACTATGAAATATGAAGATCTGAAAATCGTGCAAAAGTGGCGTGAATATGCCGGCCCAAAGGATGAACGCCTGGAGGCTGAGAACGCGAAGATCTACAAGATTGGTTTCGTGCTGCTTTCGTTTGGCATGTTGATGATCTTTTTCTACCAGTTTATAGCTCGACAGGTTGCGTGGGTTCACAGCGACGCCAGTGAAATGCCGCATGGCTTTGCAACGCCATTCGAGGCAGCCATGTATTTGTGGCTCGTTCTCGTGATGTTGATTTGTGCAGGGCTGCAAACGCGGAAGGGCTATGTCGATACCAATCGTTTTGGGCAAACCGAGCATCTTCCTGTTGGATATTTCCTGCTTGTCAGCGGTCTTAGCGGCACCGCGTTCGCGCTTGTTATTGCCGCAATGCGCTGTGTCGCTGAGGCGCAGATCGTACCGCTCGAAAGCGTCTTTTGGTTGGCGAACCTGGCCACGGGCGTGTTCTGCGGTGCGACGATTTTCGCGGCCACGTTTGCTGTCCTGTGCGCAACGTTTTTCACGGCGAAAAGACGCCGTGCCAAGCTCGAGGCAGAACTCGACTCCTCAGACGACATTTAATGCGTAATGGGCCGGCTCTGGGTATCCAGAACCAGCCCATTTTGATGTTCGATGAGCCGAGTCGGCGCCTCTCACAAAAGTAACTAGGAGCTAGCGAGGCCTATCCGAATTGTCCTCATAGGCGGTGTCTTTTTCGAGCGCCGTGCGGCGGGCGCTGTAGGCGACGAGGCCGGCGCCTGCCACGGCGAGCGCTGCGGCGGCTGCCGTAAGGGGAGCGTTGACATCGCCCGTGCCCGCAAGCGCGCCCGCTTTTCCGGAGCGCTTGTTATTGCCGTGGTCCTTGCCGCTGCCGGAGCTGCTTCCGCCGGAGCCGCCGCCCTCGTCAGCGCCGCCGCCACTCGAGCCACCATCGCCGCCCGCTGTCATCGGGGCGTCGTGAAGTCCTGTCGTATCCGCGCTGTCGCAGACGCCGACCTGAACTTCTGAGCGCTCGCATGCCGCGTCGGACACATGAAGCTCGTGCAATACGGCATCCAGCGCCGAGTTTGCACCCGGTCGAATTTCCTCGAGCGTTACGGGATCGAGCGCCACCAGGTCACGCGCCTTCGCATACAGCGTTACGCGTTTGCCCACTTCGTCGCTCCAACTCTCGGGGATGGCGAAGCTCATGCGGAACTGTGCCGTGCAACCCGGTGCCAGCACGGCGTTGCCGTTGTCGGCTACCAGCGGGTGCGTCGCAAAATGTTCGCCCAGCGTCTCGAGTGCGTACTTCACGTGTGCCATGTCGTTGGCCGAAGCGTCCTCGGCAAGCTCTGGATCGTAGATCGATGCCATACGTGCGTTCACTCCGAATTCGATGGATGCGCTGGAGAACGGCTGGCTGGAGCCCTCTCGATACAGATCGATCGTGCCGGCGGTCAGCAAGGTGTTGCCGTCGTTTCGCACCGTGACCATGAAGGATTCGCCTGCTGCTCCGGGCACCACTGCGCCCGAGGTGGCGACCGCGCCCGTCGGAGTGGCACATGCCACCAAGGGTACTTCGATGCCGTGCAGCTCTGCCTCGCTCTTCTCCGCGCTCACAATGTGCGTGGCGAGCGCGGAGAGCATGCCTTCCGACGTCAAAAAAGTCGTTATCTGATCGACGGGATGGTCCAGCTCGCACATCACGAACGGCTCCGTGAACAAATCGCGTGCCAAGGTGCTGGCGAAGATGCGGAAGTGCTTGCCCATCACTGCTACCGGGTTGCCTTCTTCGTCGTAGGTTTGTCCAACCTTGCCATCGGTGTTCTCCACATAGAGCACGCACCTGCCGTTGTTGCTTACGCTAAACGATGCCGGGCCACAGCCTGCGGCACCCACAGGCTGCGTTGCAAATGCCGATGCGCCTCGCGTCCAAGTAATATGCTGCAGCTGCTCGTTGACGGTTGCCAAAAAGCCCGAATGTTGTGGCCACGGCACCGCGTGGGGCACCGCGGCGTCCGGCGGCATAACGCCCCAGCCCGCGATAGACTGGCCAATCACGGCGTACGAAGCGCAGCCGCAACCGTCTGCGGTCTCGTATGCAACGGGCACCACCATTTTGCCGTTGATATTCTCGGGCTCGCCCAGCTCGATACTCGACGGTGCCTGCGGAAAACGGAGAACTTGGCGGAACGTCAGGCTGTCGCCCAAATCATCCGACCACAGGGCAAAGCACTCCAGCGCAACCTTAGCCTCGCTGCCGAGCGCCTTTTCTGCGGTGGTTCCGCGGCGGTGGAGGTAGGCGCCCGACAGGCGCCCGTCGACCAGCGTCTTGCCCACCGTGATACGCGGGCACTGCAGGCAATGGTAGCCATCCTCTTGCAAGCGGCCGCGCGAGATGCTGCGCCATGACGTATGCGACACCACGCGAACTCCGTCGTTGCTTATGCGCAGGCGCACGACGGACAGTATGCCGGATGTGCTTGCCGTATCGAAAAGGGTACTATCGCCGTCGCGTCGCTCGCCCGAGACCAGCAACACGTAGGCGTCCCGGTTTCCTCTTCCGTCCGCATATTCCACCACGTCGAAGTCGTAATCGTATATGCCGTCGCGCTCCACGTCGCCCTCGCCAAACCCAAGGGGAAAGTCCACGGGCGCGGGAGCGGACCACGTGCCGTTTGCCTTTGTGTGCACCACCAGGCGCGAGCGGCCATTGTCGCCGTAGCGCACCGAGGCGATACGGAACAGGCATTCTACGCCGGCAATCATTGCCAGCTTCATGTGAGCTTCGCTGAGCACGCCAGTAAACAGCACGTTGTCGTTCGAGGGCTTGATACCGCCACGCTCGTTTTCCGACACGCCGGCAGAATTGGCGTTGGGGTCCGCAGCGGCGTTCTTCGCCTGCCCGATATGGGTGTACGCATACATCGGCGCGGCGTTTTCGTCGTTCTCTATCAGTGCATGGACGAAATGCTCGATCTGTCCCGTGTCGTCGCTTTCTGCATCCGCCTCGAGCTCAATGCGCGTGACCGCTTGATCCCAATCGCGCACGACAGGCGCGGCGTTTACGGCAGTGGCCTTAACCTCGGCGCGTGCGAGCAGCTCGGCGTTGGTGACGATGGTGGCCGATGCGATAAATTGCGGCACGCCGCCCGCCTCGATGTTGCCGGGCGTGCCGAAGCAGGCATCCAACGTGTAAGGCGTATCTCCACCCAATGCGAGCTCAGAGCGCTGGAGCACATACTGGTTGCCATTGTTCACCGACATATTCCACGAATCGAGGAGTGTGGGCCACGACCCCGACCAAGCCTTGGTGGTCCACTTGAACATTACGAACTGGAGTATCACATCGACATCGACGTCTGCACCTACACGCAGTCGCGGAAGCTGGTGTCCATCTGCCTTCTCGTACCCAATGAACAGCGTGAGGGATGCGGCGCCGCGCACGGCAGACGAAGCGACGCCTGCAACGCCGGCGCCAAAAGTGACGGCAAGCCCGATCTGGATGGTGAACGAGCCCGACGTGTTTGAATAGTCGAGCGAAATGTTTTTAAAAAACGCCGCGCCGCTGCCGTGTGTGTGGGCACCCACGGCGAGCGCCAGTTTTGCCAGCACCCAGGGGTTGACGTTTAGGAAAAACGGCACCGGTCCTAGGGTAAACTGCTCGGTCCAATTGAGGTCGGTTCTTACCTGGAAGAGGGCCTTAATATTGCCGTATGCGGGGTCGTTGTTGTCGCCCCAGGTTTTGCCCACCCAATCGTAGGCAAGCGAGCCGTACAGCTGTGTGGCGATATCCATCGTGAACAGCAGCGTGCAATGGTGGCGAAGGAGCTTGGTGTTTCTTGGATCGGTACCCGAACCGGCACTCATACTCTTGTACTGATTCCACTTCCCCTCCATCTCGTCGAGGTAGCGGTTTGCCTGCTTGGCGCCCGACTCGCGCGGCGATTTCTTCCAGTATTCCGGATCAGGGTTGCCCGAATCGTTCATATAGCTGGCTGGTTTGTATCCTCCGCCAAACAGCACGTATCCAGCAAACGAGAAATCGAAGAGGATTGGAAATGTGGGCATCCAGCACGTGAACTTATTGCCGCCGATGCCGGGAAACGCCGCGGGGAAATCAAACGGAGTGATCTCTTGGTCCATGGTAGTGGGGACGATAGTGGTCGAGCCCGATTCCGCCTTTGCGGCCGGCGCAGTGACAACGGCCATGGGGGAGGAGAGTGTATAGGTCTTGCCCTGGTAGTCGAGGACAAAGCGTAACTTGCATCCTTCTTCCAGAAGGCTCGACGCTGCATCGAGGAACTTGTCTTCGAGCGTGAACGTCGCCAGATTATCCGCGCCCGATGCGCTGGCCTTGACTTGGCCAATCTGCGTGACGGTTTCGGGTGAGCTGCCCGCAGCGGGCATCACTTTATTGATATGCAATGTTGCCTGCCCGCCCTGTGGCAGATGTGCCTGAACGGTAAAGGCGTGCGTGTCGGGTTGGTCGTTTGCTGCTTCGTCCGCTGGCATTGCCATAAACGTGGCGTCGGCGTACTGGATGTCCCATTCGTCGAACGTGAGCTGGCGGAAGTACGGCTCGCCGTCGGAGAGCGGACGTGTGGGCGCGGTTATGGCGGTGCCGCCCTGGATACGCGCGAGGGGAATCTCGACATCACGGTAGCCCGCCATGCTAATGGAGATGCCGCCGTTAAAGTCGTACGCGTCAAGGAGCGTTGCCTCGTCCACGTAGCCTTCCGAAAGCGGCGCGACCTCAAAGATGGCCGTGCCCTCGTCATCGGTCGTGGCGGTGAGCTGCTTGTCTGCGGCATAGCGCGATGCGAGCGTGACCTGGGCACCTGCGATGGGCGTATTCTTATTGGCGACGTCGACCACGACCACACCAAACATGGTGCGCGAGAGAACGAGCACCCTGAAGGGATCTTTTTCGTCGGCATAGGCTGCGGTGGGCGCGAACGGCAATATGAAGGCGTTTGCGCTTCCCGGCACGCGCGGCAACATAATGCTCGCCAGCGAGGACGCTCCGGCAACAAGTAACGAACGGCGATCAAGCATCTTTGGCTCCCATCCCGCAAACATCGGAGGAAATAATCCAATTTTGCGAGAAGGTGCCCCGTGGCGGTAGTGCCGTTCGATGGCCAAAATGTCCAATTTGAGCGCGCGAAAGCGCCAGGCCCCGGAGCGCGTTCGATGCGCTTGGCAGCCCGGTCGCTAACGCAACATATGCGCGACCAGTTCGGCGCGTGTGCCGATGCCAAGCTTTGCGTATACGCCGGATAGTCGGTTTTTGACGGTGCCCGGCGACACACCCATATGACGAGCGATTTCGGCATTGGTCCACCCGCGGCAGGCGAGCATGGCCATGGTGAACTCCGTGGTCGTTAGATCGTCGGCCACATCCTCGCCCGAATCGGGGTTGTGGATGCGCCGCCAGCCGTAGCTGAAGCGGTACGTGATCTCGATGATGCGCGCGAAGTCGTCAGGGTATTGCGTTTTTAGGCATGCCTCGATAAGCCCCTGCAAAAGGCCGTGGTGCTCGCCGATAAGCTCGATAAGGCCGTCGGGGCGCGCAATGTCCCAAGCGGCTCCGAAGTGCGTTTTTGCGGCGTCGATGTCCTTGAGGCTCATGCATGCCATGGAAGCTGCCAGGTGCAGGAACAGTTCCGAGATCGGATAACTTCCCTGTTTCATGATCAGGGCGTTTTCCGCCATGCCCAGACTGCGGCCATATTCGCCGCGCAGGTACAGGGCATGCGCCATCACGTAGCTGGCGAACAGGCGCAGGCCTTCGGGCAGATGCGCCGCAAGCGGATAAAACTCTTCGGCGGAATACGGGGAAGGCAAGTGCAGCAGGACGCTCGCGGCCGAGGCGAACAGGATATGCGTGGCGTGGACGGCGGGTGATTCCTCGTCAGTTGGCGTATCGAGGATGCCCGCAAGGCAACGGCGGGCATCGGCGATACGGTTGAGCGACAGACTGGCATATCCGCAGATAAAGCATGCGGAATAGCGCAGTGCGGGGTCGGTGGCGTCAAGATGGGGGCGTGCTGTCTCGGCGGCGAGGGTGGCCTGTCCGCGAAAGTACAGCGCTTCTGCCGTGGCAATGGCGCGCGAATCGGGGTCGGAAATGCCTGCAACCGCAGCGTCAATCTGCCCCGGCACAAAGGCGGTACACATCAACGGCATGGGAACGCATGGGTAGCCATCGCAGTCCATCTTCCATCTCCCATCAGGTGGCAACATTAGCAGCAATTGTACTCCTGTTGCTCGGGACTGGAATTTGTGGGTATCGCCTACGATTATGCCGAACGTATAAAGGAAGAGTCTATTGGCGATGCTCCCAAGGTGGCTGTCGAAGCCTAGCTGACCTTGGAATATAGAAAAACTGCCACCCCTGCAAAAAGCTCTGACGCAGCGATGGGAAACGGACCTTGCTCTGCATATAATGAGGTCATATGACGGTGCGTTTGCATACGTGTAGCGCATTCCCATCGAACCGAAAAGGAGCTTTGCATGGATCCCAACAAGCGCCCCGACGACATGGTGCGTATCACCACTCCCGAACTTGCCCAGGTGTTCATCGATGAGCAGGTTGCTGCAATCCGCGAGCAGATTGGCGACAAGAAGGTCCTGCTGGCTCTTTCCGGCGGCGTCGACAGTTCTGTAGTTGCGGCCCTGCTCATCAAAGCTATCGGCAAGCAGCTCATCTGCGTGCACGTGAACCACGGCCTGATGCGCAAGGGCGAGAGCGAACAGGTCGTCGACGTCTTCAAGAACCAGATGGATGCGAACCTGGTCTATGTCGACGCTACTGATCGCTTCCTGGATAAGCTCGTCGACGTCGACGAGCCCGAGACCAAGCGCAAGATTATCGGCGCCGAGTTTATCCGCGTGTTCGAGGAAGAGGCCCGAAAGGTGGGCGACGAGGTCAGCTTCCTCGCCCAGGGCACCATCTATCCCGACATCCTGGAGTCCCAGGATGGCGTGAAGGCTCACCACAACGTGGGCGGCCTGCCCGAGGATCTGCAATTTGAGCTCTGCGAGCCCGTTAAGCTGCTGTACAAGGACGAGGTGCGCGTCGTGGGCCGCGAGCTCGGCCTGCCCGAGAACATGGTTGAGCGTCAGCCGTTCCCCGGTCCTGGCCTGGGCGTCCGCTGCCTTGGCGCCATCACCCGTGACCGTCTCGAGGCGCTGCGCGAGGCCGATGCCATCGTGCGCGAAGAGATCGACAAGGCCGGCCTGACCATCTGGCAGTACTTTGCCGTAGTGCCCGATTTCCGCGCTACCGGTGTGCGCGAGGGCAAGCGCGCCTACGACTGGCCCTGCATTATTCGCTGCATCAACACCGTCGACGTCATGACCGCCGAGGTGCCTGAGCTCGACTGGGCGCTGCTCAAGCGCATTACCGCTCGCGTGACCGCCGAGGTCCCCGGTATTTGCCGCGTTTGCTACGACCTCACGCCGAAGCCCGTTGGCACGGTCGAGTGGGAGTAAGCTAACTCAGCTGGTAGGCGACGAGAACTAGCAGATGTGACAAAGGGACAGTCCCTTTGTCACATCCTCGATATTATGTGCGGGATGGTACGCCACGCGGCGTGCCATCCCGTTCGTTATTTTAATGAGCCGAGTGCGCGAGTGGGAAGAGTCACGAGCATGGTCGTTCCGCGCTCCGAGCTCTCTTCGACCTCGATGGAGCCGCCGTGGAGTGCGGCAATCTCCCAGACCAGTGCAAGCCCCAGCCCCACGCCGCCATATGCCCTGCTGCGCGATTTGTCGACGCGAAAGAAGGGCTGAAAGATGCTCGTCTGGTATTGCTCGGGAATGCCCGGTCCCTGGTCGCGCACGCGTAGCAGCACGCGGTCGCCTTCGGCGCAGGCGTTGATTTGCACGGTCGAGTTGGGCGCGCTATAGCGTATGGCGTTTTCGGTCAAGTTGAACAGCAACCGATAGATCAGCGTGTCGCTGCCGATCGTTTGCGCGTCGCCCTCACTTGTAAGCGTGATGTCTTTTTGCTCGGCAAGGGGTGCCAGGTCCGTGAGCACTTCTTCGATCATCGGCGCTAGGTCAATCACATCGTTGCAAGGGACACTGCGCAGCTCGCTCATCTCGAGCAGGGTCTTTGTCATGTGCGTCATTCGCTCGGTCTGCTCCTGCAGCAGCCCGAGCAGGCTCGCTGTATCGGCATCGACGTCGGGGCGCTCGGCGCAAAACAGCTCAACCTGGGCCTGCATGAGCGCAAGCGGCGTGCGCAGTTCGTGCGCCGCATTGCCCGTAAACTGTCTTTGTGCGGAAAATCCCTCGTCAAGGCGGGTAATCATGTCGTTAAACGACGCGCTGCAGCGCCTGAGTTCAGAGGGCACGTCCGCGCTGATTTTTGTGTCGGCGAGGTTGTCGGGCCGCACGCTCTCGACTTGCGTCGCAAAGAAGCGCAACGGCCGCAGCGCATGTCCGCTCACAAAGTAGGCCAGCACGCCGCCGAGCAGCGTCACCGCTGCAGTTATATACCAGCTCGTCGCGCCAAACGATTCTTGGGCGTCGTTCACGACGATGGTCAGCGCGTCGTCGAGCTCTTTGTTTGTCGGGTCAAATGAGCTGGGCGAGGCCGCCTCCACCTTGCTGTGCGCCGATAGTTCATTGCCGATCGAGTCCATGTAGCGCATGCCGGAGTAGCCAACCAGGCAATTCATAAGTACGCAGGTTGAACATATCAGCAGTGCCGTCATCAACGTGATGCGCCACTGCAGCGACAGCCGCTTCATTTGCCGTCCTCCATAACGTAGCCTTCGCCGATTCGGTTGCGGATGGGGTCGTGCCCCAACGCGCCGCGCAGCTTTTTGCGCAGCGACGAGATGTGCACGCGGGTCGCGTTGCTAAAGCTGTTGACGCTGCTGTCCCATACATGCTCGATAAGCTCTTCCTGGCTCACCGGCCGCCCCTGGTTAAGCATCAGGTATTCCAAGATGCCGGTCTCCTCGCGCGTGAGGGATAGGGTCTCGCCGCCCACGGAGGCGAGGCGCGCTTTGGTGTCAAAGCTCAACAACCCACAGGCTAGAACAACGTCGTTTTGCGTAAAGCGCCTGAGCGTGAGACTGCGTATGCGTGCCGCCAGCTCGTCAAGATGGAACGGCTTGGTGAGGTAGTCGTTGGCGCCCGCATCGAGCCCCGCTACCTTGTCGGAGACCTCGCCACGTGCCGAGAGCACGAGCACCTTGGTCTCGCAATCGGTAATTCTGAGTTGCCTGAGCACGGTCATGCCGTCGACATGGGGGAGATTGAGGTCGAGCACGACAAGATCAAAGGTCTCGACATCGAGCAGATCGAGGGCCTGCTGCCCGTCGTAGCAGCAGTCGACGCTATAGGCCAAGTTGCGCAGGCTGCGTGCGATCGCATCGCACAGCGCCCGCTCGTCCTCGACGACCAAGATGCGCATAACGTTCTCCTTGCATAGTCATTCACGCTTAACACGGATTTTATAGTCGGTATGGTCCAATGGGTCGCGAAACGAAAGGAGTGGTCAGATTGTTCAAAGCGATTAAGCCTGTGGCGCAGGTGGCTTTGCTGATCGTTGGGGTAGCCATGGTTGGCTTTGGAATTATGCGCGGCGAGGCAGATGCCGTGCTGGCCAAGGCAATCAGGCTGTGCTTGGAGTGTATCGGAATTGGATAAAAGAAAAAACACTGCATCGCATCTTTTGGCGAGATTCCGCGGATTGATTCAGGCGGCGGCGACGCTTGCGACCAATATTCACCTGCCTAACTTTGCCAAGGGCGGTATCTACCAGGGAGCCGGCAAAGCCGTCTGCGTGCCGGGGCTTAACTGCTACTCGTGTCCAGCGGCCTCGGGTGCGTGCCCCATCGGGTCGTTTCAGTCGGTGGTGGGATCGTCTAAGTTCAGCTTTTCGTATTACGTCACCGGAACGCTCATTCTGATCGGCGTGCTACTGGGACGTTTTGTATGCGGCTTTTTGTGTCCGTTTGGATGGCTGCAAGAGCTTCTGCATAAGATTCCCAGCAAAAAGCTCTCCACGAAAAAGCTCAAGCCGCTCACGTACATCAAGTATGCCGTGCTACTGTTTGCCGTGGTGCTGCTGCCCGTCTTGGTGGTTAACGATGTGGGTATGGGCGACCCGTTCTTTTGCAAGTACATCTGCCCGCAGGGTGTGCTCGAGGGCGCGATTCCGCTGTCCATCATGAACGTGGGAATCCGCTCCGCGCTGGGAAAGCTCTTTACCTGGAAGCTCGCGATCCTCATTGCGGTTGCGGTGCTGAGCGTGCTGTTCTACCGCCCCTTCTGCAAATGGATTTGCCCCCTCGGTGCGTTTTATGCGCTCATGAACAAGGTGTCTTTGCTGGGGATCCAGGTTGACCAGTGCAAATGCGTCTCGTGCGGCAAGTGCGCCAAGGTGTGTCAAATGGACGTGGACGTTACGCGTACGCCCAACCATGCCGAGTGCATTCGTTGCGGCAAATGCGTGGGCGCGTGCCCCGTCGATGCTATTAGCTTTCGCTATGGGCTGGGTGTGACGGGCGACAAACCCGCGCAGTCCACGCAAGCCTGCGAAAACAAATAGGTACCTATATAAGTTTCGATATAAACGGAGGAACCATGAAACTGTCAAAAATTGCGGCTCTGTTGATGCTGCCCGTGCTGGCGCTGACTCTCGCGGCGTGCTCTGCCCCCAAGGGCGACGCGAGGGATGCTACGAGCGGCGATGCGCAGATTGCCGAGCTCATAGCGCAAAAGCCGTCAAGTGCCGAGGAGGCGGCCGAGCTGTATCAGCAGCTGCTGCAAAAGGAAAACGAGATCTTTGCGAGCGATAACGCCCTATGGGAAAAGGTGTTCCTTGCGGCCAACAAAGACACCCCCATGATTGAGGACGGCAAGAACTACGGTGACTTCTTGCTCGATACCATCGAGGGCGCCAAGGATCAGTTTGCGGCTGACGAGCTTAAGACGCTTAAGGCCGGCGCGCAGCAGGTCAAGGAGATCGAGGACAAGCTCATGGCGCTGGAGAAGGAGTTCCCCGGATGTGGCAGCACGCCCGGCGAGGGGGAGAGCGTTGATGCCTCGACCGCGGGTATGACCAACGGCGAGAGCGGGGAGACGAAGTTCCCCAGCTTTAAGGGCAAGGACTTGGACGGCAACGATGTAAACAGCGACGAGCTGTTCTCCAAGAACAAGGTCACCGTCATGAACTTCTGGTTTACCACCTGCAAGCCGTGCGTGGGAGAGCTGGGCGATCTGGAGAAGCTCAACAAGGAGCTTGCCGAGAAGGGCGGCCAGGTCGTGGGCGTTAATTCCTTTACGCTCGATGGCAACAAAGACGCGGTGGCCGATGCCAAGGACGTGCTTTCCAAGAAGGGCGTGACGTATAAGAACATCTGGTTTAAGTCGGACAGCGAGGCCGGAAAGTTCACCTCCAACCTGTACTCGTTCCCGACCACCTACGTGATCGACCAGAACGGTAACATTGTGGGAGAGCCGATCATGGGCGGCATCAACTCCGCTGAGCAGCGCGAGGCGCTCAACAAACTGATCGATCAGGCACTCGTGAAGAGCGAACAGTAAGTCCGTGGGACAGACAACTGAAGGGGAGTCGCTGGAAACAGCGACTCTTTTTTCTGCTTCGGGGTAGCATCATGGGTATACGTCGAAAGGGCACGCAGCTTTTCGTGCATTGCCTGAGCGGTGCGCGAAGCAACCAAGCTGTGAGTTTTCTTAAGCGTTCTGGGTATGGCAGTGTCAAGAATATCGGCGGCATAAGCGGCTACACGGGAAAGGTGGTGCGTTAGCTATGAAGGTGGTTATCGTTGGAGGCGTCGCGGGCGGCGCATCGGCGGCGGCACGTTTGCGCAGACTCGACGAGCAGGCCCAAATTGTCATCTTTGAGCGCACGGGGTTTGTATCGTATGCCAATTGTGGGCTTCCGTACTACATTGGCGGCGTGATAGAAGAAGAGAGCGCATTGACGCTGCAGTCTCCCAAGGGCTTTTGGGATCGCTTTCGCATTGCGGTCAAGACGAGTCACGAGGTGTTTGCCATCCATCCCAATTCGCATACGGTCGAGGTTCGCAATATGCTGACGGGCGAGGAATTTGTCGAGACGTATGACAAGCTCATCCTGTCGCCGGGTGCAAAGCCGATTCGCCCTGCGTTGCCGGGCATCGACTCGGATAAAATCTTTAGCCTACGCACCGTTGAGGACACGCTGCGTATTCACAGCTATGTTCGAGAGCGGCGACCGAGCAGTGCCGTCGTGATCGGCGGCGGCTTCATTGGCGTCGAGACGGCGGAGAATCTGTGTGAGCTGGGGCTCCAGGTGACCCTTCTGCAGCGTCCCGTCCAGCTTATGAACAACCTGGATTACGACATGGCGACCCTTTTGCATACCGAGGTGCGTGAGCACGGTATCGATCTGCGCCTCAAGGCCGATGTGACAGGTTTTGAGGAAGTTGATGGCCGCGTTGTCACCCATGTTGCGGGCGATGACCCTATCGGAGCCGATATGGTGCTGCTTGCCATTGGCGTGGCACCTGAGAGCCATCTGGCGCAAGAGGCGGGGCTCGAACTGGGCATCAAGGGGGCTATTGTGGTCAACGACCGCATGGAGACCTCTGCTGCCGACGTGTATGCCGTGGGCGATGCCGTGCAGGTCACGCATCAGGTGACCGGCGAGGACGCGGTCATTTCGCTCGCCGGCCCCGCCAACAAGCAGGGGCGTGTCGTCGCCGATGTCATAGCTGGCATGGACAGCTGCTACCTCGGATCGTTGGGCTCATCGGTTATCAAGGTATTCGACTTGACGGCGGCAAGCACGGGACTATCCGAAAAGGCAGCACACGCGGCGGGAATTGACTGCGACAGCGTGGTCCTGTCGCCCGGTTCGCATGCGGGTTATTATCCGGGTGCAACGCCCATGACCATGAAGGTTGTCTTCGAGAAGCAGGGATTGCGCCTGCTGGGTGCGCAAATCGTGGGCATCGATGGTGTGGACAAGCGTATCGACGTCCTGGCGACTGCCATCCAGGCAGGCATGCGCGGCGATAGGCTTAAGGATTTGGACCTAGCATACGCGCCGCCGTATTCATCGGCGAAGGATCCCGTCAATATGGCGGGCTTTATGATCGATAACCTCAATCGCGGCATACTGGCGCAGTGGCATTGGGAGGATGAGCCCAACTTGCCACGCGATGGCAGCGTGCAGCTGCTCGATGTTCGTACGGAAGGGGAGTATGAGCGCGGGCATATCGATGGTTTCGTAAACATTCCCGTCGATGATCTGCGCAATCGCCTGGGCGAGCTCGACCGGGCCAAGCCGGTTTACGTGATTTGCCAGAGCGGCATTCGCAGCTACATTGCTTGCCGCATTTTGGCGCAGCATGGCTTTGAGTGCTTTAACTTCTCGGGCGGCTATCGCTTCTTTGCAGCCGTGACTGAGGCTCGCCGCGGCAGCGCTAACGTTATGCCGTGCGGGCTCGAAAAGTAGCGCGCATTGGAATGTGACAAAGTGACAGCCTCTTTGTCGCATCGGGGATGTTATACGCGGGATGGTGCGCCATGCGGCGTGCTGTCCCGTTCGTTTTTTGGCGCGGTTCGTTACATTTCTCACTGGTATCGGCCAAAAATGAGGATAGAGTAGGACAAACGCGCCGAACGTGAACGGCGGGGGAGCGGGCGAGCGCGCCCGCGCGAGAGAGGTTGCCGTCCATGCTGGATCTCAGAGATATTTGCAAAAGGTACGTTACGCAGTCGTTTACGCAGGTAGCGCTCGACAGCGTAAGCCTGTCTTTTCGCGATAACGAGTTTGTAGCCATCCTGGGTCCCTCGGGCTCGGGTAAAACTACGATGCTCAACGTCATCGGCGGACTCGACCATTTCGATTCCGGCGACCTGCTGATCGACGGTATTTCGACCAAGGATTTTTACGATCGCGATTGGGATGCCTACCGCAACAACCGCATCGGCTTTGTGTTCCAAAGCTATAACCTCATTCCGCATCAGACCATTTTGGAAAACGTGGAGCTGGCGCTCACGCTCACGGGTGTGGGGCATGCCGAGCGCCGCCAGCGTGCGCGCGAGGCGTTGGAGAAAGTTGGCCTGGGCGAGCACGTTAACAAACGCCCGAGCCAGCTATCGGGCGGACAGATGCAGCGCGTGGCCATCGCCCGCGCCCTGATCAACGACCCCGAGATCGTGCTGGCAGACGAGCCGACCGGCGCCCTAGACTCAACGACATCCGTGCAGGTCATGGATTTGCTCAAGGACGTTGCGCGCGACCGTCTGGTCATCATGGTCACGCACAATCCCGAGCTGGCGTACAGGTACGCCACGCGCATCGTTACCCTGGCGGACGGCAAGATCACCGACGATTCCGACCCCTTTGATGTTGCCAAGGCCGCGCGCCGCGAGGCCAAGCCTACGCGCAAAACCTCGATGAGCTTTGTGACGGCGCTGGGGCTTTCTGCCCGAAACCTTATGACCAAAAAGGGCCGTACGGCCATGACGGCCTTTGCGGGCTCGATTGGCATTATCGGCATTGCGGCGATCCTGGCACTCTCCAATGGCGTAAACGGCTACATCAAAAAGGTTGAGGAGGACACGCTCTCGAGCTACCCACTCACCATTTCCAAGCAGGATTACGACCTGTCGTCCATGATGGGCGGAGAGGGGGCCACGGATGACGGTTCGTCTGAAAGCGTGGATTCGTCCGACGACAGTGCCGACGGCGAGGCTAAGGGAACCGATAAGATTCCTGTGGTCACGGCCGTAAAGGATATGTTTGCGAGCGTTAAGTCCAATGACATGACGAGCTTTAAGGCATGGCTCGATGCCGGTGGCGACGGCATCGATAAAGAGGTCAACGCCATTCAGTACGGCTACGGTGTATCGCCGGTTGTCTATCGTGCCGGCAAGGGCGATGAGAAGCCTGTCCGGCTGGTGCCCAACGCCATGACCGAGGCCATGAGCGGAGGCGCGAGCTCGGCGGCAACGGTGAGCATGGATTCCATGGGAACCTCGGTCTTTAACGAGATGATTGACGACCAGAGCCTGCTCGACAGCCAGTACGATGTCGTTGTCGGCCATTGGCCCACGTCCGCCAACGAGGCCGTGATGGTGCTTTCGAGCCGCGGCACGGTGGGCGACTATACGCTCTATAGCATCGGTGCGCTGGATATCGATGAGCTCAATGACCTGGTCAACAGCGCCATGACGGCCGACGGCAAGGTCGAGACGCCCGAGACCGGCACCGACTTTACCTACGACGATGCGCTGTCCACGACATTTAAGGTGTTGTCGCCGGCCGATGCCTATCGCAAAAACGAAGAGACCGGCATGTGGACTGACATGTCTGGCGATGCCGACTTTATGGCGTCCAAGGTTGCTGACGGTATCGACGTGCGCATTGTGGGCGTGGTGCGACCCAACGAGACGGCTAACGCGAGTGCATTGTCCCCGGGCATTGCCTACACGCATGCGCTGACTCGCCAGCTTATGGAGCGCGCTGCCGATTCGCAGATCGTGCAGGAGCAGCTTGCCCGCCCCGAGACGGATGTCTTTACGGGTAAAACCTTTGATGAGCTGCAAGGCGAGGCCAAGCAAGGCGTTGATCTGGGCAGCATGTTCAGCGTGGACGAGGCGGCGCTAAAGAGCGCGTTCTCGCTCGATACGTCTGCGCTCTCGGGTGCGGCCAGCGGTATGGACCTTTCTGGTATCGACTTGTCCGGTCTGGACATTGACCTTTCGGGCGTTGGGAAGGACATCGACTTCAGCGACATCATGGCCAAAGCGCCGGCTCCAGATTTCTCGGGCATCTTTGACGGTCTGGAGCTCACACCCGAGCAAATGCAGCAGGTGGGAACGCTTGCCAACCAGCTGTTTGAGGGCTTTATACAGTCGGATCAGTTTAAGGCGCTGCCGCCCGAAGATCTTAAAGACGCGCCAAAGCTTGCTGCCGCTTTCTCGACGTATCTTGAGCATGATGCCGACGCCCAGCAATACCTGGCTCAGCTCAAGGCGCTCGGCGGCGATGCCCTGGCCGAGCGTCTTGAGCACGCGATGACCGACTATGTGCAAAAGCAGCTGGCTCCGTATCTGCAGCAGGCTATGGATCAGGTGACCAAGACAATCAGCGAGCAGATCGCGATGACGGTATCGGCCCAGCTCAAGATGGGTGCGGCGGGACTTATGGACCAAATGGCGACGCAGATGTCTTCGAGTTTCGCCAACTTGGCGAGCGCCATACGCGTGGATGCGGGTGCCTTCGCTCGTGCCATTCACTTCAACATGGACGCCGAGGACCTGAGCTCGCTCATGATGAGCTATGCCAAGGCGTCAAAGCTCACCTACGATAACAATCTGACCACGTTGGGCTATGCGGACGAGGCAGACCCCATCTCGGTCAAGATTTTCCCGCGTGACTTTGAGGCCAAGGAGCGCGTACTCGATCACATCGATGCGTACAACAAGCAGGTCAAAGCCACTGGCCACGATGAACAGGCGATCTCGTACACCGACTACATGGGCATCATCATGGGTTCGGTGACCGACATCGTGAATACCATCAGCTTGGTGCTCATCGCATTCGTGAGTATCAGTTTGATGGTGAGCTCCATCATGATCGGCATCATCACCTACATCAGCGTGCTGGAGCGCAAAAAGGAGATTGGCATCCTGCGTGCGATCGGCGCGTCGAAGCGCAACGTGGCCAACGTATTTAATGCCGAGACCTTTATCGAAGGTCTCATTGCCGGCGTCTTTGCCATTGTCGTCGTGGTGGCTGTGAGCCTTCCGGTTAATGCTTGGGCTCTTGCTGCCAAGCAGGTACCCAATCTGATGAGCCTGCCCGTTCAAGACGCGCTGATGCTCATTGCAATTTCGGTGCTGCTGACGGTTGTTGCCGGTCTGCTGCCGGCCCGCAGCGCATCCAAGAAAGACCCCGTGGAAGCCCTACGCTCCGAATAATGTGGCAAAGGGACAGCCCCTTTGTCACATTCATCTCCCTGCACCTAGTTCGTTTTGCCCATCAGCGTGATGCGGATGGTTGGATGGGTGTACTCGTCAAACTCGTCCTCGGGATCCGTGTCAAACGAGTAATACGCTTTAATAGGGTCGTCACTCGTCCTGATAGAGATTCTCTCGTAGAGCGAGCCGTTCAAAAAAGCTTGCCTAAACTCTTCGGGGAGCTTCTGCGGCGCTAGGAGCTCGGGGCTTGCGGTCTTGACGCCTATGGTTTGGACGATAGAGAAAAGCTCGTCAAGATCGAGCTCGATACGGGCGAGGTTGTCCTCGAGGCTCGCGCCGGGGTCGACCTCTGCCGCGTAGCTCACTTCCGTGAGTGTCCCCTTGTTGTCAAAATCCAGGTACGTATGGGTCTTTTGGGTATCGGAGTCGCCGTCGTGCAGATAACCGCGGACGTGATAGCCGTAATCTTGGTATCGCTCGTAGGGGTCATCGGCGGACACGTACTCGCATGAGGGCTCTAATGCCTTGCGAGCAATGGCGATCTGCTCAGCCGCGGCCGCGGCGTTCTCCTGCATCTCGATGTTTCCCTGCGCCAGCTGCGGGATATAGGCGCCGCATACGATCGCGAGGGGCAGCGCCACAAGCGCGACGACCCACTTCTTTGCACGGGGGACAGACACGCCACAGGCCTCTGCCATAGCCTTCGCGTTGGCGAAGCTCTCGGTAAGCACGTTTGCCGCGGTGGCGACGGCGCCTACGGCAGCGGCGACTTCTGCCGCGCCGCCCAGGTTGCGCGCGGTCTCGTTGTCGCTGTTCTTGAGCAGGCGCGCGGCGGCCTGCGTGCCAACAACGCCTGCGATTTGTGCCGAGCGGTCTTTCTCGCTCTGCTCGACGGCGAGCCGGCGCTGCATTTCCTTCCACTGCTTGCCACGCATGCCAAAGCGCGGGGCGAGAGCGCAGTAGCAGAATATAACGAGCTCGATGGCGGTGAGCACCAAGGCGGTCATCATGCCTGTCTCTTGGAATCCTTCGTGATGGAAGACGATGTCGTCGACCATTTCGAAAGGAATGATCGATAAGGGCAGCACGAATGCCATGGCAAGCGCCGCGCCGGCAACCTTGGGGCAAATGCAGTATCGCTGGATGCGCTTACGTTCTTGTTCGGAGAGTGTTGCCATAGCTGGTCCTTGGAGTCGTGGCGGTCGTTACGGCGCGCGGCGCGCGGGATGTATCAGTCTGAGCTAGCGCTGGATAAGAACATAGAGCAAAATACTCAGCGCGATGAGCAAGATACCCGCGATGTTAAACATCAGTGTGGCAAAGTTGCCCACGATGGGGCGTTCGACATAGCTTTTGTCTGGGTTGCTGGGGTTGTAGTACACGGTCATTTGGCTACCGAGGGGCCAAAGCTGCTCCGCGAGGGTGCCTAGGCGGGCGATGGGGCCTGTCTGCACGTGCAGCCAGCCCTTGGCGTCTTCGTAGGCGGTGGCTTGCGTGCGGATGGGGAGTCCCGACAAGCTTTTGGTCTTTATGCCACGGAATTGTTTTTTCGCGCGGTATTGCGTGCCGTCGACGGTGTATTCCAAAACGGGATTCATTCTGCCTTCACCCATAAAGCGATGGTCGATGACCGTCCCCATGGTCACGGCGGTACAGGCCTTGGCTTTCTTGCGGGCGGCGGCCTTCATGAGCGCGCTCACTCCGATAAGCAGGATGCCGATGCCCCCAACCAAGATGAGCGCGAGCAGGGATATCTGCGACGTGGTCACGGTGTTCTCCTTTGGCGCGATACCGTCATATGTGACCCAGTATAGAGAATCCCGCCATCGATGAGCTATTGCGGGGGGGGTCAATTCTGAATGTGACAAATGGACTGTTCCTTTGTCACATCGGGGACTGCGGAATCGAGGTCTAATACTTTTCCCGAGAAGTGAACGAGTGAAAACGGACTCCCGAAGCATCGACACTTTTGGCGTGCAATTTCCTGCGGTTTTGCCAGTCAAATCCTGCGGTTTTGACGCCTAAAAATGTCAATGCTTCGGGGGTTCAAATACAGCCGTTCACTTCTCGGGAAAAGTATTAGACCTCGAAATATGGGCGGCGTTCGCGAACGGCAACTAGCTTGCGTCCGGTAGCCGGCACTTGGGGCAAAGGGACTGCCCTTTTGCCCCTTCACCATTGCATCGTATCTGGTGTGGAAAAAATATCGCCTGCGTTCTCGCGCCTGCGAAGAGTTCCTGAACCGCTTGAATGGGATGTGACAAAGGGACTGTCCCTTTGTCACATTGATTTGAGAGTGGATGTTGATGAATTTATCGCTGGCCCCTATGGAGGGGATTACCGGGCATGTGTTCCGTCGCGTGCATGCGGAGTGCTTTGGCGCGCTCGATTGTTATTACACGCCGTTTTTGCCGCCGCCGCGGGTGGGCAACCGCTTTGGTGGCAAGGCGTTTAAAGAGGTCGATCCTGCCAATAACCAGGGGCTTAACGTAGTACCTCAGCTGATGTCCAAGAATGCGGACGAGTTTGTGTGGGCGGCGCAGGTGCTCGCCGAGATGGGGTACCGCGAGGTCAATCTCAACCTTGGCTGCCCCTCGGGTACGGTTGTTGCCAAAGGCAAGGGTTCGGGCTTTCTGCGCAACCTGGATGAGCTCGAGGTGTTCTTGAGCGACGTGTGCGAACGCTCACCCTTGCCGGTGTCGGTCAAGACCAGGCTGGGGTTGGAAAGCGATGACGAGTACGAACGCGTGCTCGACCTCTATTGCCGCATGCCGCTGGCAGAGCTGATCGTGCATCCGCGCGTGCAAAAGGACCGTTATACGGGCTCGCCGCGTAAAGAGTTTTACGGCGAGACGTTGGAGCGGGCGCCGTTTCCCGTGGCCTATAACGGCGACATCTTTGATCTTGAGGACATGGATGCGCTGGTGGGGGCCTATCCCGGAACACGCCACGTAATGTTGGGGCGCGGCTTGCTCGCGAACCCCGCGCTGGCTCGCATGGTTAAGGGCGGCCCTGCTGCCACGGCCGCTGAGCTGCAGCGCTTCCACGACATACTGTTTGCGGCCTATGCGGACGAGATTGGGGACAACGCGGTCTTTCGCATGAAGGAGTGGTGGTTCTACGCCAAATGCGCCTTCGCCGATCCCGCGACCGTTCACAAGCTCGTTCGCAAGACCAAAAAGGTCGATGAATACCGCGCTGCTGTCGAGCGCGTCTTTCGCGAGCAGCCGCTTGCGCCTGTTGCCCGCTTTTGTGGCTACTAGTCGTTGGACGTTCTTTAACGACTAGTCATTCAAGAACGTCCCCAATGACTAAATTGAAAAGCTGTACGTCAGCATCCAAAGATGTCGGAAAATGTCGACTTTGGATGCTGGCGTACATGTTTGGTTCGTATGGGTTCGGCTCGGTTGGCGCGAACTGGCCGCAGTGCGCGTGCTAGAGCAGGTTCTTCTGCACCCACGCGATGATGTCGCTCGATTCGTAGAGTGGCTTGCCGTCGATGAACAGGCAGGGAACCTGGCGTTTTCCGCCGACGGCGATGAGCGTCTGCTCGGCATCGGAGTCGATCGAGATGTTGCGCTCAGGGATGGTCACGCCGTTATCGGCCAAAAAGCGCTTGACCTTTATGCAATACGGGCAGCCAGTCATAACGTAGAGCGCGAGTTCATGATCAGTAGCCATGGTGTCTCCAATCGGTTGCGGTTTTGATTGAAATACCCAAAGCCGCCGCAATCTATGCGCGGGCCAGCGACGACTCGATGGCCTGTACCAGAAACACCGTAGCTCCGGTGCCGCAGGGCTTGTCGTAGTAGTCAACAAAGCGCTGATCGGCAAGATAGCCGTGGGCGAGGCCCAGGTATGCTTCGTCTGGGGGTTCGTGTCCCCAGTTAAGGCCAATCCATCGACGGTGCATTGCGACAAGCTTGCGCGCCTCGCTTCCATCCGGTTCGCCGTCGCCCATGGCGATCGAGAGCTGGCCCAGAATAGCGCGTTCAAGTTCCTTCATGTCGTTCCATGTCTCGGGGTCCATGTCCAGCAGTGCCTCGTTTGCTGCATCGACGGCCTCGTCGCCATAGCGCGCCCGCGCCTCGGCACCGTAGCGCTCCTCGTTTTCCTGCACGGTGCGCCAGCGCTCCAATTGCGGCAGCACGGCGCCCATGAGAGAGACGGCTTCGTCGAGCGACATACCGGTGTTTTGTGCCAGGCGCGGGGCGCAATCCTCAATCATGGCCTCCATCGTGGTCTCGTAGGTGTACTTGCCGTGGTCGTAGCACCACTTGCAGTAATGGTCGGTCGTTGCGCCGTGAGCATCGGTGCCGCAGTCGTCGGGCGTGAGTATCATGCCGCAGCTCTGGCAATAGTGCTCGGGCATTTCGAGCAGGTGGGACAGCGGTTCTCCGGTTATGGCGGCAATGAGCTTCATCATGTCGATGCCCGGCGTGACTTCGCCGCGTTCCCAACGGCTGACGGCTTTGTCAGTGACATTTAACTTGCGGGCCAGTTCAGCCTGGGTAAGTTGCTTTTCTTTGCGGATCGTTGCGATAAATTTTCCAAGTTCGGCTGCTTCCATATAG
>URKH01000021.1 GCA_900548255.1 uncultured Collinsella sp. | reverse complement strand
ATGGGCGTCAAGTTTGAGTACAACTCCGTCGTGGGCAACATGGCCACGGCCGAGGAGCTGTTCGAGCAGGGCTTCGACGCCATCTACGTGGCGACCGGCGCTGGCCTGCCCAAGTTCCTCAACGTTCCCGGCGAGAACCTGCCCAACGTCTTCTTCGCAAACGAGTACCTCACCCGCGTGAACCTGATGAAGGCCAACAAGTTCCCCGAGTACGACACCCCCACCAAGCACGGCAAGAACGTCGTCGTCTTTGGTGGCGGCAACGTGGCTATGGACGCCGTCCGTACCGCCAAGCGCCTGGGTGCCGAGCACGCCATCATCGCCTACCGTCGTACCGAGGACGAGATGCCCTGCCGTCGCGCCGAGCTGCACCACGCCAAGGCCGAGGGCGTCGAGGTTCTGCCGCTCGTCTCCCCGCTCGAGTTTGTCGCTGGCGAGGACGGCTCCGTGTGCGCCGTCAAGGTCCAGAAGATGGAGCTCGGCGAGCCTGACGAGTCCGGCCGTCGTCGCCCGGTGCCCATCGAGGGCGCCATCGAGGAGATCCCCTGCGACGTCGCGATCTCGGCTATCGGCACCAACGCCAACCCCTTCGCAAAGAAGATCGGCGGCAAGATGGAGCTCAACAAGTGGGGCTACATCGTCGCCGACGAGGAGACCGGCCAGACCACCGATCCCCGCATCTGGGCCGGCGGCGACATCGTCACCGGTGCCGCTACGGTCATTCTGGCGATGGGCGCCGGCAAGAAGGCCGCTGCCTCCATCACCAAGAGCCTGCTGGGCGAGTAATCACCTACAGCACTAGCCGCCAAACGGCAAAGTCCCCGTCGAGCACACGCCCGGCGGGGACTTTTTCTATGCCGGCCGCCCGACCACCGCAAAGGGGACAGGCACCTTAGTGGTGGTTTTGGACTTGCCTGATCGTTTTGTCTCAATCTGTAACAGTTGGAGTCCGTTGAGCCCTGCAGTTGTTACAGATCGAGATATTGTGCCGGCCGGCCACGCCGCATCTCAATCTGTAACAGTTAGAGACCAAATATGCCGCCTGGTGTTACAGATCAAGACGTTGGGCTGACGGCCGAACGGTTCATCTAAATCTGTAACAGTTAGAGCCATTTTCGCTGGCTTGGTGTTACAGATCGAGACTATGCAAAAGCCGAGGATAGGCACTGCCGCCAAGGCCTTCCCCTCGGCCTAAAACAAAAACCACCACAAAGGTGCCTGTCCCCTTTGTGGTGGTTTTGGTCGGTTAGTCTTCGAGCTGGGCGACTTTGTAGCGGTAGGCAGCGGCGATAACGTCTTTGCAGCCCTCGCGGCCCAGCTTGGCGCGGTTGACGACGATGTCCTTACCGCTCGTCATCTTCCACTTGCCGGCGCTGTAGCGCTTGTAAAAAGCCTCACGCGCCTTCTGCTGTTGCTTGACCAGCTTGGCGCCCTTCTTTTTATTAAGGCCACGCTTCTTGCGCACAATCTCGACGCGATCCTCAAAGGGAGCGGTCACCAGCACGGCAATGTGGTTGGGGTTGTTGCGAAGCAGGTAATCGGACAGACGGCCTTCGATAATGCAGCTCTCGGTCTCGCCCAGGTCCAAAATCACCTGGCTCATCTTCTGGAACAACTTGTCCGAGTACGAACGCGCATCGTAGCGGTCGGGCAGAAACGCCATGTTCTCCACGGCCAGACGCTCGTCGTAGGCGGCCATCTTATCGAGCGACTCGCCCGCGCGCAGCGACGCACGCACCAGCAGCTCGTTGTCATACAGCGGAATCCCCAACTCGTCGGCAAGCATGCGACCAATCTCGTGGCCCTCGGCGCCAAAGTCGCGCGCGATGGTAATGACCACAGGATTCTTCTTATTCTCCAGATCGCTCATCGCGATTCCTTTCTAACAGATGAGAAAAGGGCTGTTTATCTCTTATTCCCACGATACCGTACCTGGGTTTTCCTGGTGCCCAAGATTGGCCTGAAAGAGGAGCGACGCGTACTTTGGTACGCGAGCGACGGTTTGAAGGCCAAGGTTGGGTGCCAGGGAAAGCCAGGCTATGCGGCTACGATGCGGCGTTGGTAAGCTCGGACCAGCAGCGAGATACCAAAGTTGAGCACAAAGTACATCGCAAACACCAGGCCGTAGAGCATAAGCACCTGCGACAGATCGATCGCGTGGGCCATCACGACGTTTGCCGTGTACATGAGTTCGGCCACGTTAATGCCCGAAAGATACGAGCTGTCCTTAATGACGGTCGTGCACTGGCTAAACAGCGCCGGGATGATTGTCTTAAACGTTTGAGGCAGGATGATGTAGCGCATCGTGGCAAAGAAGCCAAAGCCCTGGCTCTGTGCCGCCTCAAACTGGCCGCGCGGAATCGAGTTGAGACCGCCGCGCACAATTTCGGCCATAACGGCGCTGGTAAACAGCGTAAAGGCGATGGTCGAAATCACGATGTCCAAACCCTGCACCGTAAAGTAGATAAACAGAATCCACAGCAGGTTCGGCGTGCAACGGAACAGCTCGATATAGGCGCTCACCAAAATACGGAACGGGCGGGGCGCATAGCTTTTAACAAGCGCCAGCACCGTGCCAAAGATGAGCGAGAAAAAGATCGACAGCGCCGAGATCTCGATTGTCTTAACAAAGCCGCCCCAAATGTAGAGCAGGTTGGTCGCGTTGAAGATTTCCATGCGCTAGGCCTCCTCTACGTTGTCGAGCCCCAGCTCGGCGAGGCTCACGCCGCGCGGACGCTCCTTGGAGCGGCGCTCGAGCCACTGCACCAGCATGGCGAGCGGAAAGCAGATGATGAAGTACATAAGGCAGCAGACGATGTATCCCTGCAGGTAACCGTACAGGCTCACAAAGTTGTCTGAACGGTACATAAGGTCGCCGCCGGCCACAAGCGCCAGCACCGACGTGTTCTTGACTAGGTTGAGTGCCTGGTTACACAGCGGCGGCAGAATGATCTTGAATGTCTGGGGCAGCACGATGTACCAGTACGCCTGCGCACGGGTGAAGCCCTGGCTCTGCGCCGCCTCCATCTGACCGCGCGGAACCGCCTCGATACCGGTGCGGATAACCTCCGAGATGTAGGCCGCGTGATACAGGCCCACGCCCAAGAAGCCCAGCACGAACGGCGCGATGCGCACCGGCTGGTCGGCACCGGTTATGGCCTGCAAAAACTGCGGACCAGCCATGTACATAAAGAGCACCTGCACGGGCAACGGGGTGTTCTGGTAAAACTCCACGTACACGCGGCTTATGGCGCGCAGCACGCGCGAACGGGTGGTAGAGAACACACCCAGCAGCGTGCCCAGCACCAGCGACAGCAGCAGACCGGCAACGACCACCTGTAGCGTCACGCCAAAGCCCTCCCAGAAGGGCCCCATGTTTTGAAATGTCGTCGACCAACGGTCGGCGTCAAATAATCCTTCGAGCATTTGATTCCTTCCTTGGACGATGCGCCTATACAAGACCCCAGGTCTTGACCTCTTGGTCGAGCCAGCCGTCGGCCAGACGATCGCAAATCACCTGATCGACCACGGCCGAAAGGTCGCAGCCCTTCTTGGTCGCCACGCCGTAGCCCTGCTCGCCAAACTTGACCTCGGGCTGCAACAGCTCAACGGTCTCGTTCATGTAACCGGCCAGCGTGGAGCGGTCCATGGCAAAGACGTCGATATTGCCGGCGTCGAGCGAACTCTTGATGATGGGATAGCCACTAAAAGCCCTAAACTCGGGCTTACAGCTAAAGCCGTTGTCCTTGATCATCTGCTCGATCAGGCCCTGCGTGGTGGCACCCTGGCTCACGCCGATGACCTTGCCGTCCAGGTCCTCAATCGAGGTAAAGCCCGAACGCTTCTTGACCATGAGTCCCACGTAGTCGGTGCGGTACGGCGTCGAGAAATCCCAGCTCTTCTTGCGCTCGTCGGTGATAGTGTAGGTCGCCGCGACCACGTCGAGTTGGCCGTTATCGATCAGCGGGCCGCGTGTCTTGGGCGTTACGTCGGTAAACTCGACAAGCTCCTGGGCACGGGCTTCCTTGTAGCTCACGCCAAAGACGGCAGCGGCAATCTGGTAGCACAAATCGACTTCCATGCCCTCAAAGCGACCCTTGGCGGTGTCGTAATAGCCGTAGCCGGGAACATCTTTCTTGACGCCGGCATTCAGATGGCCGCGCGACTTGATGGCCGCAAGCTTGGATCCCTTGTCGGAACCCTCGCCGCTGGTGGAGTTGCCGCAACCGGTGAGCGCGGTCCCCGTCAGCGCGAGCATGCCGGCGCCCGCCAGCTGCAAAAAGTGACGGCGCGACACGGCCGCCCTCGTCATATCCGTCATGTCCATCACCGCGCCTAGTGCAGAATCTTGGACAGGAACTCGCGGCAGCGCGGGTTCTCGGGGTTATCGAAGAAGTGCTCGGGCGTGCCCTCCTCCAGGATGCGGCCGTCCTCCATAAAGATGACGCGGTCCGCCACCTGGCGCGCAAAGCCCATCTCGTGCGTCACGCAGATCATGGTGATGTCCTCCTGCGCGAGCTCAATCATTACGTCCAAGACCTCCTGGACCATCTCGGGATCGAGCGCCGAGGTCGGCTCGTCAAACAGGATGATGGGCTGCTTGGTGCACAGGGCACGGGCGATGGCGATGCGCTGCTGCTGACCGCCCGAGAGGTTCTGCGGATACTCGCCGGCCTTATGCGCCATGCCGACGCGCTTGAGCGCGGCGACGGCGATCTCGGTCGCCTCCTCCTTGCTCTTCTTTTGCAGCTTGATGGGCGCGAGCGTCAGATTGCCCAGCACCGTCATGTTGGGATACAGGTTGAACTGCTGAAACACCATGGAGCTATATTTGCGAGCCATTTCCAGGTGATTCTTCTTAGTGAGCGGCGTACCGTCGATGATGACCTCGCCCGACGTGGGCTCCTCAAGATAATCGACACAGCGGATGAGCGTCGACTTACCCGAGCCGGAAGGCCCGATCATTACGAGCTTCTCGCCGCGCTTGACGGTGAGGTTGATATCTTTGAGCACATGCAGGTCGCCAAAGTACTTGTTGAGATGCTTGATCTCGATCATGTCTGCCATGGATGTCCCTTCCCTGCGTTTACACGAGTTGAACTATTGTACGGAAAGAACCACGTTTCCGCAGCCCACACTACATCCCCGTAAAGAACCCGCAATCTTCCACCCACTCATTGGGCACTCATTTAAGTCTGTCCCCAGTGAGCGCCCAACCGCCCTTGTTGAGCATAAGTCAGCGAAAACCCGTACACGCGAGCAAGGTGACGTGAAATGAAAGGGCGCAGACCTTATGGTCGCGCCCTTGAAATTGAACGTCAGATTGCCGTGTGTACGGGTTTGCAGCGTCGAGCCGTTATGCGGTTTGGTAAAACCGCATAACAAATTACGCGAGCTTTGCTCCGACGATCTTGGCCGCGGCAGGCTTGTCGAAGTTGCCGCCGGTGGCTTTGCCGAGCGCCCCCATGACCTGGCCCATCTGCTTCTTGGACGTGGCGCCCAGCTCGGCGATGACCTGCTCGATCAGAGCCTCGAGCTCCTTGCCCGAAACCTGCGCGGGCAGCAGGCTCTCCAGAATCTTGACCTGCTCGGTCAGGTTGTCGGTACGCTCCTGGTCGGTGCCGGCCTTGATGGACATCTCCAGCGTCTCGCTCGTCTGCTTGATCAGACGCTTGATCATGCTGTTGACGTCTTCCTCAGTCACATCGCGGCGCTCGTTGACCTCGATATTCTTCACCTCGGCCTTAACCTGGCGAATGATGGACAGGCGAACCTTGTCCTTGGCCTTCATGGCCGCGATCATTTCTTTCTGCAGCTCTTCGTTGGTCATCTGCAAATCCTCTCTAATAGCGCGGGCGGCACTCGCGCGAGCACCGCCCCATGATTACTCAGTCGTCGACGAATCGTCGGTCGAACTCTTGGTGACGCCCTTCAGACTGACGTTGTATGGCACGTCTTTGGGCATGGGGTTGACGGTGATGTCGGCATCCTTCTTGTACTGCTCCAGCCACTCGCTGTACGCGGTGCTGACCGCTTGCGTCTTCACCACGTTGGAGACGTACTTTTTGATGGCCTTGGGCACCTGGTTGATGTCGTCAACCTGATTATCGACATGGAAGTAGTCGGTGCACTTGATGATGTGGTAGCCATAGGTCGACTCGATGACTTCGCTCACGTCGCCCTTGTTGAGCCCCTCGAGCGCCGTCTGGTAGCTGTCGACAAAGGTGGTGAGCTTATCCCAGCCCACATCGCCCTTCTTCTCCTTGGATCCGGTGTCCTCGGAGTACTGTTCAACGGCATCCTCAAAGCTCAGCTCACCGGAGTTGATCTTGTCCAGGCACTCCTGCGCCTTGGCCTTGGCGGCAGCCTTGTCCACGCCGGAAGCGTCGGAATCAACCTTGATCAGGATGTTCGACGAGCGACGGGCATCGTTGTAGTTGGACAGGTTCTCGTTGATGTAATCGACAATCTCGCTGTCCTTGGGCTTGCTGGTGGGCGCCACAGCATCCTTAAGCTTTTGCTGCGCCAGGCTCTCCTTGAGCGAGTCCTTGTAGGTGTCCTCGGTGTAGCCGTAGATCTTAAGGGTCTTCTTAAAGGCCTTGGCACCGCCCGCGCTCTTGCACGCGTCCTTCCAAGCCTTCTCGACCTCCTCGTCCGACACCGTCACGCCGTTCTCCTTCTGTGCCTGTTGAAGCAGAATCTGCTGCGTGTAGGAGTCGATGAGTTGCTTGCGGTACTTCTTGGGCGTGAGGTCGTTGTCGACCAGATACTGTGCCCAGTCCTTGTCCTTGGTGTAGCCGTAGGACGTGCGCATGCTCATGATCTGCTTGGTCACGGTGTCCTCGGTGAGGTTAGTGCCGTTGATAGTGGCAGCTACACCGCCGGTAAGCTTGTAGCCCGAGGTGTCCTCGGCCTGCGACATCAGGCCGGAGCACGCCATGGCCGAGACGGAAAGTAGCATTGCCAGCACGCCGATGACCACCAGAACGATCTTGACGGTCTTGGACACGCGGGTCTTGCGCTGCTTCTTGCGAGAGCTGGAGGCGGCGCGAGCCTGCTGCTCGGGCGTCGGCTCGGGTGCGGGGTTCTTTTTCTTATTTGCCATAGTTGGCCTTTCGCATAACGAATCGAACAAACGCCATTGTGTCACAACGCAGCCCCCGCGGCACGCTTGGTGCATTGGGGACAGGTTAATCTGCACCATTTTGGTGCAAAGGGGACAGCTCTGGCAGCCGGCAGTTAGGGACGTTCCTTTTCTGCCGACAGTTAGAGACAGTCCCCAAGTGCCGGCACATAAGGAACGTCCCTAGGTGCCGGTTTAGCCCCACCTTAGAAGTGACGGCGGATGGCGTCGACCATGCCCTGGGGCGTGGTCTGGCCGAGCACGTCGGCTGCGGCATCGGCGTCCATAAAGATATTCATGAGCGCCTGCAGGGCCTCGACCTGGCCGCCCGGCTCGGCAATGCCCAGGTTGATGACGATCTGCGCCGGCACCGGAGCGCCCATGCCAGCCATAGCGTTAAATATCACGGGCGCGGCGGGCTCCACCACCGCGATATAGGGCTTGGCCACAAACCCCGGATCGGTATGCGGAATGGCAATGTTTACCGCCGGCATGGCAAGACCCGTGGGATAGGCATCCTCGCGCGTGCGAACGGCGTCGAGCCAACCGTCGGCAATGTAGCCGCGCGGAGCAAGCTCACTCTCGAGTTGCGCAAACACCTCACCCGGCGTCGCACACTCCCAATCAAAAAACACCAGCTCAGGCGTAAACAGCGCTTCGTTATCCGCCATGCGCTCACCTCTCTCACCTAGTCATTCAGGAACGTCCCCGATGACCACCCAAAACAAAAGGTGGCCACGCGCGCCTTGGCGCCAATGACCACCCTGACCACTCAACTAAATTGTACTGTGCGCCGCTAGCCGCGGGGCGCATCAATTGCGACCTTGCCGCTCTCCAGCACGTGGACGCGGCCGTCGGCGAGCATCTGGACCACCTCGGGATACAGGACGTGCTCAATGGCATGGATGTGCTCCTCGAGCGTGTCGACGTCCCAGCCTTCCTCGACAGCCAGCGCACGCTGGGCGATGATGGGACCGTTGTCGTAGATCTCGTTGGCAAAGTGCACGGTCACACCGGTCACCTTGACGCCGCGCGCAAAGGCATCGTCGATCGCATGCGCGCCGGTAAAGCTCGGCAGCAGCGCCGGATGCAGATTTACCACGCGGTTGGGGAACGCCGCCAGCAGGGGCGTGCGGACCATGCGCATGTAGCCAGCCATGACCACATATTCGCAGCCGCGCTCGAGCAGCTCGTGCGCAATGATCTCGTCGGCGGCAATAGGGTCGGCATAGACATCCTTGGAAAGCGTCAGCGTCTGAATGCCCGCACGCTCGGCACGCTGCAGGCCCTTGGCCGAAGGACGGCTCGAGACCACCAGCTCAATCGAAGCATTGAGCTTGCCAGCGGCGATCAGGTCGATCAGCGCCTGCAGGTTGGTACCCGAACCGCTGATGAGCACACCGATCTTGAGCGGCTCGTCCGTATCGGTGCCGGTCGGACGGGCATAGGGCACAAAGTCCAGGCCCTCGGCGGCAGCCATCTGCTCGTTAGCGCTCATCGGAGTACACGACCTTACCGGAACCCTCGACGCACTCGCCTACGCGGAACGGCTTCTCGCCCAGCGCGACCAGGGCCTCGGTAACCGCGGCCTCGTCCTCGGGGGCGACGATCAGGCACAGGCCAACGCCCATGTTGAAGGTCTTGCATGCCTCGTCGGGCGCGAGCTCGGCTTGGCGCGACACGTAGGTGATGACGGGCGGAACGTCCCAGCCCATCTCAGCGCCATTGCGGGTGACCACGGCATCGACGTCGTCGGCGAGCGCGCGGTTGAGGTTCTCGGTAATACCGCCGCCGGTGATGTGGGCAATCGCGTGCACCGGAGCGCCGCCGCGCAGCAGCTCAAGAATCGGCTTGACGTAGATGCGCGTGGGAGCGAGCAGGGCGTCAGCGAGCGATGCGCCGCCGAGCTCCTCGAGCGGACGGCTCAGCTCCTCGGCCTTAGCGGCGGCCTCGGGCGTGCCCGGCTTAATGCCGTCGACGCCGATGACCTTGCGCACGAGCGAGTAGCCGTTGGAGTGCACGCCGGTGGAAGGCAGGCCCAGGATTACATCGCCCGGGCGGACGTTTGCGGGGTCGAGCATCTTGGGACGGTCGACGACACCCACGGTAAAGCCGGCGAGGTCGTAATCGGCGGGGGCCATGACGCCCGGGTGCTCGGCCATCTCGCCGCCCACAAGCGCGCAGCCCGCGAGCTTACAGCCATCGGCCACGCCCTTGATGATCTTTGCCATGTGCTCGGCCTCGATGTGACCGATGGCAACGTAGTCCAGGAAGAACAGCGGCTCGGCGCCCGAAGCCAGAATGTCGTTGACGCACATAGCGACCAGGTCCTGGCCCACCGTCTCGTGACGGTCCATGATCTGGGCGAGCACGAGCTTGGTGCCCACGCCGTCGGTGCCGCTGATCAGGATCGGGTCTTCCATATCCTTAAGCGCGGCAGCCGAGAACAGGCCACCGAAGCCGCCAATGCCGCCGATAACCTCGGGGCGATTGGTGTCCTTGACCATCTGCTTAATCGCGTCGACGGCGCGGCCGCCCTCGGCGGTATCGACGCCGGCATCCTCATACGTCACATGCTTGCTGTCGCTCATCTGAGCCTTCCTCTCCCATTACCGTGGCGCCGCGCGGGCGCCAAACGGTGCTCATAGTTGCGTTCATTTCGGCGCGCGCCATAACAGCACGCGCCGCCATATCAACAAAACAGCAGGTAAAACCTACCAAAATAAACCTGTCCCCATATGGCAGGTTTTAGGCCTCGCCGTGCTCCTCTTCCCAGCTGCGGTCGTCGTATTTCTCGACCACGGCGTCGTCGTCAAAGTGCAGCGGCTTGTCCAGGTTGCGGGGCTTAAAGCCCTCCATAAATTTGTCGCGGCCAAAGCTCTCGGGAATCGCCACGGGATAGCGGCCGGTAAAGCATGCATCGCAATAGCCGCCCTTGGGCATGACCTTCAGCAGGCCCTCGACCGAAAGGAAGGCCAGCGAATCGGCGCCAATGTACTCGCAGATCTCATCGACCGTCTTGTTGGCACTGATGAGCTGCGACTGCACGTCGGTATCGATGCCGTAGAAGCACGGCCAAATGACCTCGGGCGAGTTGATGCGAATGTGAATCTCCTTGGCGCCGGCGTTACGCAGCATCTTGACGAGCTGCACCATGGTGGTGCCGCGCACGATGGAGTCGTCGATGACGACCAGGCGCTTGCCCTCGATGTTGTCGCGCAGCGGGTTGAGCTTCATGCGCACGCCCATGGCGCGCAGCTCCTGCGTGGGCTCGATAAACGTACGGCCCACATAGCGATTCTTGATGAGGCCCTCGCCAAAGGGAATGCCGCTCTCGTGCGAATACCCCTCCGCGGGCGGCAGGCCGGAGTCGGGCACGCCGATGACCAGATCAGCCTCGACGGGCTCCTCGTGTGCCAGCTGGCGACCCATGTCGTAGCGGCAGGCGTAGACGCTCTTGCCGTTCATGATGGAGTCGGGGCGGGCGAAGTAGACCTGCTCAAAGATGCAGTTGGCAGGCTCTTCGGCTGCAGGTACGCCCTGCTCGGATACCAGGCCCTCGGCGCTGATGCGCAAAATCTCACCGGGGCGGACATCACGGACGTACTCGGCACCCACGATGTCGAGCGCACAGGTCTCCGAGGCAACGACCCAGCCGCCAGCGCGCGTGACATGGGTGGTGGCGTCGACCGTCGCGGCGTCGTCTTGCGACGGCAGCTGCGAAACGGATGCGGCATCGGCTTGGTCCAGGCCCTCGTCCACGAGCTTGCCCAGCACCAGCGGGCGAATGCCGTGCGGGTCGCGGAAGGCATAGAGCGCCTGCTCATTGATGAGCGTCATGGCGTAGCCGCCGCGCACGAGTTCCATGGTCTTACGAATGCCCTCGCGCAGATGGCCTGTACGCTGAGTAAAGTAGCCGATGAGCTTGGTCGCGACCTCGGAATCCGAATTGGAGAGGAACGGCACGCCCAGCTCGATCAGCTGGCGGCGCAGCTCGTCGGTGTTGACCAGCGTGCCGTTGTGAGCAAGCGCGATAATGACGCTGTTGATGGTAGAAAGATGCGGCTGAGAGGCTTCCCAGCTCTTGGCACCGGCGGTGCCATAGCGCACGTGGCCCACGGCCAGCTGGCCGGAGAGCGTCGACAGGTCGGCGTTGGAGAACACGCGGTCGAGCAGGCCCAGATCCTTGCGGACCATAACCGTGCCGCCGTCACCCACGGCGATTCCCGCCGATTCCTGGCCACGGTGCTGCAGCGCACGCAGGCCAAAGTACGTCAGTCGAGCCACGTCGCGATCGGGCGCCCATACGCCGAAAATGCCACATTCCTCATGCAGCTGGTCGGAGTCCGGATCATACGTCGACATGGTGTTCACCTGTCCCGCGGCACGCTCGGCCGCGCGGATGGTTTCTTGAGACATGGCATCCCCTCAGAGCCTCGTATTTTGGCGTTACCCACCTTATTATACGCACGGCAGGACAAGCACTCCCGCGCATGAACAGCGCTTTTTAAAAGCCCACCGAGCTAATAATCAGTTTTGTAGCCAAACATTTTATCGGTCTGTCCAGCGCAAGCGCCCGCTCCCCCAGATGGCCGCCGTGTCCACCGTTGGGGATTACAAAGTTGCAATTGGGTCGTTTGTCCTGTCTTTTGGCAGGTCGGCGGCGTATCCTTATAACCTGCAACAAAGCGAGAAAGGTTATGTATGGATCGAAATGAACTCGACCCCAGCGTCCCCAGCGCCACCGAGGTCAAGAAGATCCCCCTGATCATTAAGGTGTACGCCGCCCTGTGCATTCTGTCCGGCGTGGGCACGCTCCCGTCGGTCGCCGCCTTTATGTGGCAGGTCATCACCGCGCTCATCACCGGCAACACCGCCGCCAAGCTCGGCGACAACACGCTCGTCGCGGTTGGACTCATCGTCGCCGGCATCATGCTCTCTGCGGCAAGTGCCGTCATCCTGATCATCTTTGGCCTGGACCTTATCAAAAACCAGCGCCGCAACGCCGCGCGCCTGTCCTATATCCTTATCGCATTTACCGTCGTTGAGCTTTTGGTCGACGTGATGCTCCAGGGTATCGGGCCGTTCTTGCTGCGCCCCGCCATCCAGCTCGGCATCCTCGTCGCGCTTTCGGCCACCGTCGACCCCACGCTTCGTCAGGAGCGCGAGCTGCAGCGCCGCCTGCAGGAGATGCTCGATCGCGACGCCGCCGCCGAGGGCATGCTCGGCCGCGATGAGACCGGCGAAGGCTACATCAAGCTCAACTACTTCAACCTGTTCTGGGTATTCTTTGTCTGCTGCGTACTCGGCCTGATCCTGGAGGACATCTGGCATATGACGGTCGACGACCCGGGCGTCTACCAGAACCGCGCCGGCATGCTGTTTGGCCCCTTCAGCCCCATCTACGGATTTGGCGCCGTACTCATGACCATGGTGCTCAACCGCTTCTACAAAAAGAACCCCATCATTATCTTTTTGGTGAGTGCCCTACTTGGCGCAAGCTTTGAGGTGTTCGTGGGCTGGTTTATGCAGACCTCGTTCGGTGTGGTCTCGTGGAACTACTCGCACATGAAGCTCTTTGGCATGCCCGACCCACTCGCCGTCCTTACCGGCGGACGCACCTGCACGGGCTTTGCCTGCCTGTGGGGCCTGGGTGGCCTCATCTGGATCAAGCTGCTGCTGCCGAGGCTGCTCAATCTCATCAACATGATTCCGTGGAAGAGCCGCTACTCCGCTACCGTCATCTTCACCATCATTATGCTGGTCGACGGCGTCATGACGCTGCAGTCGCTCGATTACTGGTACCAGCGCGTCAACGGCACGGTCAGCGATATTCCCGTTGCGCAGTTCTACGGCACGTACTTCGATAATGAGTATATGGAAAATCGTTTCCAGAGCATGACCATGAGCCCCAAGGATGCGACGCGCGTGTAGCGTCCACCGCGCCCAAAACGCAAAATGCCCGCCGGTATCACACGTACCGGCGGGCATTTTTATAAACGAGCCTTCTATCGACGTAAGCCTCTACGCCTCGCGCTCGACCTCACTCACACACTCATTTTTGATGGTGCCAACGAGCGCCTGCAGCGCATCGACCACATGCGGACGAACGTCTCCGCCAATGAGCACGAGCATGATGTCGTCGCCCACGGCAAGCTCGCCGCTTGCCAGCCACACGCGCACATAGCCGATACCAGGCATCGCGCGCGTGGCCTCGATAGCAGCCTGCACCTTCTGAGCATCGAAGCCGAACACCATGCCGCCCACCTTATGCCCAGGCGCCACGCCATCGGTCTCGACTCCGCGCACCTCGGCCTTGGGCGTCGCACGCACCACACCGTTGTGTGTCAGGTACATGCCGCAGCCAGCCGCCGAAGCATCGGCCTTAGCCTCACGCAGCCAAGCATCAACCGAAGGCATCGTTTTGCCATTCTCGAGCATCATTTCTCCCTTACCGTCCCAAATTAGCTACTCTAGGGCAATTTAGCTAATTTGGGACGGGGCTCTTTAGCTACCCCTGGATAATCTACTCCTCGACCGGCGTGAGCACCATGACGACGCGCGTGTTGCTCAGCGACAGCGAGCGACAGGTCACGAGCGTCACGACCTTGGTTGCTGAGGCGGCGCGGTCGCCCGCATCGCTCGCCACGGCAGAGGCACCGTCGAGCATCTCGGACAGGTAGTTCTTGAGCCCGTCGTCGCCCTCAAAATTGCGCGTACGCGCCTTGGCATACGTGTCCTCAACGACCTTGGTCGCCAGCGGACGCAGCTTATAGGTGGCGTCGCGCGTGATGTAGTACACGCACTCTATGCTGTCGAACGTCGCCTGATCGGTCGTGCCCGAGATCACATTGAACATCGATCCGTCGTTCATGTGGTGACCATAGATCGTAGTCTGCTGATCCACCATGCCGGGCGCAGTGTCCTCGTAATCCAAGAAGATGGCACCCGATGCGTTGGACGTGCCATCGAACAACGTGTTGAGGTACTTGGAATTATCAGTAGCCTGCACTACGGGATAGTTAATGTTGGTGCCCGGTACGTAAATCCAACCGACGACCTCGGGATTTGTCTGGGCAAGAGCATTGAAATCGATAATCGGCACGCCGCTAGCGTCCTTATCGCTATACTGCCGTTCGATCTTTTGATACGACTCGCTCGCCTGCTTGTAGCCAATCTGCGCATTGATAAAGATGGCGGCAGCGGCAACGATCAGACCGATACCGATAATGATGAGCAGAATGGGAATGACGGACCGGCGTTTCTTGCGCGGCGGCTCGGTGTAATCCGACGGCGCGGCATGCGATGAAGACAGGGGCGGCTTCTTAGCGGTGCTATAAGATGAAGGTCGATATGCGGCCGGCGCGTCCTGTCGACGATGCGTCGCCGGCGTCACGGGGCGCGGCGCGCGCGGCTGCTGAGGAGAGGATGTCCGACCCTGCTGTGCCGCACGGGCAGCACCCGGCTTCGACGGATCGGGAATCTGAGGAACCTTGAATCGTTTTCCCTGATAGTCGGACATGGCTCTCCTTATACTGCGGTGAAACGGCGGAACGCCTAGGCGTCGGCCATCTCCTGCTTCATCTTCTCGATAACCTTGCGGTACTCGGGGTCGCATGCGCCCAGAATCTGCGTGGCGTAAATGGCGGCGTTCTTGGCACCGTTGATGGCAACGCAGGCCACGGGCACGCCCGAAGGCATCTGCACCATCGACAGCAGCGAATCCATGCCGCCCAGGTCACTCGTCTTCATAGGCACGCCGATGACCGGCAGCGGCGTAAACGCAGCCACGACACCGCCCAGGTGAGCAGCCTTGCCGGCAGCAGCAATAATCACCTTGATGCCGCGGTCGGCAGCAGTCGAAGCCCACTCGTGGACCTTCGCCGGCGTGCGGTGCGCGCTCGCAATGACGAGCTCATAGGGCACACCGAGCGCCTCGAGCTCGGCGGTACAGCCTTCCATAACGCCCAGATCGGACTTGGAGCCCATGATGATCCCGACAACCGGCTTCTGATCTGCCATAAACAAAGACCTCCTGTTGAGAGCGGTGACGCGGCGATCCGCGACCCTTAACTGCAAATAATTCAAGTATAGCCGCCGATGCTGATGTGTTCGGCGGGAGACGGAACGCTTTGCGAGATTAAGGCCGAAGGGTCGGAGCTTTCCGCCTACATTCAAAAAGCGTGCCCACCGTCCTTGGGTGGGACGGCGGGCACGCTTGCTTAGCTGTTGCTGGGGCTACTTAGCCTTGCTGCGACGATGGAAGAAAGCGCCGATCGCGGCGATGATGGCGCCAAGACCACCGACGGTCGCGACGGTCGCCGCCGTCTGGTCTCCGGTATTGGGAATCGCCGAACCGTTCTTCTTGCTGCCCTGGGCCTTGTCGCCTGCGGGCTTGCCCGCCTGGTTGCCGCCGTTCGAGCCATTGCCGGAACCCTGGTTGCCCGAGCCGCCCTGATTGCCGGAATCGGCATCCTTGAGGCTCTCAATAGCCAGCTTGAGCTGGTCATAGGCCGCCTGGAGCTGGGTGTCGGAAGCATTCTCAGCACCCAAGACGTCCTCGGCGTAGGTAATGGCATCCGTCAGGGCCTTGACAGACTCGGCCGTCTTGCCCCTAGTGTCAGTCTCCTTCGCCTGCTTGACCAGGGCCTTGAGCTGCTTCTTAGTCGGTTTCTCGACCGGGGCCACCGGGGTCTTCTCGAGCGCGCCGCGGGCGCTCTCGAGCGCCCTGAGCGCCTGGTCGACCTCGTCCTGCGTGGCTTTCTCGTCGCTCAAGATGGCGCGGGCGCTCGCCAGGGCGTTCTCGAGCGCCGTCCAGGAGGCCTCGGTGTAGTCACCGGCCTTGAGGTCGCCGGCAGCAACCTCGGCATCAACCTTTTCGATCGCGGTAGCGAGATCATCCTTCGCCACCGGATCGGGGACGGCCGTACCGTAGAACTTGAGCTCCGCCATGCTGCAGTAGGCATCAACGTTGCCACCGCCGGCGTGAATCACCTTGACGGTCACGTAGCGACCGCGCGCGGCGCCAAAGCTCATCTGTTTCCAGTCGCCACGGTCGGTGAGCACGCGGCCGTCATTGTCGAAGGCGAACGTACCCATCGACGCGGCGGTGCCCATCTCATAACCGTCGGCAGTGTCGGAGACCAGTATCTCGGCCTCGAAGATATCGCCGTTAGTGCCGCCGTCCTGGCGCGGCAGGAATGTAACGTCGGTGAGATCGTAGTCGCGGCCCAGGTCGACACTCAGATACTGGGGCATACCGGTCCCATGGGCCCAGTCGCTGTGCCAAAGCGTCCGCTCGTCGCCGTCGAGAGCGTTGACGGCGTTGCTGCCCTCGTAGTCGGCCTCACTCGAGAAGCCGGCCACCTTGACGTTCTTGCGGTTCTCGGGCGTGTTGATAAGAATCTTCTCATCGACAGGGCGCATCTTGAGGCCGTCGATTGCCTTCTCGATCTTGGCTGTGGCGTCTGCGACATCCTTCTTGCTATAGCTGCCTTGGCCGCCGTCGAGGAGCTTCTGAGCCGCCTCGACCGCAGCGGTGAGAGCTGCATAGGAATCCTTAGTGTAGACGGATTCGCTGTAGCCCGCGGCCTCGGAAAGCGCTGCCACGAGCGCAGAGGTATCGACACCAGCCTTGACTTCGACCTCATAGGATGCGGTCTTGGAGGGGTCGAGTACCGACGCCACCGTGATCTTTGCCTTGCCGGCCTTGTTGGCACGCAGGTAGTAGCTCACGCTATCGCCAGCCTGAACAGCGGAGACGCTTACCACAGAGGGGTCGGAGCTCTCGACCGTCACATAGGGGTAGCCGGCGCTCTCAGGCGTGGCCTTGGCGTCGACGAGCGTAACGTCGCCTTCAAAGAACCCGGTCTGGTTCTTGCCTAGCTCGACACCCTCGATGGCCTCGACACCCTGCGTGTAGTTGAAGTTGACCTCACGCAGTGTGAGCATCTGGTCACCCGATGCCTCAAGCGGCGTGACCTCGACCTTGGTCGCCTTCTTGCCCTTGTTCTCGGCAGAGAGGCCAAAAGCGTAGCGAGCCCGGAAGGAATCGTACTCCCCGCCCGCGAACTCTTGGGTCGAGCCATCCTCGAACGTCACGACAGCCTTGATCTTCTGCACGGTTCCGTTGCCACCGTTGCGGTTAACGACCTCGACACTATCGAGTTTCGAAGGCGTCTTAAATGCGAATGTCATCGTGGTGGGAAGCTTCACGTAACTCGGAAGCTTACCCTCGCTGTCCCAGTTGCCGCTCCAGTTCCATAGGAACTCAAAGCCGTTGTCGCCCTCGTTATTATCGAACAGCGCGTTATAGCTCTTCTGCTGGATAAGTTTCTCGACGTTGGTCCCGTCGTCGGTCGTGAGCTCATCGTTGGTCATCGTGATGTTGAAGGCATCCTGACCGTACTCGGCGACCGTTGGCTGAGGAACATCCGGCATCGTCACCGTGCCGTCGCTCGCAAACTCAAGTGCGTCGCATGCCGGACCGATGAGCCAAGATGTCGAGGGCAGTTCGACCTTGCCGGCGGTCTTGGCCTTGAGCTTGAAACTCGCCACCGCGCCGGTACCGTTGTAGAGCTTGCCATCGCCGCGGTTGGCAAAGGCGAGATTGATAGTCTGCGTTCTGTCCGCGAACTGGACCTTCTCGCGAGACAGGTTCTCCATGCCGGCAGTCGAGCCGTCCTGCGCGATGCTCTCGGACACAAACTCGAACTGGTCGCTCTTGAAGTTGACGAGAGCGCCCAGGGCGTTGACGTTCTTGGCGTCGGCCGCATAGACATCAACGGTGATCTCATCACCGGCCTCGACCTCGGTCTTGCTCGGAATCACCGCGAGCGAACCTGCGACCTTGCCCTTTTGTTTAGTGCCGCCGTCAAGACCCGCCATGGTGAACGAGTAATCGTAGACGTCGTAAACGCCGTTATCGTTGAGGTCGGCGAAGTGGTCGCGGATCTGCGAACCGAACGTCGGGGTATCGGGCTCGCGGTTCTCGAGGCCCAGATAGTTCTTCATGTTGGAGTAGTCTCCGTCGGAGATCGTGGCCTTGTTGAGGTTGGAGCCCACGGCGAAGCCATCCGTGCCGTCGGTCTTGTAGATGGCAATCTCGGACGCGGAGAAGAAATTGCCGACCGAGGCGAGCGGTGTCATGCGCACGTAACGGGCGGCCACGGTGCCGTCAAACGCTACCGTCTTACAATCAGCGGAACGTGCCCAATCGACCTCCTGGCTCGTCCAGTGGACGCCATCGAGACTCGTCTCAACACGCATCTTGGTCACAGTGCCGTTGCCGGCGTCATCGCGCGGATAGTACTCGAGCTTATCGAGCTTGTAAGCGCGTCCATAGTCAACGGTAAGCGCCTTGCCCAGATCGTTGCCACCGGAGTGGAAACCGCCGTCGCCCGACTGGAACTCATGGTCGAAGGCAAGCTCGGCCTTATGGCTGCCGTAAAGTGAGCCCTCCCAGGTGATTTCCTCGGCGTCGGGGACGTTCCGCCACGGATCGAGTGCGGAGTTCGCCTCGAGCACATCGCTCCAGGCGGAGTAACCCTCGGCGTTGCGCGAACGAATCTGGTAGGTGTGCTTGCTATTGTAGGCGAGGTCGGTGTGCGTGAACTCGGCCGCATCACCCACGGCAAACACAGTGCCGTCGACCTTAAGGTCGTAGGAGGTAGCACCATCGACCTTTCCCCAGGTGAGCTTTATGCTCGTTGGGGTCGTGACGTCCTCGGGGGCAGCAAGGTTCGTGGGTGCGGAGAGGTTCTCGTTGAGGCGATCGGCTGTGAGCGTGGCGTCGGCATTCACGAAACCGCCCAGCTCAAGCGTCTGCGCCGCTGCAGCAACATCGGTCTTCGCGAACTTGACGTAGACCTTGGGGTTCGTGGTGATCTTGGTGTTGTTAAAGCTCTCGCCCTGCTCGGCCTCGGTGCCGTCCGCATCGCTGCCGTAGTGGTTGAGGTTGGGGGTCTCGCTGTAGAAGTAGACCGCCTGGCCGGCCTCGGGGGTCGCGGCGTCAAAGGTCTCCTGCGAGTCGACCTCAACCACGTTGAGTGCGGATCCGCCGTTCTTGGCGACAACGCTCGTGGGCTTGGCGGACACATTGGCCACGAAGGTCGTGGTGCGGTTGGAGTCGTAGCCGTTGTAGCCGCCCTTCGAGGCCTCGGCGGTAAAGGTCGCGGTGCCGCCTGCGGCCTTGGAGCTGTAGACGGTGCTCACATGCACACCGTAGGAGATATTGTCGATCGTGCCGTAGGAATCGTCCTCAGTCGTGTTGTTTTCGATGGAGGAGCCGTCGTCCTCGTACTGCGTAAAGGTGCCGTCGCCCTCGGTGGCGAAGAACTCGACGATACGCTGACTGCGGTCGGTACCCTTGGTGTTGGTGTCGCTCACTGCCTCGGGGTTGTTGTTCTCGGCGTACATCGGCACGATAGCGTTGGCCTTCACAAACAGCGGCAGCTTCCAAAGCGGAGCCTCGTAGTTGTTGAGAACCTGGCCGCCGCGATACTGCTTACCCGAGAAGTAATCGATCCAGATGGTGGGATTCTCGTCGGTGCCGTAGTTGGGGAGGTAAATCCCATTGCGAATGTCGTTGCCGTTCTCGTCTGCCTGGGTATCCTGATACACCGGTGCCACTAGGAAGTTCTCACCGAACATATACTGGTACTGCGTCGAAGTGCTTGCGGCGTACTCGGAGTTGTCGGAAAGCAGCATGGCGCGGATCATGGGCAGGCCGGCATCGCCGTTACCCGTGTCGATGTTGGCCGCCGAGGCCGCGCTCGTGTAGATATAGGGCATGAGCTGCGCCTTGAGCTTGAGGTAGAAGCGCGAGATGCCTGTGTAGGGATCGCCGTGCGTCATGGGCGATTTACGGTAGGTGCCCCAACCGTCCATGTCAAGCATAGAGGGCGTGAACGTCTTCCACTGGTAGTCACGCGCAGAGATGATGGGGTCGCCGCCAAAGATGCCATCCATGTCGGAGCCGATGTTGGGGTTGCCCGAAAGACTCTGACCGATATACGTGGGGATATGGAAGCGAATGTACTCCCAGTTACCGCCATACTGGTCGCCGGTCCAAATGCCACCAAAGCGCTGCGTGCCGGCCCAACCATCGAGCGTGATGATGTTGGGGCGCTTGTTAGCGCCGGTCGTCACCGTGTCATAAGCTGTCTTGATGCCATTAAGACCAAAGGAGTAGCCAGATCCAACCCAGGCAACGTCGGTCTTAAGGGTAGAGATGCCTCCCGTCTTGACCTCGGCGTCGAAGTCGCGAAGCAGGTGCCACGGGGTCTCGGAGTTGCTGTCGGGCTCAAGGTTGGACTGGGTCCACAAGCCCGTGCTCACACCCTTGGAGTTGGCATACTCGGTGAACTTCTTAAGGTTGTCGACATTGGCACGCACAGCGTTAAGACGGTCGGCCGAGCTCGTTCCGTCGGAGTTGACGCCGCCGGTCTTGTAGTAACCGTTCTGGCCATAGCCGGCGCCGTAGCCGTCGTTCGGCAGGAACCAACCGAGCGGCATGTCGTTGTCCTCGTAGTCATCGATAACCTGCCGAGCAGAGAACTGGCGGTCGAAATCGGTCGCTTTCATGTTCTCGGTATCAACCGAAGGGCCCTCACCGTTGAGCGTCTCGGCCGCAAGTGTGCCGTCGAGCTTGTAGCCCGTCGACATGCCAGACTCGTACTTAACGTCGCCCTTCTCGCTCGAGGACTTGCTGCCCTTGGTCTCCCACTTCTTTTGACCCGAGGTCGTTGACCAGCCATCACGGTTATAGGCATTAAGATGACCAAGGTAGAACCCGTACTCGGGCAGCAGTACCGGGTTACCGGTCACCTTGTAGTAGTCCTGCAGCATCTCGGTTGCCACGTTCGAAGCGCCCTCGTTGGTCGCCACGAAGTAGTAGGCATCAAACTCATTCTCGCTGTGCAAAGTCGTGACCGTCGATGAGTCCGTGGAACCGAAGTCGTAGGAACCCTCTGCAAACGTGTTTCGGAGTACGCCGTAGCCGTCACTCGTCCAATAAAACGGGTTGGGCGAGGCAACGCCGCCATCAGTCCAGTTGTTCGTGTTGGAGATGGCGATGGTCTGGTTGGTGTGCAGGAAGCGTCCGTTCTGGGTGCCGCCGCCAAAGAAGTTCTCGGACTTCTCCTTGGCGAGCGTCTGGACGGTACCCTTCTTATCAAGGTCGAGGGACGCGGACTCGGAAACCACGACACGGTCGCCTGACTTGATACTCATCTTGCCAGTCGCCTTGTCCAGGATCACGGTCGCCTTTCCGCCGGTGATCTCGATAGTGTCGCCCTTGTCGGCAACCGTCGCGCTCGGCTTGCTGTAGGTGTCCGAGGTATCGGGCTGAGCCTGGATTTTAGCCGTGTGGGACTTACTGCGCGGTGTGGCGTAATCGGAAAACTCACCCTTGGGGTCGACGTTATAACGGAAAATACCGTCCTCGAGGAACGTAATACGGCCCTTGATGCCGTCAGCGAAATCGATGTCGACGACATTCGAGGCAGACTGGGACACGGTCGCTGAGTCGACGCCCTTGAGTGGCGTGGCAATCGCCTGCTGGGGATTGGCAAACACGAGCGTCGCTGCAGTGGCAACGAGGACCGCGCTTCCCTTCACCCACCGTTTCGTAAAAATGGAATTCCTGCGCACCTGGGCTCCTTTCTTCCGACATGCCGAGGACGCCCCCCCCGGCAGCATGGGAAAACGTATCAAACGGGGATGTTCGGTACATTCCGCACAATGGGGCCACCCGTTACCAAGGGGCCAACTGGTAGTAACCAGATAGCCACCTACTAGGTCATATCAATATACGGGAGCACTTGCGCAACCAAGTTCGGAAGTCCACCAACGGCAGTAAAATGAGCGTCAACGGCAAGGTAGGCTTAATAAGCCATACCAATTGGTTCTTCAGTCAAATACCAATCTAGCAAAAATGTACTGTTTATCTGGTATTACACAGACCATACCTTTCCCTCGGGAACTGGGCTTCGCGAAGTTTCCCGAGGGAAAGGCTCAGCCGCCACCCTGCGACCTACCGGGGGTTGCCATGGCGTACGTTGGCTGATTTGGTTTGGATAAAAAGGTTGGCGGAGAGTGATGGGCAGTTAGTTCAGATACGTATAATTTGGCCGTGGCCTTGGGCACGAAACTGCCGCTTGGAAGCCGGCGCGGACCCAGTATTGGGCCGTTCCCAGCTTGACAGAGCGTCTTTATCGATTCAGATTGCCAAAAATAGGCTGAATGAGTCCAAATCGATCTTCTCCTACTCTCTAGAAAACACGAATTTGAACTAACTGTCCAGAGGCGTCCTCGACTAACAGTAAAAAGGCCTCCATACAAAGAGTGGGCCCTGCCGCTCGAACGAACGGCAGGGCCCACACTCACTTTCTTTTTCAGCCCTAGTCATCGCGCAAAGCCCCTTCGGCAGCACACGGTGCAGCCAAGTCACCGCAGGCCGGGGCGGGAGGCGGTCCTTTCTCTCGGAAAACTTCGCGAAGCCCAGTTTCCGAGAGAAAGTGTCCGGCTGCCGCCCCGGCCGGCCAGGTCAACTACACCGTGTGCTGCGGCAGGTCCTGCAGGGCGATGACGTCCATGCCCATGTCATTGGCGCTGCCATGACCCTGCTGGTCCTCGCGCACGGCCTCGATGGCACTCACGTACGTGTTGGCGGCAGACATCGCCGTCACGCAGGTCACACCGCGACGCACGGCCTCGGTACGTAGCAGGTAGCCATCGCCACGCGAGCCCGGACCGTACGGCGTATTGATGATCACCGCGATCTTGCCATCGGCGATCAGGTCACCGATGTTGGGACGCTCGCCGTCGTGCGGACCGCTAATCTTCTCCACGACTTCGCACGTCACGTTGCCTCCGCGCAGCACGCGCGCCGTACCCTCGGTAGAGCAAATGTCAAAGCCCAGGTAGCGCAGGATGCGGGCGACCGAAAGGATATGGCGCTTGTCGCGGTCGCACACACTGATGAACACCTTGCCGCTGCTCGGGTCGGGCAGCTTGTAGTCGATCGCCAGCTGCGTCTTGGCGTATGCCTCGGGATAGCTCTTGGCGATACCCATGACCTCGCCCGTCGACTTCATCTCGGGTCCCAGGATAACGTCGGCTCCCGGGAAACGGCCCCAGGGCATAACGGCTTCCTTCATGCAGAACCAGTCCAGCTGACGCTCGTCGCTCGGCAGGCCCAGGCTCGCGATGGAATCGCCCGCCATGATACGCGCCGCGCACTTGGCCAGCGGCACGCCGGTGGCCTTGGAGATAAACGGCACGGTACGGCTGGCACGCGGGTTGGCCTCGATCACGTAGACGGTCTCGCCCTTAATGGCGTACTGCACGTTGACCAGGCCGCGGACTCCCAGCGCCATCGCGATGCGGCGCGTAGTCTCGCGGAGCTTCGCCTGCAGGCTCTCGCTAAAGCTAAACGGCGGAATGCACGTCGCGGAGTCGCCGGAGTGAATACCGGCCTCCTCGATATGCTCCAGGATACCGCCGATGTAGACCTCCTCGCCGTCGCACAGGGCGTCGACATCGGACTCGATCGCACCCTCCAAGAAGCGATCCAGATACACCGGGTAGTCGGGGCTAATGCGTGCAGCCTCGGTCATGTAATCGCGCAGATGCTCGGCATCGTAGGCGATCATCATGCCGCGGCCGCCCAGCACATAGCTCGGACGTACCAGCAGCGGGTAGCCAATGTGTGCGGCAACGGCCTCGGCCTCCTCAAACGAGGTGGCCTGGCCCGCCGGCGGGTACATGATGCCTAACTTGTCGAGCAGAGCGGCGAAGCGCTCGCGGTCCTCGGCAAAGTCGATGGCATCGGGCTTGGTGCCCATGATGTTCACGCCGCTCTCCTCGAGCATGCGCGCCAGCTTAAGCGGAGTCTGGCCGCCGAGCGTCACCACGACGCCGTCGGGGCGCTCAACATCGATAACGTCCATGACGTCCTCGTAGGTGAGCGGCTCAAAGTACAGGCGGTCGGACGTGTCATAGTCGGTCGAGACGGTCTCGGGATTGCAGTTGACCATGATGGTCTCAAAGCCGCGGGCCGCCAGCGCGTAGCTCGCGTGCACGCAACAGTAATCGAACTCGATACCCTGGCCAATGCGGTTGGGACCGGCGCCCAGGATCATCGCCTTGGGCTTGTCCGCCGGCGTGGTCTCGTCGGGAGCCACGCACTTCTTGGCGAGCGGGCTTGTGCGGTAGATGTTCTCGTACGTCTTGTAGTGGTACTCCGTGGCGCTCGAGAACTCCGCAGCGCAGGTATCGACCGTCTTCATGCTGGGAACCACGCCCAGGCCCTTGCGGTAGGCGCGCACAAAGCGCTCGTCCGAGCCGGTCAGCGCGGCGATCTCGGCGTCGCTCGTGCCATACTGCTTGAGCAGGCGCATCGCGTCGGCGTCGATATCCTCCACACGCAGGCCGCGGATGCTCTCCTGGACCTGCACCATATCGTTGATGCGATTGAGATACCACGGATCGATACCGCAAATGGCGTGGATGCGCGCAACATCCCAGCCGCGGCGCAGGGCCTCGACCACAAAGAAGATGCGGTGCTCGGTCGGGGTTGCCACGGCTTGGGCGAGCTCATTGTCGCTCAGCTTATCGGCACCCTCCTTGCCACCGACACAAATACCCTGGTGTCCATCCTCCAGCGAGCGCATGGCCTTGCCAAAGGCTTCCTCGAAGGTGCGGCCGATCGCCATAATCTCGCCCACGGCCTTCATGCGCGTGGTGAGCGTGGGGTCGGTACCCTTGAACTTCTCGAAGGCAAAGCGCGGCACCTTGACCACGCAGTAGTCAATCGTGGGCTCAAAGCAGGCAGGCGTTGCTTTGGTAATGTCGTTGACGATCTCGTCGAGCGTATAGCCAACGGCCAGGCGCGCGGCGGCCTTGGCGATGGGAAAGCCCGTGGCCTTGGAGGCCAGTGCGGAGGAACGACTCACGCGCGGGTTCATCTCGATGACGATCAGGCGACCGGTCTGGGGGTTCACGGCAAACTGCACGTTGGAGCCGCCGGTCTCGACGCCGATTTTCTCCAAGATGGCGAGCGAGGCGACACGCATGCGCTGATACTCAAGGTCGGAGAGCGTCTGCGCCGGCGCCACGGTAATGGAGTCGCCGGTGTGCACACCCATGGGGTCGAGGTTCTCGATAGAGCACACGATGATGCCGTTGCCGGCGTGGTCACGCATGACCTCCATCTCATACTCTTTCCAACCCTCGATGGACTCCTCGACCAGCACCTCGTGGGCAGGCGAGAGCTCAAGGCCCTGGCTCACGATGGAGACGAGCTCCTCGTGGGTATGCGCGATGCCGCCGCCGGCGCCACCGAGGGTAAAGCTCGGACGCAGCACGCAAGGATATCCCACGCGCTCGGCGATAGCCTCGGCGTCAGCCACGCTGTAGGCATAGCCCGAGCGCGCGACCTCCAGGCCAATCTCGGCCATTGCCTCGTTAAAGAGTTTGCGGTCCTCGCCGCGCTCGATGGCGGCAAGGTCGCAACCGATCATCTCGACGCCGTACTTGTCCAGCGTGCCGTCTTTCGCCAGCTCGACGGCGGCGTTCAGACCGGTCTGGCCGCCCAGCGTGGGCAGCAGCGCGTCCGGGCGCTCTTTCTTGATCACGCGCTCGATAAACTCGGCGGTGATGGGCTCGACATAGGTGCGGTCGGCAAGACCCGGGTCGGTCATGATGGTCGCCGGGTTGGAGTTAACCAGGATGACCTCAAAGCCATCCTCCTTGAGCACCTTGCAGGCTTGGGCGCCGGAGTAGTCGAACTCGCAGGCCTGGCCAATGACGATGGGACCCGAACCAATAACGAGGATACGCTTGATGTCAGTACGTTTAGGCATGTTTAAAACCTCCTAGAGAGGCTGACTCAATGTTTTGGAAAAGTCAGCGAGGGTGCAGCTGGTGCATCAGGTTGCCGTGATGCGAGGGCGCGCTGGGCTTATGCCCGCGCGTCCGAAGCAGAACGGCAAGATGATGTGCCAGATGCAGCCGCAGCGTCGATGGTTCCGCCGTTCGCCAGAACGGCGGAACCATCGTCGGCGAAATTCCAGCCAGTCAGGCGGTCCTTCGCGGTGTCGATGTCCAGGTAGTTCTCCTCGCCGTCCATGAGTCGCGTAAAGGCGGTAAAGAGATAGTGGGCATCGGTGGGGCCAGGCGAGGCCTCGGGGTGGTACTGGACCGAGAAGCACGGGGCGTCGAGCAGCTGGATGCCCTCGGCGGTACCGTCGTTAAGGTTCACATGCGTCAGGCGAATGCGGCCAAAGCGCTCGTTCATCACGACCGGCGCGATGCCGCGGCGCACCCAGACGCGCAGATCTCCATCGGCCGCATGCTCGGTCTCGCCGCCGGAAAGTTCGGGGACAAGCTTGCCCAAGCCGGGGAACAGCAGGCCAAAGCCATGATTTTGCGCGGTGATCTCCACGCGACGGCTTACCAGGTTCATGACCGGCTGGTTGCCACCGCGGTGACCAAACTTAAGCTTTTCCATCTGGGCGCCGCAGGCCAGGCTGATCATCTGATGACCCAGGCAAATGCCAAAGACCGGCACCTTGCCGATCAGCTGCTGTACCTGCTCATAGGTCTCCACCACGGCGTCGGGGTCGCCGGGACCATTGGACAAAAAGACACCGTCGGGATTCATGTCGAGCACCTCACTCGCGGGCGTATCCCACGGCACGACGGTAAGGTCGCAGCCGGCACGGACCAGGCCCTCCAGGATGCCGCGCTTCACACCGCAGTCATACGCGACCACTTTGTGACGGGCAGGAGCGGCAGCCGCAAGCGCAAAGTCATGCGTGGCAGGAAGGTCGGCGGCCACAAACTCGTGAGGCGCGGGGCAGCTTACGGTCTTGACCAGATTCTCGCCCACCAGCGTCGGCGCTGCGGCCAGACGCTCGGCAAGTTCGTCGACGTCAAAGACCTCGGTCGAGATGATGCCCATCTTGGAGCCGTTGTCGCGCAGGTGGCGCACCAGAGCGCGGGTGTCGACGCCCTCGATAGCGACGATGCCGTGGGCACGCAGGTATTCCGGCACGCTGACGGCCGAGCGCCAGTTAGAAGGCGTGGCGCACATGTCGCGCACAATCATGCCGCGCATAGCGGGAGCGCTCGCAGGGCGAGCGGTATCGCCGGGGAAGGCCGACTGGACGTCGGTCTCGTCGATGCCGTAGTTGCCGATCTGCGGATAGGTCATGGTTACAATTTGGCCGGCATAGCTCGGGTCGGTCATAACCTCAAAGTAGCCCTCGAGCGAGGTATTGAAGCAGACTTCGCCGGTCGCGGTGCCCTCGGCGCCGCATGCACGTCCATAAAAAATGGTCCCATCCTCAAGATACAGGATGCAGGGACCGCAGGTGCCCTTGCTGGTTTTGGCCAGCATACGCTGGCAAAGCTCGCTGGGCGCGAAGGTGCGGGCGGCAGCGCCCGCGGTATGGTTGTTCGCCATAGCTCTCCTTCCCGGTCTCACAGGACCGGCTTAAAGGTGTGTGGTTAGGCCTCGCGGTATTGTAACCGCAAGCATCACTTATGGCGTTAATTTCATAGAATTGTTTACAAAATGATAATTATGACTCCCCATGCATAATGATTCACAACCGCCATCGGGTAGTCTTTTTGGGACGGGGCTATTTTAGCTGCCTCGGCTGCTAGCGCTAGCGTTTTGTCT
>URKH01000020.1 GCA_900548255.1 uncultured Collinsella sp. | reverse complement strand
CTCGATGGGTTGTCTCGCTAGGTAAATAATTGTGCGTGGTGGTATTGTTGCTGTGGGTTTAATTCGATATGAAAGGGTGACTTTGGTGTCCAAGATGGATTCTACGCTCTCCTATATTACTGACCAGTTGAAGGCGCTGACTTCTATTGCTTCACCTACGGGCTATACCCGTGCGGCGACTGATTATCTAATGGAAACGTTGCGCGAGATGGGGTTTGGGCCCGAGCGTTCCAATAAGGGCAACGTGTTGGTTGAGCTTGGCGGCGAGGGCGAGCCGCTCGTATTGGCGAGCCATGTCGATACCCTGGGCGCCATGGTGCGCTCCATCAAGGACAATGGTCGCTTGCGTCCCACGACGCTCGGCGGGCATCAGTGGTCTACGGCCGATGGCGAGAACTGCACCGTTTACACGCGCGATGGCAATGTCTACACGGGTGTGGTTCTCAACACCGAGCCTTCGGCGCATGTGGCCGATGAACCGGTCAAGACCATCGAGAAGAACATGGAGATCTTGCTCGACGAGAACGTCGACAGCAAGGACGATGTGCTCGAGCTGGGTATTCAGACGGGCGATATCATCGCTATGGATCCGCGTACCACGGTGACGGAGAGCGGCTACATCAAGAGTCGCTTCCTTGACGACAAGCTGTCCGCGTCGATTCTTCTGGGCCTGGCGCGTGCCGTCGCCGCTGGCGAGGTGACACTCTCGCGCAAGGTATCGCTGCTCTTTACCGTGTACGAAGAGGTCGGCCACGGCGGCGCCTTCGTGCCGGCCGACACGCGCGAGATGATCAGCGTGGACATGGGTTGCGTGGGCGACGACCTTGGCTGCACCGAGCGCATGGTTTCGATTTGCGCCAAGGATTCGGGCGGTCCGTACAACTACGACCTGGTAACCACGCTGTCTAATATCGCGCGCGAGCTGGAGCTCGATTACGCCATCGACGTGTACCCGCACTACGGTTCGGACGTCGAGGCCACGCTTTCGGCCGGTTACGACATTCGCCATGGTCTGATCGGCCCCGGCGTGTACGCGAGCCACAACTACGAGCGCAGCCACATCGACGGTGTGCGTAACACCTTTGAGCTGGTCCGCGCCTACGTGCAGCGCTAAGGAAGCAGTTTGCGACTCGGCTGACCAATCGCTAAGGCCCGATTTCTCGGGCCTTTTTTCGCTTTAGGTCGTTTAGTATTATGATGTAAGTAATCTATTAACTAAACACGTAAATTACTTAACGAGGTGATGCGGTGTATGGATACGTCTGAGTACTTATCTATGGGTGATGCCGCCCGCCTGTTGGGCGTTACGAAAGCCCGCATATCGCAACTTGCCGCATCGGGGACGCTTGTGTGCGATATTGTGGGCGGCCGGAAGATGGTCGAGTACAATTCTGCGACCGCCTACCAAAAGGTCCGCAAGCGAGGACGCCGTCCTGCGGCCGATGTGGGACGCAAGTTTACGCTGATGTCGGCCGACCATGAGGTCGCGCATGTCTCATTTGATCCGACGCGTGAGTTTCCCTTCGAAATCGCCGAGGTCCTCGATGCGCAACGAATGCCGTTTGGCACATGCTCGAGCTCTTCTCCTACGGTGAATAAACGGGAGCTCAACGTGTGGTGGAGCCATCGGTCGGTGCCTGACGTTCGCCCTGGACTCGTCTCGCGCTATCGTGAACTGGGAATTGCCAGTGGCATCGAGGTTCCGGTTCGGTGCCTGGGCTTATCGCTTTCGGATTGTTATTGGCTGCGGCCGGCCGATTGCGCCGAACTCAAATGGCAAAGCATCAATTACTTCGAGAATGATTTTGAGCGATCGGCGCCCGAAGAGCGTTCGGGTTGGCTGGAAGGCATCGGTCTAAATAATCCGGATAACACGTCCGAGGGCGAGCTCCCTAAATCGTGGATGATCCGAAACGGCATTCGCGTTTTGGCTAAAGGGTGCGGGATGGACGACCAACGGCCCTTTAACGAGGCAGTTGCAACGGCTCTGCATCGTCGTTTGCTTTCCAAGGGGGAGTTTGTTCCTTACACGGTTGAGCGCATGTTCGATGGCCCTGTGTGTCTGTGCGACGACTTTCTTGACGGCCGCGAGGAATATGTTCCGGCTGTTTACGTTAAGGGCGCATTTGGTAGCCAGCGGGGAAACTCGACATACGATCGATACTGTTGCTACCTCGGCAAGCATGGTGTCGATGAGGCCGCTGTGAGAAGGTCTATGTCGCAGATGATTGTCTGCGATGCCCTTTTGGCCAACAGCGACCGCCATTGGCGAAACTTCGGCATCATCCGCAATGTCGACACCCTGGAGATAAAACCTGCTCCGCTGTTCGATAGCGGCAACTGCCTGTGGTACAACGTACCAACTGCCGTGCTCGCAGCTGGGGAGTTTGGGTTTTCCGCTAAGCCGTTTGGGCCCGACCCTTCCGTCCAGCTGGCGCTTGCGGATTTGCTCGATTGGTTCGATTCATCGCGGCTCAACGGATTTGTTGATGAAGCGATCGAGATTCTTTCGCAGAGCGAGTGGGCGACGGCGGAGGGTCGACTCGAGGCCATTCACCGCGGCCTTGAGCGTCGCGTAATCGAGGTTGGTGCCGCTGTTGAGGTACTTCGACACGTGCAGCGATAAACCCGCGGCTACTTAAGCGCGCCGGTCACGGTGCCGCCGCCCAGGACGATGTCGCCCCGATAGACGACGACGGCCTGTCCGGGGGCGATGGCGCGCTGCGGCTCGTCAAAGGTCAGCAACATTTGCCCGTCTTCGCCGCGCGTAAGGGTCGCTGCCTGGTCTTTCTGTCGGTAGCGGTACTTGGCGCCCACGCGAATGCCGCCGGCATCGAGCTCGGCCTCCATGCACTCTGCCGGCGCGCTCCAGATCCACTCATTGGCAGTTAGCGCCGCCGCGGTTAGGTCCTCGGCTTCGCCCAGATGCACAATGTTGTTGGCGGCGTCGACGCCCGTTACGTACACGGGATGCGCCATCGCGACGCCCAGGCCCTTGCGCTGGCCGATGGTATAGCGCAACGCGCCGTTGTGGCGTCCGACCACGCTGCCGTCGCGCCATACGATATCGCCCGGTGTAGCGGGATGTCCGCACCGACGCTCGATATAGCCCGCATAGTCGCCATCCGCGATAAAGCAGATGTCCTCGCTTTCGGCCTTCTTGGCGTTGGCAAAGCCCTGCTCGGCGGCAATGCGGCGCACGTCGTGCTCCTTGTCCAGGCCTGCCAGCGGAAAGATCGTGTGCGCCAGGCGCTCCTGCGTAAGCGAATATAAAAAGTAGCTTTGGTCCTTTTTAGGGTCCTCGCCGCGATGCAGCTGCCAGGTTCCGTCGGACGCCTGGCTCGTTTTGGCGTAGTGACCTGTGGCGATGTAATCGCAGCCCATATTGAGTGCCGCATCGAGCAGCGCGCCAAACTTAATATGGCGGTTGCAGATGATGCACGGGTTAGGCGTCAGCCCCTCCTGGTAGGCGTTCACAAAGCGTTCGATCACGTTGCGGTCGAAGGTTTGCTGCAAGTCGAGCACGTGATGGGGTATCCCCAGGCGCTCGGCGACGGCCTTTGCATCGGCGATGTCGCGGTCGACCTTACTCATGCCCGTGGTGGGATCGGGCGCGGGGCAGGTGAGGCGCATGGTGGCACCGACACATTCGTAACCCTGACTTTTGAGCAGATACGCGGTCACGCTGGAATCGACGCCGCCGCTCATGGCGACGAGCACGCGCTTGTTGTGCATGGGGAGGTTCTCCTTGGTGGCATGTGGCCAAAAAAGAAAAGCGGCGCGGGAGGCTGGTTCCGCGCCGCAGACATTGTAGCAAGTTCGGGCGTCCTGTGGGACACCCTGTTGGGATGAGCTCAGGCTGCCAGAAGAGAGGGGAGACCGGCGTGCCTTGGACTCGTTCTAAGAAGGAGAAGCTCTAGTCCTAGAAGAGCGCCGTGGACAGGTAGCGCTCGCCGGTGTCGGCGAGCAGCGCCACGATGGTCTTGCCTTCGTTCTCGGGGCGCTTGGCCAGCTGCAGAGCGGCCCAGACGGCGGCGCCGGACGAAATGCCCACGAGCACGCCTTCCTTGTGGCCCACGGCGCGGCCGGTGGCAAAGGCATCGTCGTTCTCGACGGGGATGATCTCGTCATAGACCTGGGTGTCGAGGACGTCGGGCACAAAGCCGGCACCGATACCCTGGATCTTGTGCGGGCCGGCCTGGCCCTTAGAGAGCACCGGGGAGGTGGCGGGCTCGACGGCGACGACCTGAATCTCGGGGTTTTGCTCCTTGAGGAACTCGCCCACGCCGGTCACGGTGCCGCCGGTGCCGACGCCGGCGACGAAGATGTCGACCTTGCCGTCGGTGTCGTCCCAGATCTCGGGGCCGGTCGTGGCCTTGTGAATGGCCGGGTTCGCGGGGTTCACAAACTGGCCGGCGATGATGCTGTTGGGAGTTTCCTTCTGCAGCTCCTCCGCCTTGGCGATAGCGCCCTTCATGCCCTTGGAGCCGTCGGTGAGCACGAGCTGTGCGCCGTATGCCTGCATGAGCTTGCGGCGCTCGACGGACATGGTCTCGGGCATAGTGATGATCACCTTGTAGCCGCGGGCCGCCGCCACCGAGGCGATGCCGACGCCGGTGTTGCCGCTCGTGGGCTCGATGATGGTGTAGTCGCCACCGCGCACGAGCTTGCCGGCCTTCTCGGCCTCGTCAATCATGTTCTTGGCGACGCGGTCTTTGACGGACCCGGCGGGGTTGAAGTATTCCAATTTGACGAGCACACGGGCCTTGAGGTCCTCGTCGGCCTCGAAGTGGGTGAGCTCCAGAAGCGGGGTGTGGCCGATAAGCTGATCGATGGACGTGTAAACATTGCTCATGGTGAACCTCCAAAGTGTTCAAATGACTGGATACCGTGTGGTTTTACGGTGTGTGTGGCAGCGAAACCCACAAACCTTATAGGTTGTTCGTTTTGCTGTTGGCAAGCATAGTAGACAGTAAAGCCTAGTAACGCAATAGGAAATAGAAGATTATTACGAGTCGATTAACCATCTTGACGGGAATAGGTATTTTCAAAACCAATTTTTCGGCTAGAATTTCTACGAATTAAAAGACCGAAAGGCAGCTATATATATGTTGGTTTCCACAAAGGGCAGATATGCCCTGCGCGTTATGGTCGACCTGGCCGAGCACCAGGCGACAGGCCGTATCCCCCTTAAAGAGATTGCGGCGCGTCAGGGTATTTCGGAGAAGTACCTCGAGAATATTCTGGCTACGCTCGTGCGCGCCAACATGCTCTCGGGCATGCGCGGCAAGGGCGGCGGCTATGTGCTCACGCGCCCGCCCGAGCAGTACACGGTGGGCGAGATCTTGCGCCTGACCGAGGGCAGCCTGGCGCCGGTCGCCTGCCTGGATGGCGACTGCAAGGGTTGTTCGCGCTCTGACGAGTGCCCCACGCTCGACGTGTGGAAGAACCTGGACAAGCTTATCAACGACTACCTCGACGGTGTGACGCTCGATCAACTTGTCGCTCCCAACGAAGGCTACGATTACGTCATCTAACCCACACCTGCCATTTGGGGACGGGGTGGAAATGGCAGATTCTCTCGCCCTTTGAGACTTGGCAAATAAGAAGGCCGCCCATTTTTGTGATGGGCGGCCTTCGTTTTGGGCTGTTGAGACGGGCGCGACCGGAATGGCCGTTTTAGCCCTCGGCGATGCTGTCGAGGATGCTGCGCATGATGGACACCAGGATGCTGCCCATAAAGGCCGATCCAAAGCTGGCGATGGAGATACCCGCGCCCAGCAGATTGACCGACAGATAGCTGGCCAGCTCGAGCATAAAGCTGTTGACTACGAGCTGAAAAATACCCAGCGTAATGATCGTGAGCGGCAGCGAGATAACCGTCAGAAACGGCTTGACGAGCGAATCGACGATGTTCAGGAACAGTCCCACGAAGGCGAAACAGACCCAGGCCTCGGCAAAACCGAAGGGCTGGATGCCGGGGACGAGGAACGTGGCAATCGCGATGGCGATCGAGGTAAAGAGCCAGTTAAGCATAAAGCGCATGGTGTGAATCCTTTCTTGCGCAGGGTGCGTCGGTGTCGCGTGAAGCGGTTTGCTGCGGCGGCTTGGACGGCCGCTCGGGTGTGCCGCCTTGTTCGGCCGCCCATTGTCTCAGATATTCGTGGAGCTTACGTGCGCATTCGGTTTCAAAACGGCGTTCGTCCTGAAAAACGCGCCGCTGGCAGAGAGTCTTGTCGCTTTAGTTTGGTGGTGTGCTACACTGCTACGGGCAAAAGCCACAGGCGTTGCCCTATTGCATAGAACGGGCGAACGATGCCCGATGTCAGTATCAACTTCGATGCCTTATGGCGGGTTTGGCGGTGATCGATGAATATCGAGAACATGTTTGACAAGCCTGATGTCAAGCAGCTGGTCCACGCATTTAGTCTTTTGGATGACGAGAAGGATATCCAGGCGTTTTTGACCGATATCTGCACGCCGCGCGAGATCTGCGATCTTTCGCAACGTCTGCAGGTTGCGCGTTATCTGGATGAGGGCGAGCCTTATGTTGAGGTTCAGGCCCGCACCGGCGCTTCGTCCACTACGGTGAGCCGCGTGTCCAAGGCACTCAACGGCGAGTACGGCGGCTATCGCAAGATCCTCATCAAGCTGGAGGATGGCGAGTAGGCCAGCGGCAACAAACGAATTGCGCAGAACCGTCCCTTCGGGGGCGGTTTTTTGATCCTTTGGGGACGGAGGAAAACGGATCACTGGGTTAGACTGACCTCCTCGGTGATCCATTTTCCTCTGTCTCCAAGGGGTCAAATCTGTTGGCGTGGGGCAAATCTGTCCGCGCGGGCGGGTAGGATGGAAGCATTGAATATTGCGAACAGTTTGAGTGGAGGACCATGCCTGTTCGAATCTATACCACTAATGCCGGCACGGATTTGAGCGATGCCGAGGCGGCGCTGCTGGCCGACCTGGTTGCCCGCCACGGGCGCGCTGTTCTGTTGGCGCCAACATTTGCCGAGCTCGACCTGTGCCGCCATGATGCGGCAGAAGCCGGGGCTTCGCTGGGCATCGACTACAAGACGCCCACATCGTGGCTCCGCTCGCTGTGGGAGCTTATGGGCGATGGCCGCAGCTTTGTGGATAACCTTCAGCGCCAGATGCTGTTCTCGGACATGATCGACCGCCGCGACGACGCTGCTCTGCAGCCGCTCTCGCGCAGCCAAGGCACGGTACGCATGCTTGCGCGTATGGCCCGCGACGTGTTGCCGGGCGTGGCAGGGACAGGCACCGAGCGTTGCTGCGACAACGTTTGCAAGCCCGAGCCCAAAAGTGACGCCGAGGCCCGCGTGTTCGAGCTGTTGAGCGCCTATGCGAGCGGCTTGGACCGTCGAGGCATGGTCGAGCCCTGCGAGGCGGCTGACCTTATGGCCGAGGTGCTGGCCGACAACCTTCCGGCGTGCGCCCGCGCCGTCTGCGTGCGCGGCGTCACGTCATTTACGTATAGCCTGCTCGAGCTGCTGTCCGCCGTGGCAAACAACGGGGGAGAGGTTGTCGTGCTGCTTGCCCGCGAGCAAGCGGCGATGCGCGAGGAGCTTGCCGCGGCATTTGATGTCCGCGGTGTGCTGTTTGAGATCGCGCCGCTGGGGGAGGGCGCCGCCGCGCCCCAGACTGCCTCCAAGTCCGCTGCTCAGCCTGCCTTTATTGAGGTCGCCGGCCCCCATGCCCGTGCCCATGCTTATGCGGACGTCATCGATAAGTTGGTGAAAGCGCACAAGGAGTCCAAGGACGATAAAGTTGCTGCAACACCCGCCGACCCCGTACGCGTGCTCGTTGTTTCTGCCCGGGCACCCCAGCTGTTCGGCGAGCTTGCCGCTCGTTTGGCGGCGCGCCACGTTGCTGCCGAGACGGCCGAGTTCACGGCGTTTTCCCAATCCATTGCGGGCAGGCAGTTCACGGCGCTCGCCAACCTGATCGAGCGTATGAAGGCCGCCGACGAAGGGGCAGCTTCTAAGACTGAGTGGTGGCCCGCTCCGGAGCTTACCGACTGGATTTACAGCCCGCTTTCGGGTGCCGACGCCGCCAGCGCGCGCACGTTCGACAAGAATATGCGACTGTCGCGCAGCAAGACCACTGCGGGCGTCAAGAGCCTGCTGCAGAGCGTGCAGGGCCAGGTGAGGGGCGCGCGTAAAGCGGCGAGCGACGAGAACTGGTTTAAGAACGTGCCGTGCGTGATCTCGGACGTGTTCCAGGCGCTGTGGCGCGACAAACCCGTGACGGCGCTCAAGGCCATGCTTGCCGTTGCCGAGGCACTGCCCGATCGCGCACTTGGCGGTCTCGACGGTCAGGCCCGTCGCCAGGCGGAGGTGGCCCTGCTGCGCCACGTCATCGACATCCTTATGAATGGCGCCCGTGCGCTCGACGTGTCGCAGGCCGCGACCGTGCCCGTGCTCGATGACATTCGCACCAAGGTGGACAAGCGTAGCGCCGCCTACGATTACGAGACCTACGAGGTTGACCGTGCGCCACGCGCCCAGGTTCGCTTTGCTTCGCTTGCCGATGCGGCGGCCCTGCGCCCCGGCAGCTACGATGCCGTGCTGTTTGCCGACGTCGACCTGGACAGTTATCCGCTCTCACATGAGGAGGGCCCGCTGGCAACGCTGACGGCAGAGTTAGATCGCAGCGGTGTGACGCTTGAGCCTGCGGCCTTGCTGCGCGCACGCTTTGGCCGCGCGATACAAGCGTCGCGTGGTCCGGTTGCGCTTGCCCGCGTGACGCACGATCGCCAGGCGCGCGAGTGCTACCCGGCTGCCGTGTGGACCGAGTTGCGGGCGCATGCCGAGGCCACTAACGATGCTAAGGCCGCTGACGCCGACAAGGCCGCTGACGCCGACAAGGCCGCTGACGACGCTAAGGCCGTTGGCGCCGACAAGGCGAAGTGCGTGGGCGAGGGCGATATCGTAAGGGACTTCGATCCCGCGGCAGGCGAAGGTCTTAGGCGCGAGCGCGTGACCTGCGAAGCTCCTCAGCATCTGAGCGATGAAGCCATTCCGTATCTGGTCCTGCGCCGTCGCGATGGCGAGGGCGAGGATGCGCCGCTGGTGCCGCGCCTGACGTCTGCCTCGCAGATCGAGGCCTATTCGACCTGCCCGCTATGCTGGTTCGTCTCGTACCGCGTGAAGCCCCAATCGATCGACGCTGGCTTTGGCAATATGGAGAAGGGCAACTTTGTCCACGACGTGCTGGAACACTTGCATGCCCGTCTGCCCCAGGAGGGCATGGAGCGCGTGACGCCCATGAATCTGCCGCGCGCGCAGGAGCTGTTGCGCGAGGTCTTTGCCGAGACCCTGGCCGAGCATGCGGGCAAGCGCGGTACCGAAGGCCCGCTGGTGCCGCTCTCTTCAGTGGAGGAGCGCCAGGTGGCCGAGATCTTGCCGCAGCTGGAGGGCGTGCTTGCCTACGAGTCCGAGGCGCTCACCCCCTTTGCTCCGCGCTACCTGGAGTTTGCGTTCAACGAGCTCCAGGTCGAGTATGCCGGTTGGCCGCTCGGCGGGCGCATCGACCGCGTGGATGTGGATGCCGAGAATCGCGCCGTGGTAATCGACTACAAGCATCGTTCGGGTGTCGAGGAGTTTAAGCTCGCCGACCCCACGGTGCGCGACGAGGAATCGGGCGAGGCCCCCATCGACGACCCGCGCTGGCTGCCGCCCCATACCCAGACGCTTATCTATGCGCAGGCTATGCGCCGGGCGCTGGATCTGGACACCCGCGCGGCGCTCTATTTTTCGACCAAGAGCGGCAAACCGGCGCTGCGAGGCGCCGCGAGTGCCGAGCTGCTCGAGGAAGAGCGCGGCGACGGCCGCATCCCAGGCCTTAAGAAGGGCTTTCCCGGCGAGGGCGGCAACATGGACTTTGATGCGCTGCTCGATCGCGTGGAGACCGGCATTGCCGAGCGTCTGCGCGAGCTCGAGGCAGGCGACGTTGCCGCCGTCGACCCGACGTCGGCTCAGGCCGCGCATGCGCGCTGCTCGTATAACCACGAAGGAACGTTTGTAAGGAGGGGCGTGTAGACCATGGATCTTTCGACTTTGATGCCGCAACAACTGCAAGTCGTCAAAACGCTCGACCGCCCGCTGTTTGTCTCGGCAGGTGCCGGCTCGGGCAAGACCTTTACCCTCACGCGCCGCATCGTCTACGCGCTCTCGCCCGAATCCGGTCCGTTCGTTGAGCATCTGGACCAGGTGCTCGCCATTACCTTTACCAAAGATGCCGCGGCCGAGATCCGTGACCGTGTGCGCCGCGCGCTCATCGACGAGGGCATGGACGAGGAAGCCCTGACCGTCGACGATGCGTGGATCTCGACCATTCACGGCATGTGCTCGCGTATCCTGCGCGCACATGCGTTGGAGCTGGGCATCGATCCCGAGTTCACGGTGCTCACCGATACCGACGAGCTTATGGACCAGGCTGTTGAGCATGTGCTGGCCCGCGCGACGGCGCCCGATGCCGCGCCTGAGCTCGCCGCCTCGCTTAAGGCCCTCTACGCTTGGTATCCCATGGCGGGCGAGGGCGGGCCGTTTGGCGCCGGTACCACCATCAAAGGTCTGGTGCGCGACCTGCTGGAGCTATCGAGCCAGCTGCCGGGCGGCATGGACGATGTGTGCGTGGCGCGCGGCCAGGCTGACACCTCGGCGCTTGCCGACGCCTATCGCGCGGCGTTGGGTGCGAGCAAGGCCGCGACCGAAAAGGCACAGGTGGCACTCGACGCCATCGACGCGTTTGAGGCGAGCGGCAAAACCATGGAGGATGCGGCGCGACTCATGATGTCGTGCAGCATGCCTCGGGCGAGCAAGGCGTTTTCTAAGGAGCAGGTGGAGCTACTCAAGGCCGAGGCTGCCGATGCGTTTATCAATATCGTGCTGGCCTGCGGTGCCCCCGCGCTCGATGCGCTGGTGGGCCTGGCCCGTTCCGTGGAGGCTGAGTATCGCGCACTGAAGGCCGGCCAGTCCGCGCTCGATAACAACGACCTACTGCGTATGGCGTACGAGGCGCTGCGCGACTACCCGGCTATTCGAGCAGCCTATGAGGGCCGCTTTAAGATGGTCATGATCGATGAGTTCCAGGATACCGACCAGATGCAGGCTGACCTGATCCGTTACCTGACCGGCGCGGGTGAGCGTGCGCTGTGTACCGTGGGCGATGCGCAGCAGTCGATTTATCGTTTCCGCGGCGCCGAGGTCGAGGTGTTCCGTCGCCAAGAGCGCAAGGTGGGCTCGACGGCGGCGTCCGAGACGGGCGACACGCTGGATGTCCCCGCCGGCGAGCTCGTCAAGCTCGTGCGCAACTTCCGCAGCCACGACGAGGTGCTGCGCTACGTGGCACGCGTCTTCGACGGCGATGACGGCGGCCTGATGCAGGGCTTTTTGGACCTTGAGGCGAGTGACGGCCGCAAGGACACGCTGGTGGCAGACGCCTCGCGTCGCCAGGCGCTCTTTGTTGCCGGCGGCAGTACGCAGGAGCGCACACAGGCCAAGGCCCGCGCGATCGCGGAGCGGTTCCGCGCGCTTGCCGATGCCGGTCAGCCCCAGGGCGGCATGGTGCTGCTGCTGGGCCGCATGACCAATGCCGATGTTTACGCACAGGCGTTTCGCGACCAGGGACTCGACTGCGTCATCGCGGGCGGCTCGGTCTTTGCCCAGGCTGCCGAGGTCCAAACGGTGCGTGCCCTGGTGTGCGCGCTTGCTAACCCGGCCGATACGGCGCAGGGTCTTATGCCGTTGCTGGCCTCGCCGATGTTTGCGCTCGGCGCTCAGGAGTTCCTGGCGCTGGCGACCAAGCTGGACGACCAGACGGGGGAAACCTCGCGCCGCAACATCGACGTGGGCATCATGAGCGATTCCGATGTGCCGGGTTTGCAAGACTTGCCGCTCGTGACGCGCGCCCGCGAGGTGCTGCGGTATGCGCTCCGTCGCGTGGGCCGCGATTCGTTCGCCGCCATCGCGCGCGACGTGGTCAACGCCTCCGGCTGGTTTGTGCGTCTGGCACAGCGTGGTCCCGAGGGCAAGGCCATTGCCGCCAACGTGCTCAAGGCGCTCGACGCCGTGGCCGAGGCAGAGGCCGAGCTCGGCAACTCGCCGCGCTCCATTGCGCTCGCCTTCGACCGCTTCTTGGCGGGCAAGGAGGCCCCGGGCGCGCTCAACGAGGAGGGCGACGGCGCGGTACGCATCATGACGGTGCATGCGTCCAAGGGTCTGGAGTATCCGGTCGTAGCGGTTGCCGAGTGTTTTGGCGTGCGCAAATCGTCCGGTGCGGCTCAGATGGGGCGTGTCGAGGGTGGAGCGCAGGTCGTGGCGCTGCCGGCACGCTTCGACGGCGTTAAACTCGCGGACGGCACGTTCGTGAAGGGCGACGACGTCAAAAAGCAGTTTGAGCATGCGTTTAAGGGCAAGGGCACGTCGTTGTGGCTGCCGCCAGAGCTCATGGAGGACGTCTGTGCGACGGGCTCTCCCGCCGAGGCATTTGCCCGCCTGCGCGACGACGACCTGCAGCTTTCGCTCGAGGAGCGGGCCCGCTTGCTCTATGTTGCCATGACGCGTGCGCGCGAGCTGGTCATTCTGGCGATGGATGCCGGCGTGAGCCGTGGCAAGGTGACGGCGCCGACCTTCGACGTCGAGACCGATCTGACCTACGACGTGCTGCGTCGTATTCTGCCGACGGACGGCCTGGACATGCCGCAGCTCGATGCCGACCGTTTGGTGTTCGACAACTCCCAGCCGGGCGACTACGAGCTCATCTCGCTGGCTGACTTTGCTTTTGGCGAGCAGTCGTTTGAGGCCAATGCTTCTCTGGATGCCGAGGGCAGGCTTGTCCGCGGCGATGCCGATGCCGCCGATAATGCTGCGCACTCAACTGTGCCCGGTCCTGCCGACCCCGAGCCCGATGCGTTTGAGCTCGTGTATCCCCAGGCGGTGGGCGTGCGCATGGGCACCTGCCCGTATCCGGCGCGCGATTCGTACAGCTACTCGTCAATTGCCGCGGCGCTGCATGCCGAGACGGAAGACCGTGCCGCCGAGACTCGTGTTCCCATGGACGAGGCAGGCGATGATGCAGAGTCGGATGGCTCGGAGATGGCCGATGCAGACGTGGCTGCTGTCGAGCCCGCCGGCAACCCCATGGCGCTGGGCTCGGCGTTCCATGCCGCCTGCCAGTGGCTGATCGAGGTGGGTGCCGATGCGCTGCCCGCTGAGCGTGCCGATGCGCTGACGCGCCTGTGGCACCTGACGCCGGAGCAGCGCGAGCGCTTCGACGTTGCCCTGGACCGCTGGCTCAAGTCGGCGGTCCGTGCCGAGCTGCTTGCCTGGCCGTGCATCCGTGCCGAGGTGCCGTTCTTCTCGCTGGGCTGCGAGGACGAGGACATCGCCCGCTACGGTGCCTATGCCGAGGGCGCCATTGATGCACTGGCGACGAACCCGGCGGATTCGTCACGCGCGCTGGTCATCGACTACAAGACGGGCGGCACACCGGACGAGACGCCGGAACAGCTGCAGGAGAAGCACGCCCTGCAGGCGCGCGTTTACGCCGACGTTCTGCACAAGGCGGGCTTTGAGGCAGTGACCGTCAAGTTCGTCCGCGTGGAGCAAGTCGACCCCGCCAACCCGTGCGAGCCTCAGGTGGTCACCTACAGCCTCTAGCCCTCAATAACTTGCGGTGGAATACGGACTGTTTTGGCCAAAAAAGCCGCCAAACAGTCCGCATTTCACCGCAACTGCAAGAGGAGCCGTGTGGGTTTGGCTAGGTTCGGGTGCTATCCGCGCCGTGCGGTAAAATCGTTCAGTCAGAACACGAACCCGCATCGGAGCTCATCACATGGCATTCGTCCATCTGCACAACCACACCGTTTTCTCCATGCTCGACGGCGCAACCCGTATCCAGGATATGGTCAACCGTGCCGTAGAGCTGGGCATGCCCGCCGTGGCCATTACCGACCACGGCTACATGTATGGCGTACCCGACCTGGCGCTGGCCTGCGACGCCGTCAACCACAACACGCCCGAGTACAAAACCTGGAGCCACGACAAGGCCTTTTTGGAAAAGGATCGCCGCGACGAGCTGGTGGAGCCCGATCCCGAGGAAAACCCGCGCGAGCATGCCCAGTACGTTAAGGACATGGCCATGTGGGACGAGAAGGGCAACATCGACGAGCTCAAGCCGCCTCTGGTCATCAAGCCCATCTTTGGCTGCGAGGTCTACTTTACGCCGGACGAGACGCTTGCCCGCGACCATAAGCCCGAGCTCTACCACATGATCCTTCTGGCCAAGGACCAGGAGGGCTACGTCAACCTGATGCAGACGGTTTCCGAGGCAGCCGTGCAGGGCTTTTACTACAAGCCCCGCGTGACGCTCGACAACCTGCGCCGCCACGCCAAGGGCATGATCTGCACGAGCGCCTGCATCGCGGGCATCATCCCCAAGTACATCGACCGCGGTGACATGGAGGGCGCCATCAAGTGGGCCGAGACCTTCCGTGATACCTTCGAACCTGGCGACTTTTATATCGAGATCCAGGAACACGGCATCACCACCGACAACGGCCTGACCGATGAGCAGACGGACCGCACGCTCATCGACATCGCCAAGCAGGTAGGCGTCAAGGTCATCGCTACCAACGACTTCCACTACCTGCGCCGCGAGGACGCTCCCGTGCAGGACGTCATCATGTGTATTGGCATGAACGCCAAGGTCGATGACCCCAACCGCATGCGCATGACCGGCTCGGAGTTTTACATGAAGACCGAGGAGGAGATGCGGGCGATGTTCCCGTATTGCCCCGAGGCCTGCGACAACACGCTCGAGATCGCCGACAAGTGCTACGTTGAGCTGGACTGGGACTCCATCATCCTGCCGCGCTTCCCGTTGCTCGATCCCGGCGAGACGCACGAGAGCCAGTTCCGCCGCGAGTGCGAGAAGGGCCTGCGCCAGCACTACGGTGACGACTGGGCCACGCGCGAGATCGGTGGCGTCAACATCAAAGAGCGCTTTGAGTACGAATACAAGGTCATCTGCGACAAGGGCTTTGCCGCCTACTTTTTGATCGTCGCCGAGTACGTGCAATGGGCCAAGGACAACGGCATCGGCGTCGGCCCCGGCCGTGGCTCGGCCGCCGGCGCTATCGTCGCCTACGCCATGAACATCACCGCGTTCGACCCGCTCGAGAACGGTCTGATGTTCGAGAGGTTCCTGTCCCCGCAGCGTACCGAGATGCCCGATATCGATATGGACTTCGACGATGAGCGGCGCCTCGAGGTCGTGGAGCACGTTCGCCAGCTCTACGGCCCCGAGAAGGTCACCCACGTCATCACCTACTCGACCATTAAGGCCAAGCAGGCCATCAACGACGCCGCTCGCGTCCTGGACTACCCGGTCTACATGGGCCAGCGTCTGTCCAAGATGGTCTCGAGCGACCCCAAGGTCAAGCTCAAGCAGGTGCTCGAAAAGCAACCCGGCAAAGAGGACCTGTTTAACCCCGATTTTGCCGAGGCATATAAAAAGGACGACGACGCCCGCCGCATCATCGACACGGCGCTCTCAATCGAGGGCCTCACCCGTGGCGAGGGCGTGCACGCGTGCGCCGTTCTGATCTGCCGCGACCCCGTCAACGAGCACGTGCCCACCAAGCTCGACACCAAGGGCGGCGTCGAGATTACCCAGTACGAGGGCCATACCGTTGCCGACATGGGCTTGCTCAAGATGGACTTCTTGGGCCTGCGCACGCTGACTGTTATCTCCAAGGCCAAGGCAAACATCAAAAAGAACTTCGGCATCGACATCAAAGAGGAAGAGATTCCCTTTGACGATCCCGAGATCTTTAAGCTCATGGGTTCCGGCCACACCGCCGGCGTCTTCCAAGTCGAGTCCGCCGGCATGACGGCCACGATCAAGAACATGAAGCCCACCGAGTACAAGCACGTCGTAGCATTGATCGCCCTGTACCGCCCGGGCCCGCTGGGCGCCGGCATGGTTTCGTCCTACATCAACCGTATGAACGGCAAGGAGCCGGCGGTCTCCTACGACGACCGCCTGGACGACATCCTGGGCGAAACCTACGGCACCATGGTCTACCAGGAGCAGGTTATGCTCATCTCCGTCGAGATGTGCGGCTTCTCCAAGGGCGAATCGGACTCGCGTATCCGTAAGCCCGTGGCTAAGAAGAAAATCAAGCTGCTCACGTCGACGGTGCTCCACTGGGAGGATGGCTCCGACGAGACCACCTACGACCACTGGATGAACGGCGCCATCAAGAACAACTATACGCGCGAGGTCGCCCAGAAGATTTGGGACGATGTTCTCGAGTTCGCGTCCTACGCCTTCAACAAGTCGCACTCCGCCGGCTACGCCATCTTGGTTATGCAGACGGCGTGGCTCAAGGCGCACTATCCGCACGAGTACATGGCGGCCGTTCTGACGTCCTATACGGGCAAGACCGACAAGATCGTGCACTACGTCTCGGCATGCCGTCACGACGGCATCCCCGTGCTGTCGCCAGATGTCAACGAGTCCGGTACCGAGTTCACGGCTACCAAGGAGGGCGTGCGCTTTGGTCTGGCCGGCATCCGCGGCGTGGGCACCGGCGTGGCGCAGGCGATTATCGCCGAGCGCGAGGCGGGCGGCCCGTTTAAGACGCTGCACGACTTTGTCGAGCGCGTGGACTCGAGCCAGGCCAACCGCCGCGTGATCGAATCGCTCATCAAGGCAGGCGCCTTCGACTCCACGGGGTATCCGCGTCGCCAGATGATGCACTTTGTGGATAAGAACAACCCCGAGAACATCATCGATGCCGCGGTGAAGCGCCAGAAGGATCGCGCGAGCGGTCAGACGTCGTTCTTTGATATGTTTGGCGACGTTGAGGGCTCGGGCTTTGAGGTGAGCGTGCCCGATCCGGATGGTCAGGAGTGGGACCGCCACCTTAAGCTGAGCCAGGAGAAGGAGGTTCTGGGCATCTATGTCTCGGACCACCCGCTGCGCCCGTTTGAGTATGCACTAGCCAAGGCGCGCGACTTCTCGTTCTCGCAGATCGATACCGGCTACGAAGTCCAGAATCCTACGGGCGGCACCATCAACCAGGAGATTCCCGAGGGCAAGGCGCTGTGGTGGGCCGGCATGGTCTCGAGCGTGTCCAAACGCGTGACCAAAAACGGTGACCCCATGGGCATCGTGCAGCTCGAGGACATGGAAGGCGAGGCCACCGTCGTCGTGTTCCCCAAGACCTATAAAGAGGCCGAGGGGTACCTGTACGGCGAGGTCGATCCCGAGACCGGCGCGCAGCTGTCCGATGCCTTTGTGCGCATTAAGGGCAAACTCGAGCGCTCGGACCGCGGCGACCAGATCATCGCGCAGGAGATCGTGCCGCTCGAGCTCAACGAGGAGAACAACAAGCCCAAGGTGTTTGAGGTCATGGTGCCCAACAGCCGCTTTAGCCAGGGCAATATGGCGCGCCTGGCCACGGTGCTCACCGCTAACCCGGGCGGCGACCGCGTGGAGATCTTTATCGAGCAGGTGGACGGGCGCGTGCTGCGTGCCGAGGTACCTGCCAAGGTCAACGCGCGTTCGATTCCGCTGCTGGCCGAGGCCAAGGCCATTGTGGGTAACCAGGGCCGCGTGACGGTGATCTAAGCTACCCCGGGTGAGATTGGAGGAAGTGATGGCGCAGGGGACGTTTGTGCAGGCGCTTCGCAAAGAGGCGGCGTTGAGCGGCACCTTTATGAAGGGGCGTTCGCTCATGCTCAACGGCGCCGTGCTGTCGATCGAGGACAGCGGCTCGCGCTTCTCCAAAAACGTGACGGTTGAGGGCTCGGTGCGCGGCTCGCGCGGCGACCTGTACAAGACGCACGTGGCGCTCGACATGGACGAGCACGAGGTTATCGACTACGACTGCGACTGCCCCGCCGCATACCGCTATCCCGGTATGTGTAAGCACGCTATTGCCACGGCGCTGGCGTATTTGGATGCCAGCGGCGCCGAGCCCGTCGAAGGTTTGCGCACGCCGGTTCGCACGTTTACGGCGCAGCCGAAACAGCCCGCGCGCGCCGCGTCCGCCGCGCCGGCCGTCAACCCCAACTTTCCCTTCCCGGCGCCCGTCCCCACGAGCCCGAGCCTTGTGGCGGCGCTTTCCGATCTTTCGGACGCGCGCATGGATGAGCTGGCGAGCATGCGCCGCAAGCTTGCCGGTGCCGTTGATCCCGACGCCCCCAAAGCGGCGTTGGAGCCCTCGTTGGTGCCGTACTACAATCCGCTGTTCGCTGACCGCTTTAGCTGGGCGCTCGAGTTCCGCATTCGCTGTGGATCGGTCTCCTACGTGGTCAAGGACATCGACGGCATGGCCGATGCCTACGTGCGCGGCGGCACGTTCTCCTATGGCAAGAAGCTCACGTTTGTCCATTCACCTGAGGCCTTTGACGAAACATCGGCAAAGCTGCTCAACCTTGTTGTGACGACAGTTGCCTATCTCGATGACATCACAAGCTCGCGTTCGGCGTCGTACGACTTTGCCCGCAGCGGTTTTGTTGCCGAGCGTCAGTTGCCGCTGTCCGAGCATAGCATCGTATATGTGCTGGACCTGCTGCGCGGCCAGACCATCTCCTTTGAGCCCGCCTGGTCGCGGGGGATGACGACACATCGCACCTACGACGTGGCGGTTGAGCTGTCTCCGCAAGGGGAGGACGAGGCATCCGCTAAGCGCCCACCGCTGCTTGCCGCCAAAATCGCGCCGGCGGCTGGTGGTAGCTATGACCTGCGCCTGCCCGCCGATATGTACTGCTTTGCGTCGGGCGATGCCGCCTACTTGGTTGACACGCGCCGCGCGCGCCGTACCGACGCTGCATTTGCTCAGCATGCCGCACCTTTTTTGTCGCGCTTGCTGCCGTGCCGCACGCCCGCCCATATTGCCGCCGAGCAGGTGGGTGAGTTCTGCCGTATGGCGCTGCCCATTTTGCGCGACTACACCGACCTCACCGCGCCCGCCGCGCTCGATACCGTGGCACCCGAGCCGAGCTTTGCTATGGCGATCGGTGTCGACGATGGGCTCGTGACCTGCAAAATTACGGTTACCTACGGCGATTGGTCGGCGGATCTCTTTAGCCTGGGCGCTCCGGGCAGCCCCTTCGAAGAGCAGCGCCCCGGTGTGCCGCCCCGCGACGAGGTGGCGGAGTTTCGCGTTATGGATACGGCGGCCCTGTACTTCGATTTCTACGAGGGCGGTCTGGCGTTTGAGGAGCGCGATGACGCCCGCTTGTTCTGCCTGCTGACCGAGGGCCTGTCCGCCCTGTCCGAACTGGGTGAGGTCATGCTCAGCGACCGTCTGCGCCAGATCTCGGTCCGCCCCGCGCCCAAGCTCTCGGTTCGTGCGACCGTTAAGAGCAATCTGCTCGATGTCGAGCTGGGCGCGAGCGGGCTTTCGGCCGCGGACCTTGCCGTCTATCTCGATTCGTACAAGCGCCATCAAACGTTTGCGCGCCTTACGTCCGGCGACATCATTCGCCTGGACGAGGGGGCGCGCGCCGCGTTTGGCCTTGCCGAGGACCTGGGTGTCGATGCCGTCGACCTGCTCGACGGCGTGTCGCTTCCCGCGTCGAGCACCCTGTTCGTCGACAGCATGCTCGCACGCACGCCGGCGCTCGAGGCCGATCGCGACGCTGCGTTCCGCCGTACCGTCGAGCGCCTGGACACGCTCGGCAAGATGGACTTTACGGTGCCGGCATCGCTCAAGGCAACGATGCGCGGCTACCAGGTCGACGGATACCAGTGGCTCGGCTCGCTCGAACACCTGGGCCTTGGCGGCATCTTGGCCGACGACATGGGCCTGGGCAAAACGCTCCAGATGATTGCGCATATTCTGGCGCGCGTGGAGGCGGGGGACACCAAGCCCACGCTCGTGGTATGCCCGGCCTCACTCGTGTACAACTGGACTGCCGAGCTGGAGCGCTTTGCCCCGTCGCTCGATGTGTGCGCCATTGTGGGCGCCAAGGCTCAACGCCGCGTGCAGATCGCCGGCGTGGCCGAGCATAGCGTGGTCGTGACGTCGTATGACCTTATGCGGCGCGATATCGACGAGTACGTCGAGCAGGATTTTGCCCGCGTGGTGCTCGATGAGGCACAGTACATTAAAAATCCGCTCACGCAGGTGGCGCGCGCCGCCAAGCGTCTGCCTGCCGGCGTGCGCTTTGCCCTGACGGGCACGCCCATCGAAAACCGCCTGTCCGAGCTCTGGAGCATCTTCGACTTTTTGATGCCGGGCCTTTTGGGGACGCGCGAGTCGTTTGCCAAGCGCTTTGAGAGCCCCGTCGAGCATGCCGAGGGCGATAGCGCCGCTCGCCTGCAGGCGCTCGTGTCGCCGTTTGTGCTGCGCCGTGTTAAGGAAGACGTGGTGGCCGACCTGCCCGAGAAGATCGAAGACACCGTCATGGCGCAGCTTACCGGCGAGCAGCGCAAGCTCTACCTGGCCAACCAGGACCGCATCGCCCAGCAGGTGCAGCACCGCGAGGCTGGGGAGTTTAAGAAGGACAAACTCAAGGTGCTCGCCGAGCTCACCAAGCTGCGCCAGATCTGCTGCGACCCGCGTCTACACTACGAGGATTACAAGGCGGGGAGCGCCAAGCTCGATACGTGTATGGAGCTCGTGCACGGCGCACTCGACGGCGGGCATCGCATCCTGTTGTTCAGCCAGTTCACGGGTATGCTCGATATCATCGGTAAGCGCTTGGCCAGGGAGGACATCGCCTTCCTTAAGCTCACGGGCGCTTCGTCTAAGGAGAGCCGCGCCAAGATGGTCGCGCAGTTCCAAGCGGGCGAGGTTCCGGTCTTTTTGATTTCGCTCAAGGCGGGCGGCGTGGGCCTTAACCTGACGGCGGCCGACGTGGTCATCCACTACGACCCGTGGTGGAACGTGGCAGCGCAGGACCAGGCGACCGACCGCGCGCACCGTATTGGCCAGCAACATACCGTGACCGTGTACAAGCTCATCGCCAAGGATACGATCGAGGAGCGCATTATGCAGATGCAGGAGTCCAAGCGCGACCTGGTCAACAGCGTGCTCGGCGGCGACGGCATCTCGTCGGCGCTGTTTACCCGCGAAGATGTTCTGGCGCTGCTGGGCGGCGACGGGCGCTAACCCGCTCGGGCGGGGCCGTCAGGGCGGATAGCGCGCGCTGCCCCATCGTCCCCGCCCGTTATGTGTTCATTTGCAATGCCGTGGATGGTTTGTCTGCCTTTGGGCATAAGAACCATCAAGAACATTTGCACGTCAGCAAAGGAGAACATCATGGCGAAATTCTTTAAGGACCCCGACGGTAAGCTCATTGCCGCCCTTGGCAACGACGTTGCAACCCCTGCCGGTTGCACGGAACTGACCGCAAACACTGAGGACGCGGCGCACGAGAAGCACGTGCCTGTTGTCGAGACCGAGCGCGACGGTCACGTGATTCGCGCACGCGTTGGCTCGGTCGAGCACCCCAGCCTGCCCGAGCACTATATTGAGTGGATCGCCCTTGAGGCCGAGGGCCGCTTAGAGGTCCATTACCTTGAGCCCGGCATGAAGCCCGCGACGTTTTTTGCCGGCGGTTCCAAGACCGGTACCGTCTATGCCTACTGCAACCTGCACGGGCTGTGGTCCGCGACGTTCTAGGAGCGCGCCCCCGCTCGGGGTATCATAGCTAGCATATGCACATGCGAGCGCCGACTGCATCATGCGGCCGGCGCTTTTACTACGATTTCGATGGTTTACGACGGAAAGGGCTGAGCCATGAAGCTCGCGCTTGCACAGATCGATATGCGCCTGGGTGATATTGAGGGCATTTGCGGCCGCATCGAGGACCAGGCTCGTCTGGCCCACGAGCGCGGGGCGCGCGTGCTGTGCGTTCCGGCTCCGCTCTTTATGGGCGCCATGCCCGGTGGCCTGGTGGGCGCTGCCGACTTTGAGCACGACATGCTTGCCGGCTTGACTGGTGTCGCCGAGCGCATCCAGGAGCTTGACATGATCTGCATCGTGCCCGCGGCGGTTTCGTTTGAGGGTCAGCCGCTGCTTGACTATATGATGCTTAAGGATGGTCGCGTGGTGCCTGCGCGCGCAAGTATTGCCCTGCAGCGTGGCGAGAACAACGACACGCGTTGGGCGCCGCCGGTGTTCGACGTGGACGGCGTGCGCATCGCCGTGATTTTTGACTTGGACCGCGAACTCGAGATGCTGTCGACTGGCGTCGACCTCATTGCGTATTTCCAATTCAACGCGTTTGACATGACCGACCGCGAGACTGCTGCCATTGCCGCCGTTCGCAGCGGCGCCTACCGCAAGATCGCATCCAAGCGCAGCGTGTGGTTTGCCTGCATGGCGCCGGTCGGTGCCTATGACGAGTCGGTGTATACCGGCGGTTCGTTTGTGCTCGACGACTGCGGCCGCGTGGTGGCCCAGGCGCCGTGTTTTGAGGAGAGCCTGCTGGTTCAGGAGATTCAGCGCGGCGTGGTGCTCGATGCCCTGGAAGATCACGAACTGCCCGAGTTTCGTTCCGAGGAGTGGCTGTGGCAGGCGCTGGTGCTCGCTGTGCGCGACAACGCCCGAGCCCACGGTGCGTCGCGTGCTGTGGTGGCACTCGAGGGTGACTTGCCGTCGTCCCTGCTGGCGGCGCTGGCCGTCGACGCTCTGGGCCCGCGTAATGTGATTGGCCTGGTGCTGGGGCGCAACCGTATTTTTACGCCGGCGCAGGAGGAGGTGGAGGCCGCCCGCTGTGCCGCCGTCCGCGCCATCGCCGAGCGTCTGCACATTCGCACCGTCGAGCGCGATGCACCGGATGCGGCGCGTGTGCTCGATCGCGACGTGTCGGCGGGTGATGCCGAGCGTCTGCGCTCGCGCACGCTGGGCCTCATGCTGGAGGACACGGCGCTCGAGCTGGGTGCGATGGCGCTGAGCCCGCTTTCCAAGACCGAGTACGCGCTGGCGGCGCCCGCCCTTTCCGGCGGCTACCAGGGCGACTTTGCGCCCTTTGGCGATGTGTATCTGTCAACGCTTGAGTTTGTGGCACGTGTGCGCAACCGCACGTCTGCCGTGGTGCCCCAAGAGCTCGTGACGCTCAACGCGGTGGAGGATTGCATGGAGCGCGTGCTGGCGCAAGCGCTCTCGACGCTCGACGGTCCGGTCGACATGCTCGACCGCGCGGCGCAGCTGCTCGGTGGGCTCGAACCGGGTGAGGTCGATGGCGCGCTCGAGGCGCACGTGGACCGCAATCGATCTTTCGACGACATCCCGATGGCCGCTGGCAAGCCTGAGGCCTGCTCGCTGCTGCTGATGCTCGTTCGACAGGGTGAGGCTGCCCGCCGTATATTGCCGACGGCACCGATCGTCTCATCCCGCTCGTTTGCCGAGCGCTCTTGGCCGTACATGCTCGCCTGGTCCGACCTGGGGCTTAATGGCAAGGAGCGTATGTCGGTCGATTCGCTGGCGCGCGCCGAGGTGCGCCGTTTTGCTGACGAGGATACGAGCGAGCGCATGCGAAACGAGATGATGGGCGTGCTGGGCGAGCTACTGGGTATTTCGCCCGAGCAGATGGAGGAGCTGCGCTCCGAGGACGGTCAGCGTCGTTTGCACGAGGGAATGAAGAAGTTCGAGGGCGAGGTTCAGGACGCCATCGATAAGATGATGGGCGGTCAGGGCGGCTCGCAAGGTGGTCCCCAGGATGGCCCGATGTCGCATCCGCCGATAGATCCGAGGCAGTTCCCATTCTTCAGCCAAAACTAACTAAGGACTGGGATTTGCTCCCAACCCCGATACTTCAACTAAGCGTCTTGGCCCCGTTGTGTTATTCTAGAACAGACGTTCGTGAATGATGCGCGGGGCCTTGCCTTGCGCCGTACTTGTGGCGAGGGGAGGTTGGCTTGGTCATTTTGGGTATCGACCCCGGTTTGGCCCATACGGGTTGGGGGATTATCGAGGAGCGACGCGGCGAGGTTCGCTGCCGTGCCTACGGTTGTATCGAGACCAGCGCGGGCAGCCCGCTCGCGGTGCGTCTGTCGCATATCGCCCGCGACCTCAAGGGTGTCGTGGAGCGTTATCGACCCGATACCGCTGCCATCGAGAGCATCTACTTTGGCGCTAATGTCCGCTCGGCAATCCCCACGGCACATGCCCGCGGTGCCGCGCTCGTGGCGCTTTCGGAGTGCGCGCTCGAGATCGGCGAGTACACGCCTATGCAGATCAAGCAGGCTGTGGTGGGTACCGGTGCCGCAGATAAGCGGCAGGTCGCCTACATGGTGCGCACGCTCACGCAGCTCGATCACGACCCGCATCCCGACCATGCCGCCGATGCCCTGGCCTGCGCCATCTGCCACGTTAACCTCAGCCGTACCCGGGCGCTTACCGGCGGCGAGTTCTATCAACAGAGAGGAACCGGATACTGATGATCTCCCAGCTCCACGGAACGCTTGTCGAGGCCACGATGAGCTCTGCTGTCGTCGATGTGTCGGGCGTTGGCTTTGAGCTCGGCATCTCGGGCAGCACTGCGGCCACGTTGCCGACGCCCGGCGGCGAGGTCCGCCTCTACACGCGTATGCAGGTGCGCGAGGACGCCATGACACTTTTCGGTTTTTCTTCAAAGGATGAGCGCACGATGTTCGACCGGCTCGTGTCCGTCTCGGGCGTTGGCCCGCGCTTGGCGCTCGCCGTACTTTCCACCTATACCGTGGGACAGCTGTATTCCCTGGTGATGGCCGAGGACGACAAGGGCATGGCCAAGGTGCCCGGCGTGGGCAAAAAGACCGCCCAGCGCCTCATCTTGGAGCTCAAGAGCACCTTTGCCAAGGACAAGGGCTTTGTGCCGGTCGATGCGATCCCCGGTCAGGTTGCGATGCCCGTGCCCGCCGCCGCTCCTTCGGCGATCGATGACGCCCGTGCGGCACTCCTTTCCATGGGCTTTAGCCCGCAGGAGACCGATGTCGCTCTGAGCGGGTATGATGGGCAGGATATGCGTGTCGAGGATTTGCTCGGCGCGGCGCTTAAGCGACTCGGAATGGATGCGTGATGTGGGAAGCCGATGACTCTCAGGACCTGTGGGCGACGCCCGGCAACTCGCCGGCGGCATCCATGGCGCACGGCGAGCGCATGGTGGGCTCGGAGCTGACGGCCGAGGACCTCGATGTCGATCGCACTTTGCGCCCCCAGCGCCTGGACGATTACTGCGGCCAGGAGCATATCAAGCAGAGCCTGCGCGTGTTGATCGAAGCGGCGCAGAGCCGTGGCGAGACGCTCGACCACGTGATCTTCTCGGGCCCTCCGGGTCTGGGCAAGACCACGCTGGCTACGGTTATCGCCAACGAGCTGGGCGCTCAGATCAAGACCACGAGTGGCCCTGCCATCGCGCGCACCGGCGACCTGGCAGCCATCCTTACTAACTTGCAGCCGGGTGATGTGCTGTTTATCGACGAGATCCACCGCCTCAACCGTTCGGTCGAGGAGGTCCTGTACCCCGCGATGGAGGACTTTGCCCTCGATATCGTGATTGGCAAGGGTCCGGCGGCGCGCTCGATTCGCCTGGATATTCCCAAGTTTACGCTGGTGGCGGCAACGACCCGCTCAGGCATGTTGACCGGCCCGTTGCGCGACCGCTTTGGCATTTCATATCGCCTGGATTACTACACGGTCGAGGAACTCGCGCAGATTGTTACGCGCTCGGCGACTATCCTGGGCGTGACGATCGACCATCCCAGTGCACTCGAGATCGGCTCGCGTTCGCGCGGCACGCCACGTCTTGCCAACCGCCTGCTCAAGCGCGTGCGCGATTACGCACAGGTGCGCGGCAACGGCCCCATCGAGCTCGATATCTGTCGCCAGGCGCTCGAGTTCTTCGAGATCGATGAGCTCGGTCTGGACTGGATGGATATTCGCATTTTGGAGACGCTCGCTAAGACGTTCTCCGGACGTGCCGTGGGCCTGACAACGCTTGCCAGCGCGGTGGGCGAGGACCCGGGAACGCTCGAGGATGTCTATGAGCCCTATCTGCTGCAGTGCGGCTTGATGATTCGCACGCCCCAGGGCCGCCAGGCAACGCTTCGCACCTTTGAGCACTTGGGGATTGAACCTACCATTTAGGGCGCTTTGTTTTGGCGGGCTGTTAAGCTATCGCTGAGCATTGGATAAACATATCGCCATTCATCGGTTACGGGTGTTTTACTATTGCGCGCCCGTGCTATGCTGAATTGGTCTTTTTCTCATTCGGTAACGAAAGGACCGCCTATGCCTACTGACATCGAAATCGCACGTTCTGTCACGCCGCTGCCTATTACCGAGGTGGCCAAGAACGCCGGCGTCGACGTTAAGCACCTGATTCCGTACGGCTTCGACAAGGCTAAGGTCGATTATTCACTGCTCAACGAGCCGACTGATCACCAGGCCAAGCTCGTCCTCGTGACCGCTATCAACCCAACGCCTGCGGGCGAGGGCAAGACCACCACGACCATCGGTCTGGCCGACGGCCTGCGCCGTCGCGGCGTCAAGAGCGCCGTGGCCCTGCGCGAGCCTTCGCTTGGCCCCGTCTTTGGCGTTAAGGGCGGCGCTGCCGGCGGCGGCTGGGCTCAGGTCATCCCCATGGAGGATATCAACCTGCACTTTACCGGCGACTTCCACGCCATCGGTGCTGCCAACAACCTGCTGGCCGCCATGCTCGACAACCATATTCAGCAGGGCAACCAGCTTGGCATCGACGTTAAACGCATCACTTGGAAGCGCGTCGTCGATATGAACGACCGTCAGCTGCGCCACGTCATCGACGGTATTGGCGGTAAGGCCCAGGGCGTGCCGCGCGAGGACGGCTTCGATATCACCGTCGCCTCCGAGGTCATGGCAATCCTGTGCCTGTCTACGAGCATTAACGACCTCAAGGAGCGCCTGGGCGAGATTGTTGTCGGCTACAGCTATGCCGGCGAGCCCGTTCGCGCCCGTGACCTTAAGGCTCAGGGTGCCATGGCGGCCCTGCTTAAGGATGCGCTCAAGCCCAATCTGGTGCAGACGCTCGAGGGTACGCCCGCGTTTGTCCACGGCGGTCCCTTCGCCAATATTGCCCACGGCTGCAACTCCATCATGGCCACGCGTATGGCGATGCGCTTTGGCGATGTCGCCATTACCGAGGCCGGCTTCGGTGCTGATCTGGGTGCCGAGAAGTTCCTCGACATCAAGTGCCGCATGACGGGCGTTCGCCCCAGCGCCGTCGTGGTCGTCGCGACCGCTCGTGCGCTGAAGTACAACGGTGGCGTCGCCAAGGCCGACCTCAACGAGGAGAACCTCGAGGCACTCAAGGCCGGCATGCCCAACCTGCTGCGTCACGTCGACAACATCCAGAACGTTTATGGTCTGCCCTGCGTAGTCGCCATCAACCGCTTCCCGACGGACACCGAGGCCGAGCTTGCGCTCATCGAGTCCGAGTGTCAGAAGCTCGGCGTCAACGTTAAGCTTTCCGAGGTCTGGGCCAAGGGCGGCGAGGGCGCGCTCGAGCTTGCCGATGAGGTCATGCGTCTGATTGAGCAGCCGAGCGAGCTCAAGTTTGCCTATGAGGACGGCGCCGATGTGGCCGACGCTCTTGAGGCCATTGCCACCAAGGTCTACCGCGCCGACGGCGTCGACTTTACGCCGGCCGCCAAGCGCCAGCTCGCCGAGCTGCGCGAGAACGGCTTTGGCAACCTGCCGGTGTGCGTGGCCAAGACGCAGTACAGCTTTAGCGACAACGCCAAGGCCCTGGGCGCTCCCGAGAACTTCCGCATCACGGTGCGCGAGCTCAAGGTTTCCGCCGGTGCCCACTTTGTGGTCGCACTGACTGGCAGTGTTCTGACCATGCCGGGCCTGCCCAAGGTCCCCGCGGCCGAGAACATCGACGTCGACAACGACGGCAACATCACCGGCCTGTTCTAAGCCTGCTGTCCATAGCTGCTAGCCCGCCCCGCCGTGCCTACC
>URKH01000019.1 GCA_900548255.1 uncultured Collinsella sp. | reverse complement strand
GCGCAACGCGTTGCGCTGAGTCCTGAGGCTGTTGCAATGAAGATGAGAATCAAGGATATGAAGGAATTATGCTCTACGAGATTTTTCTTGCCGTTTACCGAACTCCCGCGTAATATTCTTTCTTGCGCACATGAGGCGCCCAGACATTGCGGGGTGGAGCAGTCTGGTAGCTCGCCGGGCTCATAACCCGGAGGTCGTAGGTTCAAATCCTGCCCCCGCGACCAAGAACTTGCAGCTCGTCGGCCTAGCCGGCGAGCTTTTTTGTTATTCCGGGACCGTGTTTTCGGTCCAATTCTCGGCCTCCCAAACAAAATCTCGATCTGTAACATCTAGACCCGATTTGGCGGCTGGGTGTTACAGATCGAGATTTTCCGGCAGCCGGCCCCCGTTTGTCTAAATCTGTAACACGAGGGACGGATTTTGCCGAGTAGCTGTTACAGATTGAGATTTTCTTGCAGACGGGTCCCGTTTGTCTCGATCTGTAACATCTGGGGCCCATTTTGTCGAGCAACTGTTACAGATTTAGATCTTTCGTCAGGCTAGATTGGTTTGTCTCGATCTGTAACAGGTAGGGGTCAAAAGTGGGTCTAGATGTTACGGATTGAGATGTTTGGTCGGACCGAATTTGTTCGTCTCGATCTGTAACATCTAGGGGCGTTTTTGGTCTGCAAGCGTTACAGATTGAGATTTTCCGACGGAACGCTTCCGTTCGTCTCGATTTGTAACAGGTAGACCCCGGTTTTGCCAAGTAACTGTTACAGATTGAGACAACCCGACGGGTCGCCCCGCCCCATCCACCTGCCGCTACCTGCTGTCCGCCGATTTCCGTTGTGCCGCTGTGCCCCCATGCCATATCCTCTAGACAACTACGCGGCATCATCGCCGCCGCGCCTACAAGAGAGGAATGTCCATGACCGCACCTGCATCCAAGCTGCTCCAGCCCATTACGGTTGGCCCCCTTGAGCTCAAGAACCGCATTATGTTCCCGCCGCTTACCACCGGCTACGAGGAGCGCGACGGTTCCATTGGCGAGCGCAGCCTGGCTTTTTACGAGCGCCTGGCCCGTGGCGGCGTGAGCTACATCGTCATCGGCGACGTCGCTCCCGTTATGACCGCGAGCCCCACGCCCAAGCTGGCGACCGACGCCCAGATCCCCACGTTTAAGGCGCTGGCCGACACCGTTCACAAACACGGCGCCAAGGTCGCGCTGCAGCTGTTCCACCCCGAGTACGACGTGCCCGGTGTCGGCCGCATGGTCATGGGTTCCATGGCTGCCGCCAAGGCCGCACAGGAGGCCAAAGCCGCCGGCGACGAGGAGACCTTTGCCGCCAAGATGGCCGAGTCCAACGAGATTCGCAATCAGGCCTACGCCAAGCTGCACCACGACATGCAGCACTTTGTGAACGAGGCGAGCGTAGAGCAGCTCACCCAGATCAAGGAGGCCATCGCTGCCTCGGCCGCCCGCGCGCAGCAGGCTGGCATCGACGCCATCGAGGTCCACGGCGACCGTCTGGTGGGTTCGCTGTGCTCGGCCATCCTCAACAAGCGCACGGACGAGTACGGTGGCTCGTTCGAGAACCGCGTCCGCTACGCGCTCGAGGTCGTCGCCGCCATTAAGGAAGCCGCACCGCAGCTGATGGTGGAGTACAAGCTCCCCGTGATCATGGAGAACCCCGACGGCACGCCGCGCGGCAAGGGCGGCCTGCAGCCCGACGAGGCCTGCGAGTTTGCCAAGCTGCTCGAGGGTGCGGGCATCGATATGATCCAGGTTGCACAGGCCAACCACACCGGCAACATGGGCGACACCATTCCGCCCATGGGCGCCATGCCCTACAACTGGACGCTGCCCGTGGCAGAGCGCGTCAAGGCCCTGGTCTCCGTGCCGGTGGCAACCGTCGGCCGCGTTGTCTCGGTCGAGGCGGGCGAGAAGATCCTGGAAGACGGTTCGGCCGACATCGTCGCGTACGGCCGCTCGCTCATGTGCGATCCCGATATTGCGCTCAAGGCCGCCACGGGCGAGCCCATCCGCGAGTGCCTCAACTGCAACAAGGGCTGCGTCGACGCGATTCAAAACCGCAAGTACATCTCGTGCGTGCTCAATGCCGAGAACGGCGACGAGGCGACCGTCGCCATTAAGCCGGGCGAGGGTGACAAGAAGATCGCCGTGGTGGGCGGCGGTATTGCCGGCCTGGAGGCCGCGCGCGTGGCGGCCAAGCGCGGCTACGACGTGACCGTCTACGAGGCGAGCGATCATCTGGGCGGCCAGATTGTGCTGGCGGCCGCGCCTCCGCGCAAGGACGAGATCATGCGCTCGGTGGAGTACTACGAGAAGATTCTGCCCGGCCTGGGCGTGAAGGTTGAGCTCAACCACGCCGCTAGCCCCGCGGACCTCAACGCCGCCGACGCCGCGATTGTGGCCGTGGGCGCGCACGACGTGGTCATCCCCGTTCCGGGTGCCGATTCGGAGAAGGTCGTTTCGAGCTGGGACGTGCTGGCCGGCAAGGCGGAGCTCAGCGGCCGCGTCGCCGTTATCGGCGGCGGCCTGGTGGGCACCGAGACTGCCGAGTACCTGCTGCAGCACGGCTGCGAGGTGGAGATCGTGGAGATGCTCGACAAGATTGCCGCGGGCGAGTCCGAGACCATTCTGCCGCTGATTATGAACGACTTTGCCGCCCACAACGTTGAGCAGCACGTTAAGACCCGCCTGACCGCCATTACCGACGAGGGCGTGGAGGCCGTTCGCACCACCGAGGACGGCGTCGAGGAGCCGGTGAAGATCGCCTGCGATTACGTGGTGATGGCCGTGGGCTCCAAGGCCAACGCGTTTGACCTGGAGGGCGTGACAGTGCCCGTGACCTGCGTGGGCGACTGCTCGGGCGAGCGCACCGCCGACATCGCGAGCGCCATTCGCACGGCATATCACGCGGCCAACGAGCTGTAGTTGAACATTGCGGCCAGGCGGGGCGGTAGCACGGATCCGCCTCGCTCGGCTGCCTCCCTGCGCACATAGACCATCAACCGGGGTGGGGCCTGCAAGAACAGCGGGCCCCACCCCGGTTTTGGTGCAGGGGGCAGACTAGCTTATACGTGCCCTTAACCTCATCTTCACCTCAAATGAGGTTAAGATGAGGTTAAGATGAGGCAAGCAAACAACTGGGCAAATGCTGAAAATAGGGTGCTGTTAACCTCAAAATGAGGTTAAGGTGAGGCAAAGCTTGAACGGGCGTGCGAACCGTTGCGCGAACAATGCGCGAACGTTTGAGTGGGCGGGGAGTGCCGTATCGGTTCTCCCCGCCTTTTTGCCAATAAGAGCGCCCCTGACCAGCGGGTTCAGAAAATCCGAATCTTGAGCGACCGAAAATCCGAATCCTCAGAACATGAAAATCCGAATTGCTGACACCCGAAAATCCGAATTTGATGCAAGGGGATTGGTGCAAGGGGGTCAGGTTTGTTTGCACCATGTTGGTGCGAAGTAACCTGACCCCCTTGCACCAAGGATTTGACTTTTAAGACATCATTAAGGCTTGCGTTGTGGAGCAAGCCGCAGGTCAATGCTATTCTTTTACCTTATCGTACGGTGTTGTATTCTGCCTGAATTCTCTACCTGCGAACAACGGATAAACGCGACCGAGCGGAAAGGATGGCACGCCCGCTAGCAGGGCAAACGCAAACGATGAGTGGCATGGACCGACATAGCGAGCTCCAGCAGCACAAGACGGCGGCCGAGTACCGCCAAGCTGCCGACGAGCATGTGCGGACCCTCAAGGATTTCTGGAAGGATTTCCTGGTGAGCGGTCTGTTTGTGCTGGCCGCCATCGTTGCCATCTTTGCATGCCTGGCCTGGTTTGCCGCGAATAACCGAGTGAGTGCCACGGGGAGTACGATCGGGGCGAAGGGCCCACGGTTTGTGCTCTCGGGAACGCAGGGCGGCACGGCAGGTAAGTACGACGCCCAGGACAACTACGCGTCGGACAGTACAAGCCTTGCCGTGAACAATCTTTTCAACCTCAATAACATGAGTGCCGATGGCAGTCTTTCTCCGGGGTCGGCGGGCCAGCTTCAGCTCAACGTCAAGCCGCTCTGCAACGACCTGCACGATATTACGGTGGAGATGACCTGGGAGATTTCTGTCCAGACGAGCGTTGCGGGCACGGACGGCACTGCTACGGACGCATCGAAAAATGAAGAGATCATCAACTCGCTTAAAAATCTGGTGCGCGGCCATATCTTGGTTTTCCAGGGCAAAGACACCTCTGGCTTTTACTCCAATCCGCTGGTTCCCACGACAACCACGGTGACCCAGGACGGAGCGAGCGTCACCGTCATCACACAGAGCTTTACCATTCCGGCGAAGAGCTTTCGTGCTGAGGGCTCAAACAATACGACCGAAACCGTCACCAAAACCCTCTACTGGATTTGGCCGGAGCAGTTCAAGAGCTATGTTCGCACGGGCAACGCCGGCTACGGTGGCAACCTTTTCGCTAACACAGGCGACGAGGGGGGATACACGACCCTCGTCGGCGACATCAACAATAACCACGCGTGCTATTTCCGCGCCGATAGCACGAGCGTGCCAGGTCAGGCGCCTAGCGCGGTTCCGCCTGTCGGAGCCGGCATGTCCTCTGCGGATGTGGAAACCTGCGCCAATTATTACAACAACGCCGACGAGATTATCGGCAAGAACGTCAAGTACATTCGCGTGCGCTTTACCGCCAAGGAGGCGGATAAATAAATGGACGAGCAGCTTAATGCCCGCGAGCAGGGCGATATCAAACACAACGAAGGAGCGGCAAACCCCGGCGGCAACGGGTTCGGCTCGCACGGCGAAGCGCGTCCGGCTGGCCGCATCGAGCGTATCAAGGCTTGGGTGAGCGGCCACCGTCGCGAATCCCTTGCCATCATGGGCTTGCTTACCGTGCTTCTCGTGTTGCTGGGATTGACGCTCGGATGGTTCGTCGATGCCAATCGCGGCTCCACCGTCGGCAAGATCAAGGAGCCGGCAGAGCTCAAAGTGCTGGGCCCCAACGCTACGGCAACAGAGCAGATCGACCTGAGCTACAACCCCGAATACGGCGATACCAAGACTGGCAACACGGTGACGCTCAAGCGCGCGTTTTGCGTGCAAACGGGCGGTGACGGTTTTGAGCTGCAACTCGCGAATACGACCAACATTACAGGTCTCACTATTGAGCTGTACAGAGCCGAGAACACGTCTGCGCTCCAGACGCCCGACGTGAGCGGTACCGCAGACGGCAAATCTTATAGCTGGAAAGCAACCGGAGAGAACCTGCTTACGAGCTTCGAATATATCAACAAGGAGAACGACGGTCTGGCAGCCGTGCCGGGCGAGGGCGCAAGCGACCCTACGTTCAAGGACTATCAAAACGTCCAGCGCAACGCGCGCCCGCTCTACCGATACAAGAAATTCGGCAAGAGCGAACTCAACGCTAAGACGCTCGACGGCTCGACTGACAATGACACGCTCAACTTTATCATCAAGCTTTCGTGGGACGAGAGCGCCAAAGAGACCGATGTGATCTACCTGATCGCGCGCAACACGAGCGGTAAGTAGGAGAGGGGGCGCACATGGAGAAGCGAGAGAAGCAGCAGGATGCCGAGCGCGAGCAGCTGGCAAAAAGCAAGAGCCTAGCCAAGAATAAGCTGGTTGTGGCAGCAATCGCACTTGCTTGCGCCGTGGCGCTCGTGACGGGTGGTTACTTTACCTATTCCGCCTACACCGCCAACGGATTTCTAAAGTCCGTCGCCGCAACGGGCACCGCGCAGAGCCTGTTTGCGAGCGACCTGCTCACGGGCTATATGAGTGCGCCTGGCAACGACGAGCTCGACCGCGCCCAGCGCTCCGTTACGGTATATCCCAACAACAAGCAGTGCAGCTTCACCTTTAGCATCTATAACTATTTGCTGAGCAACAGCAACTTCTGCAACGATAAAAACGTGACGTATACCTTGACGGTCGAGGGGTATGGGCTCGATGGTGCCACGTGGAGCTATGCGCCCCAACCCGCCGGAAACGTCAAGCTTCCGGAGAATCAGCCTACCAAGAACGATTACACCGTGACCTTTCCTGAGGACAAGTTGGGACATGCCTACTTTGTGATTAAGGCCATGGTTGTTTCGAAGGAGAGCCCCGGCACCGAGCTCACCTGTCTGGCGGCGAAAGTCGTGCCGTCAAAGAAGGCCGAGGTCAAAACCGCTGCGGTTGAGGGCGCGCTGGTTGATGAGGCTGGCAAGTTTGCTGATTACGCTGCGTACAACTACCGTGTGACGGTTACGGGCGCACCGGCAAACGTCACGCTCACGTGGGGGGAGAACGTGGAGATCGATCCGTTCTTCGAGACCAACCATGGTGTGACGGCGGATAAAACAAATCACACGGTTACGTTCACCATGGAGCCTGGCTCGATGATCGTCAACTTTTACCGAGCGGACGGCAAGACGCCCGGTGACTGGGGTGACCTGGGCATTAGGGTGAGCGGAACTACCCTGACGGGCACGACGGAGACTCAATAACTCTGGAAGCAGAGTTTTTAGGATAAGAGGTACGGAATCGATGAGAACGGCAAAGCGCATACTCGCAGAGTTCATGACGGTGGTCATGGTGCTCCAGGCATGTTCGCCCACGGTCGCCGCCGTGGCGGCAGGCTGGCAGAACATCTCGAGCGAGATTGCCACCGCGGCTGCGGAGGCATCGGACGCAGCCGAGAGCGGCGAGACCAAGAGCGATGTCACGACCGGGTCTGGGTCGAGTGATACCGGCGCCGAAAGCGACAGTGCTGGGGATGACGCGGCGAAGGATGACGCTGCAGCAGGCGATACCACCGATAACGCTACGGGTTCCGATTCCACGGGCGACCAGACGGAAGGCGACGATGCCGCTGACGATGCCGCCGCTGACGACGCCGAGCAAGATGCCGATGATGCGACTTCGGAGGACGCTGAGGACCAGGCGGGTGCGACGATTACAAATCTCGATGAGCTTGTCGAGCTGCTCGAGGCGAACGGCGCGGAAAACATCGTACGCAAAGACGACAGGAGCGGAATCCGAAGCCTTGATGTCAAGTCGTCGGAGGCGTTCGCCGTCCTGTCTAACGCCGACGCTTCGCTTTACTATGATGCGCAGATCAAGGTTATCATCACGGGCGATGCGAAGCTCACCGAGTCGGCTAAGAACGGCATGTCTTTCCAGGGCCTTGGCAGTGATGAGCATCCGTTTGAAGGCAAAATCTATAGGTCGTTGAATGGCGTTGATAGCCCTGTTGAGCTTACGTCTAACCGGACGGTTTTCAATAACTTCAAACTGACTGACCAAAACAATACGGTCAAGATAAAGTGGATAGGCGCAACTACCTATAGCGCGCCGATGGTCGCTACGAAGGTCAGCGGTGGGGGCAAGACGCTCAACGCTGTGGTCAACATCGCAGATCCCGTAGGTACCGGCGGGACGGATACGACTTCCGCTCTGACGGCGCCCCTTTTGGGTGAGGCGATGGGTGACCTTACTACAGAGGTCACCTATGGCCCTGCCGGTTCTCTCGAGAAGCTCAACGTAAATGCAGCGGGAAACATCGGTCTTTTAGCGAATACAGTCAAGAGCGGAACCTTTACGGTGGGGTCTGTTAAGTTTCCCGCTAGCCTTGCCGCGGGCGGTGTCGTCGAGACGAGCTCCGGTAATGCCGGTCTGCTCGTAGGCACGGTCGAGGATGGCGCGACTTTGAACGTCGGCACCCTTAATGTTCCCGCTGCTACCGTTCAGTCTGCAAGCGGTTCCGCCGGTGGTGTCGCAGGTCTCGTCGGTTCGAACACAGGCGCCACAGTCAACGTCACGGAGGCTCTCGACCTGCACATGCTCACCGTCAAGGGCACCACCGCCAGTGGCGGCTTCATCGGTAAGGCGACCAGGCTCGCGCTGGGCGCGGACAACAAGAAGTTCACCTGTCCCGCCAACGTCGGCGATGCGAACAGCAAAAGTTCCGGCGGCTTCATCGGCGACGTTAGTTTTGCCGGCCCGGTCGAGTTTGCCAACAACGACCAAATCGATACGGGCGAGGGCGTGAATCTTGGCCAAAGTGGGGACACGGGCGCGGGCGGCGTGTTCGGTCTCCTGGACACAACGAACGGCGATGTCGCAATATCAGGTGGCTCGTATACTAGCAAACTGGTGACGGGCTCCAGCTCCATCTATGGCGGTCTGGTCGGTAGAGTTCAGGATGTGACCAACACAGAGAAGTCGAACAACACCCTTCATATAAAGACGGGTGCCGCGGGCAACCGCTGTTCGGTTGATACTACATGCAGCGTCGCGCCGCGACTGGCAGGAGGCCTGGTCGGCTGGGTGGCAAAGAGCAACAATACTGGAGGCGTTGTAATCGTTGACGGCGCGGACGTCACGTGCCATTCTCCAAAAGCCAATGGAAAGAACTGCGGGTTTGGCGGTGTTGTTGGCGCCTTGGATAGCGGCTATAGCGTGGGCGGGCGTTCGCGTTTTGGAATTCTGGACTGCGGGGACGTTCGCGTTGAAACTGATAAAAACGAATCAATCGCATGTGGTGCCGGAATTGTGGGTTCGGCATGGAACGGCGTCTTGCGCTTGCGTGGGACTACCGATTTATCCGATTGCAAGCTCGAGGCCAACGGTAATACCAGCCAAATTCTTAGATCCTTGGATGGATGCGCCCCATTGGTGTTTGCTCTAGGTTCAGGCTCGGATGCTGAGGCAACGAACGATAATTATTGGCTTTACAAACGTCCTGCTGCGGCGAGGATCGATGACCTGACCTATAACCAGGTTATCCGCCTGACCGGAGAGGAGGGCAAGCTCAGCAAGGATCTTATTAAACTTGATGAAAGCACCTTTTATCAGCCGTTGTGCAATCTGAGTGGTGCTCCAGATGCTGGCAGCAGTGCTGGCTACTCTTGGGGTTATCAGCTACGGTCCCAAAATGGTGACGGGAAGTCGGGTACATACCTCATTAATGATGCGGATACATTCGCATGCATTGCCATGACGGTCCAAACGAACGGCTACTTTGGCGGTGTATTCGGCATCGGTACGGCTAATATTACGAGCTGGTATGGTAATAGTGGGAATGCTATCTCAATTACTTCCGACATTGACCTGCGAGGTACAGGCCTTGAAGGTCTTGCATGTGATGGGTCCGGGCAAGTTAATGCCTTCGTAGGGGCTGTCGAGGGCAACCATCATACCGTTACCTTGGCGATTGGCGAACCTTACGGTACGCGCAACGGCAATGCGCTTGGCGCAAACGATTCGACTGAAGGCAACGGCAAGATTTACCGGCACAGCCGTCTGGGCCTCTTTGCCGCTATCGGCGGTGGCGCGACGGTGAATAACCTCACCGTCGATGGCGTTATGAAGTTTGATAACGGCTTAGGCGTCGACGCTGGCTCGCTTGCGGCAACTATCACTGGCAAGACAACGCTCAGCGGCGTTACGTGCAAGCCGAAAATCACCTGCGATGATACGTTCGGCAACGATGTCAACATTGGCGGCATTGCTGGTAGCGTGAGGGGTGGTGGAACCGTTACTTTCGGCAGCAGCAACATAAGTGGCAGCACGAAGGCGCAAGCGACCGTCAAAACGGGCGCTACCCTCAACGGCAACACGCGCATTGGCGGCGCTATCGGTTATGTGGCGGACGTTGTCGCTATCGTCAACGTGACGAGTCTCGAGGTCGGTGACGCGACCGCGAGCGAAAATGCGATTACCGCGGGCGACAGCGCGAGCAATAAGAAATCCCAGATTGGCGGCCTTATCGGCTGCATCACTCAGGGCACCGCGGCGAATACGACCAACGTCAACATCACAGGACTTACGTTCAATTCGTTCAGCATGACCGTTGGCAAGAACGGTGACGCGAAGAACGGCGCTGGCGGTCTTTTGGGCTACAGCTGGGGCAATACGGTTGTCACCATCGGGGATAGCGCAAACACCAGCGACAGCACGTATGCTCTCAAGACGAACAACGCTTCCATAACAGCAAACAGCTCAGGTGAACTCGGCGGGCTCGTATATGCAGCCAGCGGTCACTGGGTTATCAACAACTATGCCATCGATCTTTCTGGTGCAACCATCAATGCCGAGAGCGCTACAACGCTTGGTCTGCTCATCGGTCGAGGCGGTAGGACGGAGAATTCCACAACATATGGAGTGGAAACTTATAGCGGCTTGTATCTGGAGAACAAGGCGGGTTGGGACACTGCATATAAGGTCAATGGTGTTGCTGCGGGCAATGGCGTGAAAATCAACAACACGGCAATCAAAAGCAACGACAATGCTACTTCGTTTGATGAATGGGTCGGCAACAGCACGAGGCCTGCCTATGGAAATAAAGACGCCAGCAAACTCATGGACGGCGAATGGAATGTCGTCGTTTCGCTTCATACCAAAGACGGCGTTAATGACGGCAAGCTCGACATGAGCGGAGAGCCGGGAAACGACAACAGCTATCGCAACCGTTCCGATTTCGGCAAGAACCACAACACGAATGCCTGGACGAGGTATTACTACAACCTCGACAAAGCCTATGCGGCACTTGGGCAAGGCAGCTCCAAAATTAGCAAAATCGATACGGCGGAAAAGCTGCTCTTATGGTCTGCTTATCGCTATGCTCCAGCCGCAATTCGCTCGATGATTGTGCCGCAAGCGTTCAACGACGCCGTGGCCATCGGCGGCGAAAGCGGCAGAAGCGTCGAAATTGATTTGACGGGCTATAGTTACTATCCCACCCAGCCGAACGGAAAGGTGACGGTTGGTAATGCGACCATCACCTTCCATTACTCCGACATCAAGGCCGAGCAGAAAAGCAACAAGCTGAACTCTGCTGCTACCCAGCACGAGAACATGCACTGCGGTCTTTTCCGAACGGTGGCAAATGGCGATCTTACGGTGAATGCCGTCACTTTGGGTGGCACTGTTGGGCCCGTTGTCAATGACGGGAGAAGCAAGAATGATATTGCCGCCGCGGGTGGAAGCTCTTCGGGCGCGCTGGTGTGTCGCTACGTGTATGGGTCTAACAATGGCACGACCACCACTATTAGAAAAATCTCGATTGATGGCCTTACGCTCAACAATTTGACCGTCGATGGCGCTAGTGAGGCCACGGGCGCTGATGCTTATATGCCTCTGCTTATAAACGAGATGCAGACGTACGTGAACCTGAGCGCGAAGAACATCACGGCTACGGGATACGGCCGCAACACCAAGGTGGCAACCTCACTTTTTGGAAGACTGGGCGTGGGTTCGAGTGCCGACCAGGTTACGGCGACGTTTGGTACCATCAACGTGCCGAGTGCTACGAACAACGCCATCTTTACCCGTGCAAGCTTGCTTGAGAGCTTTGGCTACGGCGAGGGGAAGACCGGCTCGGCGGTGTATACCTTTATAAAGGATGACCAGACAAACGATAAGGTCACATTCGGCAGCGAGATCGACTCGAAGGGCGAATACTCTGGTAAGCAACTCTGGTACTACAACGAGAGCACCTATGGGACCCGCGCTGGCCTCGTCACCGTTGACAACAAAGAGGCAAATGCGGATACTCCGCAATTCGGTGGTTATCTCCCGTATGTGAAAAAGGGCAATGTCAACGAAAACAAAGTCCAATACCATGAAATCAAAGTTAACCAGCGCGTGCCCAAGCTTACGACAGGCTGCGGCACCTATGGTGATCCCTATACCATAACCAAGGCAACGGAGCTCAACACGGTTGCTGAGTACATCAATACTCAGAATCCAAGCGACGGCTGGGAAGTTACGATTGCGGCCGATCAGGAAACGCTATGCCAGCGCCGCTCGTCCAGCAAGGATGCTAGTAATGAAGTGACGTACGTCTACAAGCAGGCGAGCAAAACATGGGTGAGAATGATCGGGAACGACATCGACCCCAATGACACGCTTGACGATACGACGATGCACAGCTATCTCCAGAGTGCCTACTACAGCATCGAGCCGGAGAACGACAAGGGGGAAAGCACTGACACGCTTGAGCTGGACGCTGCCGTTTTTCAGGGCTTGGGTAATAAAGATTACCCGTTCCGTGGCGTTATCGTTGGTAATCTGAGGGGCTCGTCGCAGGCAGCTACGCAGGCGACTATCAAGATCCACAACTCCAAGGACACAGGTGCGCTTTCTGGGTTGATCCCGTATAGCTACGGTAGCGTTGTGAGTAATCTGAACATTGAATACTCGGGCAAGGCGGCCTCTATTGCACATAAGAATAAAGACGCCTCTGGCGTGCCGGGCGCGTTTTTTGGCGGCGTGATCGGTTGCATCATGGGCGGTGACAATATCATCGATGGCGTGTCGGTGAAAGCGTCTGGCGGCTTTAGCGTTGCTGGGGCAGCAGGCGATAATGGCGGCGCGCACCTTGTGCCCGTTGGCGGCTACGTTGGTGCTGTTGCGGGTGGCGGCGTCATCTTCCGCAACTCTTCCCGCGGCGACGGTGCCCTTAACGACTGGCATAGCGCTGGCGCTTCTCTCTACGACAACCCATATGTTGGCCGCGTGATCGACGGCTATGCGTTCAGCGAGCTTACCGATGATAAGAGTCTCGACAACACTGATCGTAACTACAAGGTGAACAATCTGGATACTTCGAAGACGGGGTGCATCAAGACGGATGCGACGCAGGGCCGCTATAGGGGAGACGACGCCAATAGCTCTGCGATAACCACAACCGTCAATGACTCGCAGGGACTGCTCGTACTCTCGGCCATCATCAGCAGCGGTGCGGCCGGCGGTTCGGCGAATACGAATACCACGAACGATGCGTATGGAACGTATGCGGGCTCGCGTGCCTACATGGGCGGCAACAACGCAAAGGGAGTGTACCAATTCGGCAACAAGCAATACGGCAAAGTTCGCAACGCGAGCTATACACATGTTGGAAGGCCGGCGAGTGCCGCTGAAGACTTTGCTAATGCGATAAGCGATGACATGAAAAGCCCCGGTATCCAGTTAGAGGGTAACGCGCTTGGCTACGCAGGCGATGGCTCGGGCGTTAACTCCCCCTACCTAGTAAAGAAATACGCAACGTGGCAGACGGGTAACATCTGCGCCGCGCAGGTCTCGGGAATGGATTTGCAGTTCAAAGCGGGTGAAACCTACGACATGACTACTTATGGCACGGGTTACACGGGTCTTTCGGGCCGCTACTACTCAAACGCATGCGCATCCGGTAAGGGCGCCGACCGCGATCGCATCGTGCCGCTTGTTGCGTGCATCAACGGTAACGGTGCAACAATTAAGGTCGGTAGCAAAGAGGCCAGCAAGGTATATGGGGTCACGGAGTACGCCGATGATAATTACAAACTCACCGGAGTGGGCGCTCTCTTTGGTACCGTAACGTATACCTCGACCAACGTGTTGGATAGCATCGGCACTCCGGCAACGGACGGCGCTGCTGCTACGGGCAACGGCGGCTATACCGTCCAGAACCTAAAGTTCGATGACTGCAATATTTCTCTTACGTATATCAATGCAGCCGGCGCCTCCAGTGGTGCGGGTAATGAGCAGGTTGGCGTCGGTCTGCTTGCGGGTACTACGGCGAACGCGAGCTCGCTGGCAGATTACGGCAAATATGCAGGAATTACCACGAATAGCTGCAGGGTGAATGGCCCCAATAACGTTGGCGGATTGCTCGGCGCATCCGGCTATGGTAGCCGCAGGACTGATAAAGATACAACTTTGCTGGTGAATCGTAACGACACCTCAAATTCGAACACGCGCTATTCTCCGGTCAAGCTTTACGATTGCTCTTATAGCAACATGGACATTTCTGGCGTGCAAAACGTCGGCGGCTTCGTCGGCAAGCTGAACCAAAATTCCGCTGGTGGCGTTTGGGCAAAAACGAATATGCCTATTGCCGAGAGTTCCACAATTATGTCAACTGCTGCCAGCGCAAGGACCGGCGGTATCGTGGGTCTTGCCGGAGGTGGTTTCCTGGTGAACACCGATGACGCTGGAACGCCTTCGCAGGGTGCCGGAAAGGCGGAGATCAGCAATGTCACGCTTCAGCCGGCAGCATCGAGCGCGACCGAGGGGACCGGCGGCCTTATCGGAAGGTCCGAAAATGGAATCGTGTCTGTCTACAATCTGTGCATCCATGGCGACGTGCAGAATAAAACGGTATTTGGTGTTAGAGGATCGAATAATCTTAAGTACGTTGCTGGTGCAGTCGGCGAAGCAGCTTCGGGCGGTGCATTTAAGTTCGATAGCTGTGTAATAAAAGACATCTATCTTGGTACTCGTGAGTGCTCTGCCGGTTTAATCGGTGATCTGAAAGGTGGGTGTGCCCTCGAGGTCAAGAATTCAACTATCACTGGACTGGTCGTCGATGGTTCGTATTCTGGTGGTGTTGTTGGCTCGATCGGTAACACGGCGAACTCTGTCACGCTTTTGAACTCGACCATTGGCGAGAATAACTTTACCGGTAGCAAGAACGCTGCATGGAACTCATCGCTGGGAAGTTGTTCTGGTGGCGTGTCTGGCGATGGCCGTGGCTCATTTAGGCTCGTAAATGTGCTCATGGATCGCAATATCTTTGGGGCGCAAACTAGCCAGGGCTATTTGTTCGGAAATAGTTCATCCGCTGATCTCGTCAACGTTTTTGTCGCAGGAATTGCCATTAGACCAAACAGTGCGAGTGAATCGCTCAAGCTGATGCGCAATTCTTCCGGCACCGACGACCTTAAAAAAGTGAACAAAAAGTCATACATCGCATTTGCTGCCTATGAAGACAAGCTTTCCGATGCCAAGGGCGCGACACTGTATGGCAACGATGCTGCGAACGGCAATGTGACGGTGGCCGTTTCGCCCTACGTCACGACGAGTCCGACGAGTGGCCTTGTTGTGCGCGCCTCCGATGCTGACACGGCCGGCCGTTATCTGTTCGGCGACGGCATGAACGTTGGCCTTGCCACGGCCATCCAGAATCCGTCGAGCCCCGGCGTTGCCAACCGTTATACCTACACCAACATCGGCGGCATCAATGACGATGGCGCCTATCAAAATACGTCGAGCTATAACGCCAAATCCGTGGCGAGCATGTTCAATGCGAATAACGATGCAAGCGACAGCAAGGTTGCAACGGATTTTCCCGTTTTGGTGATCTCGGGTACCGATAATACGACGGCCAAGAGCTATCTAAACATCATCACGAACGGCGGCTTCTCTGACGCTTGCAGATTGAATAACGAGAATGGCACCAATCCGCACGTGACGGCCAAAGCAGATGTTTTCCAACTCAAGGATGGTGTGTTCGTTAAGGACGATGACGCGTCGAACAATCCCACGCTTCGCGTAGTGAACAACGGCAAGAACAATATGTCGTTTAGCCCAAGCTCCGATTGGGACAACGGCAAGGGCCGCTTTACGCTCCTGACCGTTACCTTTACCGAGGCGGGTCAGAGCTACAACGTTCAGGTGCCGATCGTCGTTAAGCGCAAGCTCGAGATTGATTTCGCTGCAACGTATGATTACGGCATCAAATTTAAAGAAAAAGACTACGCTAACCTTGGAAAAGATGCACACGTGCTTACGAGCTTTGGCGAGCCGATGACGGGTCTGCTTACCTGGACATACAATTCTGCCAATGGGAAGGAAGTCGACTTTGGCTGGGACAGCTATATGGCTGCTGGCGGCTCGATGAAGGGGCTCGGTAAGAGCATCCTCTTCAATGGTGCCGACGGAAGGTTGCCCCAGGGCACCCAGCTTACGCTCATCGATGCGAACGTTGACGGCCGGGCCGGTGGCAGAGAGTATCACTATACGGTGGGCGAAGGCGGAGCAACGAGCGTTTCCCTGAGCGGAAACGACGGCTTTAAGGATTCTGCGGGCAATCCATATCAGGAGCGATGGCTGAGCGAGATTTTGGATGTGTCGGCCACACAGGATGGCGCCGGCACATGGACCGTGTGTGATAACGAGGCAGAGGCGACCGCTAAAGCGAAACTCGATGGCAAGTGGACGCTGTTTAAGGTTGCGGGTGCTGACGTTCCCAGCAACAGCCGCTATACGCTAAAGGTACCTAAGGAGAAGGATACCGGCAGAGAGAAGCGTGCATCGGAGAGCGTCTACCTAGTTGTCAACGTGCCCAAGTCGGGCGACGGCGTGACGCAAGCTAGTATCAACGGTTTTACGGCTTCGTCTATTGACTCGAATTCTTCGGGTGGCCGCATATCTTGGAATCTGCATCACGTCTTGCGCACCGGTGGCGACGATAATCAAAACGGTACGGCATCGACATACAGCATCTTGTCCAATTACGGGCAGGAAGTTAACGACGGGAAGCCGGAGGCGCGCACTCCGGTTTCGAAGTCGACGGACGGCGCCGCCTACGTTCTTTCTCTTGACGTTACCGACACGATTACGTTTAACCCAAGTCAGAGCTATGCTGACTCGGACTCTTTGTTCTATCAGCTCGATACGTCACTGTGCAAGTATGGCGCCAACAATACCCTGACGGGGGTGAGTAGTTTCCCGAGCGGAACCTCGGCGATCGCTAAATTCTATGTTGCCATCGACAATCAGAACTATAAGTGGGATGACGAAGATTGGGCGAAGTGTGATTCTTCGACGCCTGCGTTCACGCAGACCGTAACGGATACGGGCGATGACTCGCTGAAGCTCAAGCTCGATTGTGACCTCGCCAGAATCCGCAAGCGTGCAACGGGCGGATCCTTTACCGTGCGCACGGCTGTGGAAGAGATTCGCCTTACGCCGGACGGCTGCAACAAGGTCATCTCCCTGTCCAAGCAGTCTGGCGAGGACGCCTGTACCAAGATGTCCTATACCGCCAAGCTTTCGACGCGTAAGGAAGGCCTTAATACCTCGAGCCTGACGCAGACGAAGCGCGGTAACGTCGGGTACTATCGCATGGACACGGGTGATACGACCATTACGCTTTCTGCGCCAGATAAGTCGCAGCTTGGTATTAACGTGGACGACCTGCGTCCGATCGCGAATGGCACGATTGGTCTGGGTGCCACGTATGAACTGGGTGGACTCAGCAACGCCGCCGAGGCAATTGCGAACGCAGACTCTGTTGTGTACACGCTCGCGCTTCAGCGCCGCGGAACCGACGGCACGTATGAGAGCGTAACGGATGATATCTCCAACTACGTAACAGTGACGGAGAGTAAGCTTGCCGCGGTCGCTCCCTCCGGTAGCACGATCACCTTCACTGACTCGAAGGAGAACGGCAAGTTCAAAACGAAGAACGGTAATACGACGTTTAGCCTGCCCTTTACCGTTAAGGTCAACACGCAGGTTGAACAGCGTGAGCAGTTCTACGCGAACTATCGTCTGGTGATGACAGCGAGCTTGGTCAAGGGTGACGTGGCGAGCGCAAAGCCTCAATCGCCCGACTATGTGACCTACACGCTCACGAGGGTGAACCTCAACGGCATCGACCACTAGTTCCGAAGCCAACTGGCTTCGCAAAGGGGGCGGCAACCACCCGGTTGCCGCCCCCTTTCTAGTCTGCGCGATCCCAGTCTTGGACTCCGCTGGACAGTTAGTTCAGATACGTATAATTCCAGACCGCAGCAGGCGCATCCGGCGCTCGTTTTGGGGAAGAAAGGGGCTCAAAACTAGGATTCGGTAGCTATCTGGGCTCGATTTGCGTGCAATGAGTCGCCAAAGAACCCTCTCCGGGGACCATAGCGCAGCTTTATCAGCATAGAATAATACGTATCTGAACTAACTGTCCAGCCGCCGTTGGAGAAAGGTGTTTTAGCTCTCCCGACCCCTCCACCAGGCTTTCCAACTTCCCACTTAACTTAACACTTAAGGTGGAAAGCTGGGTAGAAAGCTGGAAAGTTAAGTGGAAAGCTGGAATGTTAAGTGGAAAGCTGGAAAGTACGCGGAAGACTGACATGCTAGCCCAGAGGCTAGAGGGGTTAATAATTATGAAGACCATACCAAGCGAAACAAAAAGATACCAATCTGGTTGGTAAAACACGCTCAATGAGCTGCGAGCTAACTAGCTGCGTAAATTAAATGTAAAGAACTGTCGCAAATAAATGGCAAATGCCCAGATAACGCCGCGTCTATTTTAATTAACTGCTTTGAGCAAACAGTAAAATGCTACTATCTAACTTGCACGTAAGAAAGCAGATTAACGGTTAAGGCTAAGAAGTGGCAGGTTTGTCGGAAGCAACTAGGACTCGCACGCATGCGCCCGAGGTTAGGCAGCGCGCCGTCGAGATCCTCCAAGAGGGGGTCGGTCATCGCGCCCTCGCCGCGGAGCTTGGCATTCCCCAGGCCACGGCTCGTCAGTGGGCCCGCGCGTATGCCGTAGGCGGTGCCGACGCCGTTCTCAACGCCGGTTCGCATCATCACACCTATTCGTACGAAGTTAAGCTCGCCGTGGTCAAGGACCGCTTGGAAAACGGCTTAACGGTTCGCGAGGCCATGATCAAGCACAAGATTCCCAGCGAGTCTTCGGTCAAGGCTTGGTGCCGCCAGTATCGCGAGAGCGGTGAGTCCGCGCTGGTTGATAAGCCGCGCGGTCGCAAGCCGCGCGTTAAAAAGGCGGAATAGCGAACGGGATGGTGCGCCCACAGGGGCGCATTTTTCTTGCCGCGCCAACTTTTTGGACCGTCGTGAGCCTACTGGAACATCCTCCAAAGTGGTTAATAAACCGCGCGCAGTGGCCCGTGCGCCCGCCGCCGCGATAGGGGGAGCGTCGCCTCTCTGCTCCAAAGCGGACAGACTCGTTACCCCGTACGCCTAAAACTCCCCAGTTGACCGAAAACCCGCCGCCGCTACTCCTCAACTGAGCTATAACGTTAAACAATTGCAGCGTTTTTGCATGGGGGAGTGATGGTATGACGCTACTGTATTTCCTTACCCTGTTTCCGCTGGTACCGGCGCTGGGCATGCTGCTCGCGCGCGGTGACCGCGCCCGCGATGCGGTAGGGCTTGTAGGCTCCGGCATTATTATGGCGGTGACGGTTGTAGTCGCCGTCATGTTTTTTGGCACGGGCCCGCAGAGCTTCGAGGTTGCCCCCGGCACCTCGCATGTGCTCTCGATCATCAGCTCCGTCATCGACGTGATCCTGTGCGCCGTCATCCTGTACAACGCGCGTAAATATAAGAGCACGCTCACCACGGTGCTCGGCGTGGTGCAGCTGGTGGGCTCGCTCACCTTTGCAGCTATGACGCTGCCCGCGACCGAAGCCGTCACGGCAACGCCACTCTACCTTGACTACATGAGCGTGATCATGGTGCTTGCCGTCGGCATTGTCGGCAGCCTTATCTGCGTGTACGCCCTGGGCTACATGAAGGACTTCCAGGCCCACGACGAGCACGAGGCAGCGCTGCGCGGGCAGACGGCGCCTGACCGACGCCCGCAGTTCCTGGCGCTTATGTTCCTGTTCCTCTCGGCCATGTTCGTCATCGTGACAAGCGACAACCTTGAGTGGCTGTTCTGTGGCTGGGAAATCACCACCGTGTGCTCGTTCCTCATGATTGGCTACACGCGCACGCCCGAGGCCATAAAAAACGCTTTCACCCAGATCATCCTCAACATGCTGGGCGGCATCGCGTTTTTGGCCGGGCTCATGTACCTGCACGTTAACGGCATGCCGCTGACCATCTCGGGCATGATCGAGCTTTCCGGCGCCGGAACCGCGCAATCCGCGCTGCTGGTGATGCCGGTCGTTCTGCTGTCGCTCGCCGCACTCACCAAGGCCGCGCAGATGCCGTTCCACACTTGGCTATTGGGTGCCATGGTTGCCCCCACGCCCACGAGCGCCCTGCTGCACTCGTCAACCATGGTCAAAGCCGGCGTGTTCCTGATGGTCAAGCTCAGCCCGCTCTATGCCATCTATCCCGTGACTGGCTTTATGGTCACGAGTGTGGGTGCCATCACGTTTTTGCTCGCTGCCCTCATGGCCATCTCGCAGAGCAACGCCAAACGCGTGCTCGCGTACTCCACCATTTCCAACTTGGGCCTTATCAGCGCCTGCCTAGGCGTCGGCGCGCCCGAGGCCGTGTGGGCCGCGATCTTCCTGATCCTGTTCCATACGGTGGCAAAGTCGCTGCTGTTCCTGTGCGTGGGCACGGCCGAGCATCATATCGGCAGCCGCAATATCGAGGACATGGACGGCATGTTCAGCCGCATGCCGCACCTGACGCGCCTGATGATGCTGGGCATTATGGGCATGTTCGTGGCTCCGTTTGGCATGCTCGTGTCCAAGTGGGGCGCCCTGGTGGCGTTTGCCCAGACCGGCAACGTGCTCATGATCATGGTGCTTGCCTTTGGCTCGGCCGCGACGTTCTTCTTCTGGGGCAAGTGGCTTGCCAAGCTTTCGGGCGTCGACCCCACGGCTCAAAACGTTGAGGTCAATGTCCATAAGACCGAATGGATGGCCCTCAATACCATCGCCGCGCTGCTGATTCTGTGCTGCGTGGCGTTCCCGGTTATCTCGAGCGGTCTGGTGTCGCCTTACTTGGCCATGGTGTTTGGCCGCGTGCCGTACGTTATTGGCAAGGATGCCATGTATCTGATGGTGGTTATCGTGGCGTTTATCGCCGTGGTGCTGCTGACTTCATTCCGCGTGAGCAACAAACCGCACGTAAACGTGTACCTTTCGGGCGTTGGAACCGAGAACTACCGTCATTTCCGCGGCTCGATGGGACACGAGGTAAAGGCCGAAAAGCGCAATTGGTACTCGGAGGATGCCCTTGGCGAGAGGCGTATTGGCCCCGCGGGTAGCGTCGTGTGCTGCAGCATTATCTTGTTTGCGCTGCTGTGCTGCGCGTGGATTGGGCCCGAGCGGCTTGCCATGAGTGCGCCCTCGGTGCTGCGCGGAAAGTATTTCGAAGGCTCGGGCGTCGTGGGCATATTTATTGGTACCGTGGCGTTTGCCTTGCTGGCGCCGCTTGTGGGCGGCCTGATTGACGGTCTTGACCGTAAGCTTTCGGCTCGCATGCAGGGCCGCGTGGGCCCGCGCTTGCTGCAGCCCTTCTACGACGTTGCCAAGCTGCTGCGCAAGGCCCCCGCCAGCGTAAACACCATGGACGATACCTACATGGCGTGCGCGCTCATCTTTACCGTGGTGGGCGGCGGCATCTTTGTGTCGGGCTCCAACACGCTGCTGTGCGCTTTTATGGTGACACTCGCCGCGATTTTTGTGGTGTTGGCGTCCGCCTCGACGCAAAGCCCGTTTGCCCAGGTTGGCGCCGATCGTGAGTTGCTGCAGGTTATGAGTTACGAGCCCGCCGTTCTGTTGATGAGCGTGGGCCTGTATCTTGCCACCGATAGCTTTGATTCCATCGCCGTGACGGGGCAGTCGGCCCCCATCATCGTGTACAGCGCGCCCATTTTCCTCGCGCTGCTCGCGGTGCTTACCATCAAGCTGCGCAAGTCGCCGTTTGACCTTTCGTACTCGCATCACGCGCATCAGGAGATTGTCCAGGGTGTCGCCACCGAGATGAGCGGCGGCACGCTGGCCAAGATGACCCTTATGCACTGGTGCGAGACCGTGCTGTTTTTGATGTGGGTGGGCATGTTCTTTGTCTGGGACAACCCGGTGAGCTGGGTGGTCGCCCTGGTCGTGATGGCCGCGACGTACTTTGTCGAGGTGCTGATCGACAACACCTTCGCGCGCAGCACCTGGCGCAGCTGCTTTAAGCTCGGCTGGGGCGTGGCGCTGGTGTTTGGCCTGCTCAACCTTATGCCCATCCTCGTCGACGTGTTTATTTAGGAGGCGGCATCCATGGATCATAAAATGTCGCGCTCGCCGTGGGTTATTCATTACGACGGCTCGAGCTGCAACGGATGCGATATCGAGGTGCTGGCCTCGCTCACGCCGCTGTTCGATGCGGAGCGCTTTGGCGTGGTCAACACCGGCAACCCCAAGCATGCGGATATCTTTTTGGTGACGGGGTCGGTCAATGCCCAGAACCTGCCCGTCGTGCGCCAGATCTACAACCAGATGCTCGAGCCCAAGTGCGTGGTGGCGTGCGGCATCTGCGCGTGTTCGGGCGGCGTGTTCCGCGATGCCTATAACGTGATCGGCGGCGTGGGCCGCGCGATTCCCGTGGACGTGTACGCGCCCGGGTGCGCCATTCGCCCCGAGACCGTGATCGATGCCATTGTGGAGGCGTGCGGCATCTTGGACCAGAAGGAGGCCGTGATGCGCGCCGGCGGCGATCCGCTCACCGTGGGCGGCGCTGCTACTTGGGATGGTGGCGTTGAGCTGGGCGAGGACGGGTTTGTGGCTGCGGGGGCCGGGACTGACGGTGCCGGTGACGCGCCTGCCGGGAAGCCTGCTGCGCCCGCCGCTGCAAAGGAGGTCGAGTAATGCAAAAGGCTATCTATATCACCGTCGGGATCGACAAGCTCCTGCCGCATGTCCAGGCGCTCAAGGGCGTCGGCGCGCGCTTTGTGCAAATGCATGCCGAGCGCAACGTCGACGACGGCTCGTATCGCTTGGTCTATACGTTTATCAACGTCCGTGCTGCTCAGGAGCATATTGCGCAGGACGGCAGCTATGCGATCGAGAACCTGGTGGTCGAGGGCATCGACCAGTACCAGGAGATTCCGTCCATCAGCTCGTATTACCCCGCGGTGTTCCCGTTTGAAAATGAGGCCCACGACCTGTTTGGTCTTGCCATCACCGACATGCAGATCGACTTTAAGGGTTTTTTCTACCAGGTTTCGACTGCCGAACCCATGAGCGTCATCACGCCCGAGGTGAAGGCCGCGCGCGAGAAGGCCATGAAGGTCCGTGCCGCCGCCGAGGCCAAGGCGCGCAAGGCCGCAGCCGAGAAGGCCGCTGCCGCTGCTGCTGCGGGGGAGGGCGCTGCGGGTGCCGGCGATGCTGCGGGCACTGCCGTCGCCCAGTCCGCTGCGGCTACCGGCTCCGATGCTCAGCACGATGAAGCTGCTGCCAAGGCCGCACTTAAGGCTGCCGAGCTGGAGGCAAAGCTCGCCGCCATGGATCCCGAGAAAGCGGCCAAGGTCCGCGCGGCGCTTGCCGCCAAGGCCGCCCGTGACAAGCAGAAAAAGGAGGCGTAAGGTCCATGGCACATCGCTCCGTTATTCCGTTTGGCCCGCAGCACCCGGTGCTGCCCGAGCCGCTTCATCTGGACCTGGTGATCGAGGACGACCGCGTCATCGAGGCAATTCCGCAGATCGGCTTTGTGCACCGCGGGCTCGAGAAGCTCACCGAAAAGCGCGACATGCATCAGTTTGGCTACATCGCCGAGCGCATTTGCGGCATCTGCGCCGTGGGCCACAGCTGCGGCTATGCCAGCGCCTGCGAGCGCATGCTCGGCATCGAGGTGCCCGGCCGCGTGCAGTATATCCGCACCATTTTGCACGAGCTTTCGCGCATTCACTCGCACCTGCTGTGGCTGGGCCTGCTCGCCGATGCCTTTGGCTTCGAGGCGCTGTTCTATCGTTCGTGGACGCTGCGCGAGCAGATTCTCAAGATCTTCGAGAGCACTTGCGGTGGCCGCGTGATCCTTTCGATTAACGAGATCGGCGGCCTTAAGCACGACATTGAGGACTCCGAGCTAGCGGGCATTGTCCAGACGCTCGATGCCATGCGTCCCGACTACGAGGCCCTGGTGCATACGTTTTTGGACGACGACAGCTGCGGCGAGCGCCTGCATGGCGTGGGCGCGATCAGCAAGAAGGACGCGCTGGATCTGTCGATGGTCGGCCCGTTCGGCCGCGCCTCGGGCGTGGACTACGACGTGCGCATGTTTAGCGACGGCGCCTATGCAGATCTGGCCGCGTTTGAGCCGATCGTCGCTACCGATGGCGACTGCTATGCCCGCTGCCAGGTGCGCTGTGCCGAGGTCACGCAGGCCATGGACATCATTAAGGAGCTTGTGGGCAAGATTCCGCACGACGGGATCGGCGGGCGCACCAAGCTTACGCCGGCCGACGGCGCACGCGGCGAGGTTGTGATTGAGCAGCCGCGCGGCGAGGCGTACTACTATGTGCGCGGCAACGGCACCAAGAACCTGGACCGCTTCCGCGTGCGCACGCCGACGTCGCAGAACCTGGCGGGTCTGACGCATGCGCTGCAGGGCGTGCTCCTTGCCAACGTGCCCATGATTATCCTGACCATCGACCCCTGCATTAGCTGCACGGAAAGGTAGGCGCGGCATGAGTTTGCTGACATTTGCCAAGACGGCCTTGGGCTCTATGGTCAAGCAGCCGGTAACGGTGTGCTATCCGCAGGAGAAGCTCGCGGCACCCGAGCGCTTGCGCGGGCATATCGTCAACGACATGGACGCGTGCATCTGCTGCGGCATGTGTGCGCGTCGCTGTCCGGCGGGCGCGCTCGCAGTCGATCGCAAGGGTGGAACGTGGTCGATCGACCCGTATGCCTGCGTGGTGTGCGGTGAGTGCATCGAGAGCTGCCCCAAGCACTGCCTGACTATGGACACCGCCCGCACCCCAGTCGCAGCGGACAAGACTCCCACAGTAGAAACCAAGCCGGAGTAGCGCAGGGGTAGAACTGGAATAGGGGCCGGCGGGGCAAAAATGCCCCGCCGGCCCCGCGCGTGAGCGCGCGGTTGTGCCGCTGCGAACAAAACTATGCCGGATTACGGGACTGGATAGCGAACCTCCGACCATATCGAAAACCAAGATAATAAAACCGCAGGTAGACTGCTTGCTGTTTTTCAAAAATAGGGGGTATGGATGAGGGCTCCGACTTTAGCCCCGTAAACCGGCATAGTTTTGAAATGGCACCATATCAGTAACAGCCTTTGATCTCCCGTGGACAGAGGGAAACGGATCATTTTTGCCTTGCGAGGGCTGCCGCGTGACCCGTCTGCCACGAAATGGGCCCATCTACTATGTTTAGGCGGCAGCCCTCGACCACGGCAAGTAATGTGAAATGAAAACCGCAGGTAGAACGCCTGCGATTTTTCATGAAACGCGGCTATGGTCAGGGGTATCGGGTCAAACGTAGTAGATGGGCCCATTTCGTGGCGGGCGCCGTCAGCCGATCTCCGCGGGCGGAAGAAAGCAGATCATTTTGGTCTCGCAAGGCTTGCGGAGGCACTCGCGCAGGGCCGCCCGAACAAAACTATGCCGGTTTACTACGATGAACTCGACATTCCCGACCATGACTGCATTTTTCTAAATATCGCAAGCGTTCTACCTGCGGTTTTGGAAGCGTGCAATTTGCCGTGGTCGAAGGTGGGCGATTCATCGTAGTAAACCGGCATAGTTTTGAAATGGCATTAAATCGATAGCAGCCATTTTGCTATGCCGGGGTGGTCGGTTGTTGGGCAATTACCCTCGCAGGTAGGCGATGGCGATCTGCGTGCGGTTGCGTAGGCCCATTTTGGCAAGGATCGAGCTGATGTGGTTGCGTACGGTGCCTTCGCCCATGTAAGCGGCGGCGGCAATCTCCTTGTTATCGAGGCCGCGGGCGATGAGCTCGGCGACTTCGAACTCACGGTCGGTCAGGCTGGCAAAGGCGGCGGGTCGGCGAGGCGTGCTGGCATCGGCGCCTGTCCCGTCAAAATCGATGTCCTCGATCGCCTTGCCCTCGAGCACGCGTTTGCCGTCCATGACCTGCGCCAGTGCCGGTGGAATGGCGGCGACATCGGTTTTGATCAGGTAGCCGCGGGCGCCCAGTTTGAGCGCCGACACAATGTACTCGTCATCCGAGAATGTTGTCAGAAACACCACGCGCGCCGCAGGGTCGCGCTCGAGGATCTCGCGTGCCGCCGAAAGGCCGTCGCGCCCCGGCATCTGGATGTCGAGTAGCGCGATATCGGGCGCGTGCTCGGCGTAGAGCGCGACCGCGTCGTCGCCATTGGCGCCGGTACCCACCACCTCGATCTGCGGCTGTGCGCCCAGGATAATCTTGAGCGAATCGACCACCAAACGGTCGTCGTCGACAACTATGAGCCTCATCGGGCCTCATCTCCTTGCTGTTTGGGAACGGTGGCAAACACACGCCAGCCGCCGGCGCCGGCGCGCGGGCCGGCGGTGAAGGTGCCGCCAAGCGCCTCGACGCGCTCGCGCATGGAGCCGAGCCCCATGCCCTCGGCGATGCCGCGACCGCCCGTCTGGGTCCCGCCCGTGCCATCGTCGGTAACGATGAGCTGGTAAAACGATGGATGCTCCAAGCATCGCACAACAACGTTTTGCGCGCGGGCGTGGCGTATGGTGTTGGAGAGCGCCTCGCGCAGGACCGCCGCAAAGCAGTTGGTGATGTTGGCGGGCGCATGCTCGGCCAAAACCTCAAGCTCAATCTGCGGGCCGCCATCTGAGCACGCGCCTTCCACGATGCACTCGAGCTGTACGGAGAGGTCGGCGGCAGTGTCATTGAGCGCGTGGACGCTGGCGCGCACAAGTTGGAGCGCCTCGTCAACGGTGTGCTTGACGTCGGCGAAATCGGCGGCAACCCTGGGCTCGTCGGCGTGCACGACGCGCAGGGCCTCGGTCTGCAGCGAGGCACGTGTAAGTTGGTGGCCAACGCTATCGTGGATCTCGCGCGCGATGCGGGCGCGTTCGGCGAGTGTCGCGAGCTCGACTTCGTAGTCCTGGCGGTCGGCAAGGTCACGGTTGCGCGCTTCGAGCGCGAGGGCTCGTTCCTGCAGCTCGTCGCGGATGCGGCGCATGCGCTGCTGCTCGCGCTCCAACTGGGCGGTACGCAGTGACAGTAGGGTGGCGGCGACTGAAAGGATGGCGGTCAGCAGGAGCGTTCGAGCGGCAAGCGCGTCGGCGCGAAGGTCCGCGACGAGTGCAAAGACAAAGGCGACGCCAATGCCCAGCGCGACCCAAACGCGTTCACGGCGCACGCGCCGCGCGATGTCATAGAGGGCGAGGGGCGCAAACGGCACAAACGGCGGCACGAAGACAGCCGCGATGATGTAAGCGTAGCTCGCGGCCTCGCTTGTGCGGCTCGTGCGTTCCTTCTGTGCGAGCTCGGCCAGCGAGGTGGCAATAACGCCAAGGCAAAACGCCGCGACCAGGCGAGCGTCCACAGCAAGGCCCGTGGCGGCCGCAATGCAGCACGCCAGCACGATCGATTTGTCGAAAAGCCTGTTCATACGGGTATTGTACGCGAAGCCGCGCGCGGGGGAGGCGCCGCCCGGGGCAACCGTGACATTCCTCCCACGCAGCGGGGCGGTCGCGTCAGCAGGCTACGCGACCGCCCCGCACTCGTGACAAAGCTCACTGGTGCGCGCCGTCAGCTCCTGCGATGATGCAATCGTACCGGGCCGCAAGCAACAGAAGGGCCGCCTCATGACAGACATCGTCCACGTCGAAAACCTCGTTAAGCGCTACGACGACCTTATTGCGCTCGACCACTTTAACCTGAGTATCGCCCCCGGCGAGATCTTTGGCCTGCTGGGCCCCAACGGCTCGGGCAAGACCACGTCCATCAACTGCATCCTGCAGCTGCTCGCCTACGACAAGGGCACCATCGAGCTGTTCGGCGAGCGCATGACGCCCGCCCGCTACGACCTCAAGCGCCGCATCGGTGTGGTGCCGCAGCAGGTGGCGGTGTTCGACGAGCTCACCGTGCGCGAGAACATCGACTATTTCTGCAGTCTCTACGTCAACGACCGCAAGCGCCGCCGCGCGCTGGTGGACGAGGCGATCGACTTTGTCGGCCTGGGCGACTTTACCAAGTTCCGCCCCGGCAAGCTCTCGGGCGGCCTGACGCGTCGTCTCAACATTGCCTGCGGCATCGCGCACAAGCCCGAGCTCATCTTTTTTGACGAACCCACGGTGGCGGTCGACCCGCAAAGCCGCAACGCCATCCTGGAGGGCATCTGCCGCCTGCGCGACGAGGGCGCCACGGTGGTGTATACCAGCCATTACATGGAGGAAGTCGAGCAGATCTGCAGCCGCATTATGATCATGGACGGCGGCCGCGTGCTGGCGCAGGGCACTAACGACGAGCTCAAGCGCATGATTCAGATGGGCGAGAAGATTGTAATCGAGGTCGGCGAGGTTCCGAGTGCGGCGCTCGGTGCCGTCGCAAGCCTGCCGCACGTTCTGGACCTTTCGGCAACGGCGGGACAGCTCACGTTTTCGTGCGAAGCGAGCCCGCACAACCTGACGGACATTCTCGATGCGCTGCGCTCGCATGACGTGCCGCTCGGCCGCATCTATTCCGAACCGCCGACCCTCAACGACGTGTTCCTCGAGATCACCGGCCGCGAGCTGCGCGACTAGGGGGCGGCCATGTTCAACACCATCATCACCACGGTCAAGACGCTGCTGCGCCGGCCGAGCACGTGGGTCTGGGGCGCTCTCTTTCCTATCGCGCTTTCCACGATGTTCATGTTTATGTTTGCGAGCCTCAGCTCCGACGGCACGGTCGACCCGGTGCCGGTTGCCGTCGTGGCGGACGAGGCCTGGGATGCCTCGACCTTTAAGGATGTGGCAGCTTCGCTTGCCAAGGCAGGCGACGACCAGCTGCTCGATGTGAGCGAGTACGAAGACTTGGCTGCCGCGCGCAAAGCGCTCAAGGCCGGCGAGGTCGCGGGCATCTATACGGTTGATGCCGCGGGCACGCCCAGGCTCACGCTGCTATCGAGTTACGACAGCTCGCGCGCCTCGTCGGTGCTTACCGACCGCAGCATCCTTGAAACGGTGGCAAGCTCGTATACGCAAAATGCCGAGCTCATGTCCCAGATTGCCCAGGACAACCCGGCGGCGCTCGCCGATCCGGCGGCGGTTGCGCGCGCCCTGTCGCTCGAGGGCGGAACCCGCCGCGTGAGCCTGACTCGTGCCACGCCCGATGGCACGGTCATCTACTATTACGCGCTTTTTGGCCTGGTCGCGATGATGTCTGCCGAGTTTGCCGCCTTGAGCGTCGTCGATTTGCAGCCCAATCTGTCCGGCCTCGGCGCGCGCCGCTGCGTGGGCGGTCTTTCCAAGACGGCGTCGCTGGCCGGCATTTTTGTCGGCTCGTGGCTGGTTTCCTTTGCATCGATGGCGGTTGCGATCGGCTACGTGCGCCTGGTCGTGGGCGTCGACTTTGGCGGGCGCGAGGGGTTGTGCCTGCTGGGCGGGGCTGCATCCGCGCTTGCCGCCACGGGCCTGGGGCTTTTTGTGGGCACGCTTCCCGTTAAGGGCGGCAAGGCATCCAAGTCGGGCATCCTCACGGGCTTTGCCACCACGTGCGCCCTGTTCGCCGGCCTCTACGGCGAGCCGGCGATGGCACTTGCCGACGACGTCGCCCGCGCCTGCCCGGCCGAGTGCTGGCTCAATCCCGTCAAGCTTATCTGCGACATGTTCAACCGCCTGTATTTCTTTGAGGACCTGGGCCCCTTTGCCGTTCGCGCCGGCGCGCTGGTCCTGATGGCGCTGCTGTTCGTTGCCGCCGCCACGCTGATCTTTGGAAGGAGCCGCTATGAGCACCTTTAAGACCGCGCTTCGCATGGCGCTGGCGCACCCGTTCTACCTGCTCATCTATACGGTGTTCATCTCGCTCATGGGCGTATTCATTGCTGCCTCGGTGAGCTGGAACTCGTCGCAGCTTACCGAGTACCGGCCCTACGACACCAACGTGATCGTGGTCGACCGCGACAATAGCGACCTTTCGCGGGCGCTTACCAAGCACCTGGGCTCACGGTTTGACCTGGTCACGGGCGTCGGCGACGACACGTACGACCTTGCGGATGCGCTCGCCAAGAGCAACAGCGCCAAGGGCAGCGCCGATTGCGTGTTCTTTATCCCGGAGGGGTTTGAGGACGACCTCGTTGCGGCCGCCCGTGCGGGGAAAGAGCTGCCCAAGCTCGATGTGACGTACGGCTCCGGTACCATGGCGGCGGCGCTCTCGTCTGCCGAGGCCTCGCGGTGGGTCTCGCTCGCGGGCGCTGCGGCGGCGCTTGAACCCGCTGCCTCCAACGGTGGCGTCGCAAGGGCCGCTGAGCACGCGGCCGCCAAGCGCGCGGAAGTCGAGATCGAGCAGGTCAAGGTCGACTCGACTGCCGCTGCCACGCTCGAGTCGTATTTCAACTTTGGTGCATACGCGATCATCTCGTCGGTCATCGTGTCGGTGGGATTGGTGTTCTCGGGCATGAGCGAGCCCGAGCGCGTGCGCCGCATGGAGGCCGGCCCGGTCTCCGAGCGCCAGCGTTCGCTTGCTGTGTTCGCGGCCGCCGCGGTGCTCACCGTCTGCATCTGGTTCGTGTCGAGCATGGTGG
>URKH01000018.1 GCA_900548255.1 uncultured Collinsella sp. | reverse complement strand
CGACAGCGCAAATAAAGGCGACGACGGCGTTTACACGGTGGAACAGTCCGACGACGGCGTAAAGATTAAGGTGTTCAGCCCTCACGAGAGCGGCGACAGCGCAATCTACTACGTGAGCTACACCATGACCGGTGCGGTTATGAACTGGGCCGATACCGCCGAGCTCTACTGGAAGTTCGTGGGTGACGGCTGGTCTGCGGACTCCGATGACGTCGAGATGGAAGTCTACTTTGCAAATGCCGCTGCCGGGACGGCTGCCGTCAAGGGCGATAACTTCCGCGCATGGGGCCACGGCCCGCTGACGGGCGACGTGTCGCTCGATGCGGACGAGCCCATGGTCACCTATACCATTCCCTGCGTGCATGAGGGCGAATTCGCCGAGGCACGCATCGCCTTCCCCAGCGACTGGGTGCCGCAGCTTGCCGTCTCGGGCGAAAAGCGCATGTCGACGATTCTGAGCGAAGAGAAGGAATGGGCCGACGAGGCCAACGCTCGCCGCGCTCACGCTCGCATGATTGCCAATGCGCTTGCCGTGCTAAGTGTTGTCGCGGCGGTGGCCTTTACCGGCACAATCGTTGTGCTCAAGCTGCGCCGCCGCAAGCCCAAGCCGCTTTTCCAGGACGAATATTTCCGCGATGTGCCTTCGGCCGACCATCCCGCCGTGCTTTCGGCCCTCATGAGCTGGAACGAGGTGCCCGATCAGGCATATATCGCCACGCTTATGAAGCTTACCGACGACCGCGTGATCAAGCTGGAAGAAGCGACCGAGACCAAGAAGAAGGGTCTGCTCCGTCGCGAAAAAGAGGAGCAGACGTATCGCATCACAGTGACCGACGAGGCCTGGAAGGCTGCCAAGAAGGACGGCATCGATCGCGATGTGCTCAAGGTCTTCTTCGCCGGCGTTAAGCCCGATAAGGACGGAGTCCGTTCGCGCACGTTTAGCGAGCTGGAGGAGTACGCTAGCGAGCGCACCACATCTGTTGGCGACAAGCTCGAGGACTATCAGAGCACGGTTAAGGGCAAGCTGGAGGCGCGCGAGTTTATCGCATCGGATGGCACCATCGCCCTGGTTGCCGGCTTGGTTCTCGGCATCATCATCGTCTTTGGCATTCTGGGCTCTCTGATCTATACCGACTTTGCGGATGCCAATGTCGGCGCCGCTATGATCTCGATCCCCGTCACGATCGTGGGCTTTGTCCTGAGCTGCACCTTCCGTCGCTACACGCCGGAGGGCGCCGAGGTGGCGGCTCGCTGCAAGGCGCTCAAGCATTGGCTCGAGGACTTTACGCGCCTGAAGGAGGCCGTCCCCAGCGACCTGATCTTGTGGAACAAGCTGCTGGTGATGGGCGTTGCCCTGGGCGTTTCGAAAGAAGTGCTGCGACAGCTGGCCGAGGCCGTGCCTGCGGATTTGCGCAACAGCGACGATTTCTACGACAACTACCCCTGCTACTGGTGGTATTACCATCACTACGGCAACGAGTCTCCGCTCGATTCGTTCAACGATGTGTATCACGAGACCATCCGCGAGCTGGCTTCGAGTTCCGATAGCTCGAGCGGCGGCAGCGGTGGCGGCTTTTCCGGTGGCGGCGGTGGCGGCGTCGGCGGAGGCGGCGGCGGAACGTTCTAGCGAGCGCTTGCTTTGGGGTGGATCTTTCTGGGCGGTTGCCAGGGAAGATTCATCCCATTTTTGTGCATCGAAACGGGTCAAACTTTCCGCTGAGGACCTTCGCGCAAGGGGCAGTGGACAAAAAATGCCAAATATGAGTACTGTTGCTGCGTTGGTCACATATGTTTGCACATAATAATGGGCTCCTAATGAGAGTACTTCTCGTTAGGAGCTCATTTTATTGAACATTTGGGGAGTTACGTCAGCTCGTGCAGCTGGTCGTCATGCCTATAAGCATCAAAAATGCCCCGAATCGCTGCTACTAAAAAGGTAACAGTACTCATATTTGATGTATTTTGACCACGGCTATCTACAAACCCCCTAGGCCACTCATTAGGGACAGACTTAAATGACTAGTTGTTGGGGATCAGTCATTGGGGACGTTCTTAAATGACTAGGTGTGGCTGCTTGGGCTAGGCTGTTAGATCGAGTTCGTAGAGGAAGCTTTCGCGCGGCATGGCGTGGCGGCGCTCTTCGCGGTTGGCGCGGTGCGTGGCCGTGCGCTTAAAGCCGTGCAACTCGTAGAACTTCCACGAGCAGTTGGAGTCGGTGTACAGGTGCGCCCTCGTCGCTCCAAGCGAGGACAGGTGCGAGACTGCGGCATCGAGCAGAACCGTGCCAACGCCCAGGCCATGGACATCGCGATCCACGGCAAGCAGCGTGACCTCGTTGTCGTGCGGCAACGGGCTGCTCTCGAGCAGACGGTTGTTGGTTCGGATGGTTGCGCGTACAAACGAGAGATACTCGGCGCAGGCATCGGGCTCCAGCTCACGCATCTGCGATAGCAGCGCGCGTTCGGTATCCATCCAATGTTCCTTAACGGTGGCGCCGGAGCTCTGTCCCGCACGCGCGAGCGAAATGCCACGCGCCTGACCGTCAATCACCGCAACCTGCGAAAACGTCGACGACGAAAGGCAGTAGGCAAGGTCGCACGCGGCCTCAAGGCGGTTGTACTCATCGTTATCCGAATTGTTATGCCAAAGCTGCTGCAGAATCAGCGCGATGGCGTCGAAGTCTTCGGTGTCAAACGGTCGGTAGAGAACCCGCGAGACCATAGTGCCTCTTTCTTTTGCGGATGCATATCGAGCACAGTTCTACCACGCCATTGGCATCTAATTATGGTGCCCCTGTGTTCCATGAACTCACCGCGCCCGGTGCTGCGCCCATCCCCTCCGCGCGCAAACTTTTTCTGCACATGCGCCCGTTGCGGGGTGCATCGATGCGCTCGATGCGCTACATTGAATCAGTATTTTCAATGCCGCTGCGCGAGCGCTGCAGATCGACGTATCACCGACTCACAGAGCACGGCGGCGTACCAGACAGGAGGACTGCATGGGATCTGATGTGAAGATCGCACGCGCGTTGATCTCGGTTACCGATAAGACGGGCGTCGTCGATTTCGCACGGACGCTGGTTGATGACTTTGGCGTCGAGATCATCTCTACGGGCGGCACGGCTCGTGCCATCGAGGACGCGGGCGTTCCCGTAACCCCCATCGAGGAGTTCACGGGCTATCCCGAGATGATGGACGGCCGCGTTAAGACCCTACACCCCAAGGTTCACGGCGCGCTGCTGGCCCGCCGCGATTCCGAGCAGCACATGCAGGAGGCCGCCCAGCACGGCATTAAGCTGATCGACCTGGTCGTCGTCAACCTGTACGAGTTCGAGAAGACCGTCGCCAACCCCGAGGTCACCTTTGCGGATGCCATCGAGCACATCGACATCGGTGGTCCCTCCATGCTGCGCTCTGCCGCCAAGAACGCCGCGAGCGTTACCGTCATCTCCGACCCGGCCGACTATGATGCCGTCCTGGCCGAGATGCGCGAGACCGGTGGCTGCACCACGCTTTCCACCCGTCGCCGCCTGCAGGTGAAGGTCTACCAGACTACCGCCGCCTACGACACGGCTATCTCCCGTTGGCTTGCCGCTCAGGCAAGCGACGTGGCGGACACCTCTGCCAAGCTCGAGATCTCGCTGGAGAAGGTCGACGACCTGCGCTATGGTGAGAACCCGCAGCAGAAGGCCACGGTCTATCGCTTTGCCGAGGGCTGCGAGAACACCGCGAGCTCTCAGTTCCCGCTTGTGGGCTCCGAGCAGATCCAGGGCAAGCCGCTCAGCTACAACAACTATCTGGACGCCGATGCCGCCTGGAACCTGGTCCGCGAGTTCGACGAGCCGGCCTGCGTGATCCTCAAGCATCAGAACCCCTGCGGTTCCGCCGTTGCCGAGGACATCACGGCCGCCTACGACCGCGCTTTCGCCTGCGATCCCAAGAGCGCCTTCGGCGGCATCATCGCCTGCAACCGCGAGGTTCCCTTTGAGCTGGTTGAGCATTTTGCCGACGAGAACAAGCAGTTCGTCGAGGTCATCATCGCCCCGAGCTATACCGCCGAGGCGCTCGAGCGCATGGCCAAGCGCCCCAACCTGCGCGTGCTGGCTACCGGCGGCGTGGACCACGGTGCCCAAGTGGAGCTGCGCTCCATCGACGGCGGCATGCTGGTGCAGGAAGTCGACCACGTGACCGAGGATCCCGCGACCTTTACGTTCCCCACCGACCGCAAGCCCACCGATGCCGAAATGGCCGAGCTCGAGTTTGCCTGGAAGGTCTGCAAGGGCGTCAAGTCCAATGCTATCCTGGTCTCCAAGGGCAAGGCCGGCATTGGCATGGGCCCGGGTCAGCCTAACCGCGTTGACTCTGCACTGCTTGCCTGCGAGCGTGCCGAGGACTTCTGCGAGCGCGAGGGCGTGGAGAAGGGCGGCTTTGCTTGCGCAAGCGACGCGTTCTTCCCGTTCCGCGACAACGTCGACGTGCTTGCCGCGCACGGCGTGACCTGCATCATCCAGCCCGGCGGCTCCAAGCGTGACGACGAGAGCATCCAGGCCTGCAACGAGCATGGTATTGCGATGGTCTTCACGGGTGCGCGCCACTTCCGCCATTAAGTAGGGAGGTGGCGCTGCGGCTTGCCCAACCACCGCACCTTGTCGCTCATTCGTCGCCCGCGTACCCAAGTACGCGTCGCTCCTCTTTCACGGCAATCTGCGGCACCTGGGCAACCCTCGCCGACCTGTTAGGTTGACTGGGGAGGATGGGATGTTATCTCGTCCCTTGGACCGCCTCGCTTCTAAAATTATCTCTGCAAAAGACGGCCGCTCCGTTTGGAGGGCCGTCTTTTTGGTATAAGAGGACGGAATGACTAACACGAAAGGTATGACCATGCCCCAGATTGATGATGCAGAGCTGTTTGGCAATGCCGAGGACCAGCGTGCGTACGAGGACTTTTGCGCCAATCAGGAGGCGGTCGAGAAGTTTACGCTCGACAAGCCCGCGCTTATCTGCCGTTGGCGCATGTCCAACAAAAAGGTGCCCATGCTCAACCGTCACATTCGCGCGCTGTCCGAGCGCTTGGTGCAGGGCGAGCCGCTTGCCCATAACATGCTCAGCTGGGCCAAGCAGCACGTTGAGTGGTCGCTTGCCGAGGGCGATTACACCGCGCACGACGGCGTGCTCATGCTGGTGATCGACGTTAACGGCAATGCCGCCATGACGGTGGGTGAGTACGAGCCGCTGGCCGATACTTCGGCCAAGGCGCTGCGTGCCCGCTCCGCCGAGGCCCGCTCCGAGGCCGACGAAACCGGCGTGGCGCCCGAGCTGCTCGCTGCCGTCAACAACGGCGAGCTGGCCTTTGTGGCGCCGGCGGACGAGTGCCTGTGTGGCACGGCGACGCTCATAGAGCAGCTGGCCCAGACCAAGGGCATCCCGGTCACGCGCGTAGACATTCCCGCACAGCTCAAGGGCGCCTTGTTCCTGGTAAGCGACGAGCACGGCGTGGTGCCTGCCACCGACGCCGACGCCGCCGAGTCTGATGCCGCGACGGTCGCCTTCTTTGCCGACGGCTACGAAAAGCTTCGCGCCCGCCGCTAAATGATTATTCTGGGACGGGGATTAAAGAATCATTTTGGTTCCCGCCACCGCTGCGAGTGCGAGGCGGACAAAACGCCCCCGCTCGCGAACAGTTCTGTCACCTTGGCGACGTGCGTGGCGCGCACCTGCAGTTTCGCAGCCATAATGGTGGCAAGACAACCAAGAGGGGAGCGGAATCCATGGCGCTAATCTATATCGTTGAGGACGACGAGCCCATTCGTCGTGAGCTTGTCGACATCCTTGCCCGCGCCGGGTTTGAAATCGAGGCCTGCGAATCGTTCGAGCATGTCTCGCGCGATATTCTCGCCGCCGCGCCCGACCTGGTGCTGCTCGACCTCACGCTTCCCGTCAAGGACGGCCAGCATATCTGCCACGAGGTTCGCCGCGAATCCGAGGTCCCCATCATCGTCCTCACCTCGCGCACGACCGAGATCGACGAGGTCATGGCCATGACGCTCGGCGCGGACGACTTTGTTCCCAAGCCCTATAGCGCGCGCGTGCTCGTGGCGCGCATCAACGCACTGCTGCGTCGCACCGCGGCGTCAGGCGAGCGCAGCACGCTCGTCCACAAGGGGCTGGAGCTCGACCTCGCCCGCTCTATGGTCACCAACACGGCGACCGGCGACAGCACCGAGCTCACCAAAAATGAGCTGCGCATTCTCTCGCTGCTCCTGAGCCGCGCGGGCAAGATCGTCTCGCGCTCGGCCATCATGCAGGACCTGTGGGACTCCGACGCCTTCGTGGACGACAATACGCTCACCGTCAACATCAACCGCCTGCGCACCACGCTCGAAAAAATCGGCATCAAGGGGTATTTGACGACGCATCGCGGCCAAGGCTATTCGGTCTAGGGGCCGGCTATGTCGTTTGGCAAGTTCTTTAAAGATGCACTGCTTCCCGTCGCCGTGTGGACGTGCGGCGTGCTGCTGAGCTGCTTTGTGCTGACGGTCGCCGGCGCACCCGTTTCTATCGTGGTCGTGGCGGTTGGCGTGTCCTTTATCTTCGGTATGCTCGGCATCGTGATCGAGTACGCTCGCCGTCGCCGTTTTCTGCGTCAGTTGGAGCGCGCGGCAGAGGAGCTCGAGAGTCCCGCATGGGTGCAGGAGATGGTGCAATGCCCAACCTATGCCGAGGGCGAGCTCGAGTACGAGGTCCTGTGCCGGGTGGGCAAAGCCGCCTGCGACGAGGTTGCCGAGGGCCGGCGTCAGACCGAAGACTATCGCGACTATATCGAGAGCTGGGTCCACGAGGCCAAGCTGCCCCTGGCGGCGGCTCACCTGATTCTGGAAAACCTCGACGGCGGCGCAGATGACCCAACACGTGTCGATGACCTGGGTCGCGAGTTGGCTCGCGTGGAACGCTATATCGACCAGGCGCTGTACTACGCGCGCTCGGAAGTCGTGGAGCGCGACTACCTGATTCGCCGCTGGGACCTTAAGACCTTGGTGACGGGTGCGATTAAGGCCAACGCGCGCGAGCTCATTGCGGCGCACGTGGCTCCGGTGTGCGAGAACCTCGACTTCGAGGTCTTTACCGACGAAAAATGGCTCGAGTTTATCCTGGGCCAGCTCATTCAGAACAGCATTAAATATGCGCGCGAGGACGGCGCGAAGATCGTGTTTTCGGGCGCGTTACTGGACGAGGGCCTGGCGAGCGAGCGCATCGAGCTCACCGTTGCGGACAACGGCTGCGGCGTGTGTGCGGCAGACCTGCCGCGCGTGTTCGAGAAGGGCTTTACCGGCGACAACGGCCGCACCACCAAGCGCGCAACGGGCATCGGCCTCTACCTGGTGGCGCGCCTATGCTCCAAGATGGGCATCGACGTCACGGCGGCATCCGACTCCGGCGAAGGCTTTGTCGTAACGTTCGCCTTCTCGACGAACAAGTTCCAATACTTTGAGTAGCCGGGCCGTCTTGCGCTGCGGACGGCTATGTTCCCGAACGTGAACTTAGCTAAGGCAACTGGCGTTATGTTCCCGAACGTGAACATAACTATGAGGCTCAAATGGATCTCCCAAAACAAAAACGTGCAGCCCAAACAAAACGTGCCGCCCCAAACGGGGCGGCACGCCATCTTTTATCAGCCAACTCGCTGAAGTAAGGCTGCGAAGGCCGCGAGGCCGGGAGGGGTTTCCTAAGGGCACATCCCGCAGCCGCAACGCGGCGAGGACGTGCCCGTGGAAACCCCGCAGGCCCCGCGGCCGGTGGGAGCAACGCTACTTTACGACCAAAATGTCGCAGTCGGTATTGCGCAGCAGGAACGTCGAAATCGAACCCAGAAGCGCATACTTGATCGAGGACAGGCCGCGAGCGCCGCAGAGCACCAGGTCGGGCTTGACCACGTCGAGCATCTCGTCTTTGAGCGTCTCGCGAATACGACCGGCACGTATCATGACCTCGACCTCGGGAATATCGGGATTGGCCTTGGCCTCTTCGAGCTGCTTTTCGATGGAGTTCTTAAAGGCCTCCTCCAGACCGTTGACCAAATCGACCGGATAGGAGCCGGCGCTCTCGAGCGCCGTGGAATCGATAACGTGGCCGATAATCAGCTTGGCGCCGTTGTTCGCGGCGACCTTGATGGCGCGTGCGAGCACAAAATCCTGCTGCTCAGTACCGTCGAGTGAAACAAATACCTTGGTGTAACCCTCGTTCATGGTTTCCTCCTTGGTCTATCGCACGGGCGCGGGGCTCGTGCGTCGGGCGGGCGCGGGTGCGTTGACCGCCGGACACTTTATCTTGTTGCAGTTATACCCAAGGATTTCGGTTTAACTGCTCGCAATTCTGTGAACGGGCGAGTTTTTTGGTAAGGGTAGGCGCGGTCGCACCGCCAACGGTTGATAATGGGACATCGCCCGCATCGTCCGCAGAACATCTACCGGCGGGTGTCTAACGAGGGGGTCCCTTTGGATATTATCGAGCTTCTAAAATCTGCCTTCATGGGCCTGGTCGAGGGCATCACCGAATGGCTGCCCGTTTCGTCGACGGGCCACATGATCTTGGTGGACGAGTTCGTCAAGATGAACGTGAGCGAGACGTTCTGGAATATGTTCCTGGTCGTGATTCAGCTCGGCGCCATTCTGGCCGTCTGCGTGCTGTTTTTCCACGAGCTCAACCCGTTCTCGCCCAGTAAGGGCAAGGAGGGCCGTCGCGACACCTGGGTGCTGTGGGGCAAGATTGTGCTCGGTTGCATTCCTGCGGCGGCGATCGGCCTGCCGCTCAACGACTGGATGGAGGAGCATTTCTACAACGCTCCCGTCGTGGCGCTGGCGCTCATTGTGTACGGCGTGCTGTTTATCGTGATCGAGAACTGGCGCGCGAGCAAGCGCGAGGAAATGGCCGTTGCCGGTTCGTTTGGTTCGCGTGCTGTGGTGTCGGGTGGACGTCCCGCCGGTGCGCACTTTGCGGCGCCCCCCACGGCTACCGCTGAGGATGAGGACGATGACGAGAATCTGGACTTTGGTTCCATCGCCACGCTCGAGGACCTCAGCTGGAAGACTGCGCTGGGTATCGGCTGCTTCCAGGTGCTTTCGCTGGTGCCTGGTACGTCTCGCTCCGGTTCTACCATCATCGGCGGCCTGCTTTTGGGCTGCACGCGCTCGGTGGCGTCTAAGTTCACATTCTTCCTGGCTATTCCTGTTATGTTTGGCGCGAGTGCGCTCAAGCTGGTCAAGTACTTCATCAAGGGCGGCACGTTCGGCACCAACGAGATCGCCATCTTGGGCGTGGGCTGCGTTGTGGCCTTTGTGGTTTCGCTCATCGCCATCAAGTGGCTCATGGGCTTCGTCCGCCGTCACGACTTCAAGTGCTTCGGCGTCTACCGCATCATCCTGGGCATCGTAGTGCTCGCGTACTTCTTCGTTCTGGAGCCTATGCTCGGCCTGTAACTTGGTTGACGCTGCGCGGCGGCCAGAGCGACAACTTGTCATTCAAAGAGGACGGCATGACCAAAAGGTCTATGCCGTCCTCTTTTTTGGGCGATGGGGCGGGCTTGACGGTGGCGCACGGAGTCGTGGTGTGATTTGCGTCGGTGTCCGCGCGGCTCGGTATACTGGTACGGCTCAAACTATGGCGCTGCCCGCAGGCGCGCCGTCTGTCAGATGAGGAGTCGCCCATGACCCAGCCCTTGCCCTGGGAAAAGAACGCTGCGGTACCCGTGCCGCCCGCGCCGGAGCCCGTGCCGCTCGATGCATACACCGTCCCCGCCGCGCCGGAACCCGAGCTCGTTCCGCTCGACATCTACGACGCCCCGGCTCCGGCGCCCAAGCCCGCCAAGCCGTTCGTCGACATCGACAGCCTTAATCCCGCCCAGCGCGAGGCGGTCCTGACCACCGAGGGCCCGCTGCTGGTCCTTGCCGGCGCCGGCTCGGGCAAGACCCGCGTCCTGACCTTCCGCATCGCACATATGCTTGGCGACCTGGGCGTTAGGCCCTGGCAGGTCCTGGCCATCACGTTTACCAACAAGGCCGCGGCCGAGATGCGCGAGCGTCTGGCAGCACTCATCCCCAGTGGCACCCGCGGCATGTGGGTGTGCACCTTCCACGCCATGTGCGTGCGCATGCTGCGCGAGGACGCCGACCTGCTGGGCTACACCGGTCAGTTCACCATCTATGACGACGATGACTCAAAGCGCATGGTGCGTGACATTATGCAGGCGCTCGGCATTGAGCAAAAGCAGTTCCCCATCAACATGATCCGCAGCAAGATCAGCTCGGCCAAAAACGCCATGATTGGGCCCGAGGACATGCTCAAGAGCGCCGATAGCCCCAACGACAAAAAGGCCGCGCAGGTCTACCTGGAGCTGGAGCGCCGCCTGCGCGCCGCCAACGCGATGGACTTTGACGACCTGCTCGTGCGCGCTCTCGAGCTGCTGCGCACCCGCCCCGAGGTGCTCGATAAGTACCAGGAGCGCTTCCGCTACATTAGCGTCGACGAGTATCAGGACACCAACCACGTCCAATACGAGATCGCCAACCTGTTGGCCGCCAAGTACCAAAACCTTATGGTCGTGGGCGACGACGACCAGTCCATTTATAGCTGGCGTGGCGCCGACATCACCAATATCCTGGACTTTGAGAAGGACTTTAAAAACTGCAAGACCGTCAAGCTGGAGCAGAACTACCGCTCCACGGGTCATATCCTGAGCGCCGCCAACGCCGTGGTGCGCCACAACTCGCAGCGCAAGGACAAGCGCCTGTTTACGGCCGAAGGCGATGGCGAGAAGATTCAGGCCTTCCAGGCGAGCGACGAGCGCGACGAGGGCCGCTGGATTGCCGGTGAGATCGAGAAGCTGCACTCCAAGGGCACGAGCTACGACGACATCGCCGTGTTCTATCGCACCAACGCCCAGTCGCGTATTCTCGAAGATATGTTCCTGCGCGCGGGCGTGCCCTACAAGATCGTGGGCGGCACGCGATTCTTCGACCGCGCCGAGATCCGCGATGTCATGGCCTACCTCAAGATGATCGTGAACCCGGCCGACGAGATGAGCGTCAAGCGCGTCATCAACACGCCGCGCCGCGGCATCGGCTCCACCTCGATCCAAAAGATCGAGCAGCTGGCGCGCGACAACCGCTGCTCGTTCTTCCAGGCCTGCGAGATCGCAACAGCCGAGACGGGCATGTTTAGTGCCAAGGTGCGCAACGGCCTGTCGAGTTTTGTGGCGCTGGTGCGCGAGGGCCGCCGCATGGACGGCGAGCTCAAGGACGTCGTCGAGATGATTGTCGATAAGACGGGCCTGCTGCAGGCGTTTCGCGCCGAGGGCACCATGGAGTCCGAGAGCCGCGCCGAGAACATCCAGGAATTCCTGGGCGTCGCCGCCGAATTTGAGGAGACGCACGAGGATATCGAGGGTACGCTCGAGAGTCTAGAAGAGCTGCGCGCGGCCGGTGTTGCCGACGTGCCGTCCGTCGCCGAGTCCGAGTCCGTCGTGGTGAGCGCGCCCGCGTCCGAGCCGGGGTCGTCCGCTCCGGCATCCTCGTTTGAGGCACTTGTCGGCGCTCGTGACGCCGCGGGCTCCAATCCGCTCGATAGCCTAGCCGCCCCGGCGCTCTCGCCGCAGGATGCCCTGGCCGCCGCCATCGCGGGCAACGCGTATGCCGTGCCAACAGAGCTACCGGCGGGCGCCGTGCATACGGTCCGCTCACCTGTAAGGCACTGCCGGCTCTCATGGAGTGGCTGGCCCTGCGCTCCGACTTGGATTCCCTGGCCGGCGAGACGCATGCCATTACCATGATGACCATCCACTCCGCCAAGGGCCTGGAGTTCCCGGCGGTGTTCGTGGCCGGCATGGAGGAGGGTATCTTCCCGCACGTGCACGACTTTGGCGGCAGCGATGACCCGGGCAAGCTCGAGGAGGAGCGTCGCCTGGCCTACGTTGCCATCACGCGTGCCCGTAAGCGCCTGTTCCTGACCTATGCGGCCACGCGTCGCACCTACGGCTCGACCTCTGCCAACCCGCGCTCGCGCTTCCTCAACGAGATTCCGTTTGAGGATATCGAGTTTAGCGGTATCGGTTCTGCCGGTTTTGAGGGCACGGGCTGGGAGAAGCGTGGCGACCGTCACGGCACCTTTGGCTCGGGCATGGGCTCGGATATGTATGGCGGCAAGGTGTTCGGTTCGCATACGCGCTCGACCGGCGGCTCCGGTTCGCGCGGCGGATCGAGCTTCGACGATTTCTTTGGTGGCAGCACCTATGGCACCGAGCGCCATCGCGGGGTTTCGCCCGACGCCGGCCGTGTTGCCTCGACCTTTGGTTCGGGCGCGCCGCGAGCTAAAAAGCCGTCGTCCAAGGTGTCGCCGACGGTGGAGCGCAAGGTCGATCGCGCCAGCGCGTCGCAGGACTTTGCCGCGGGCGATACCGTGAGCCACAAGACCTTTGGCACCGGTACCGTGATCTCGGTCGCCGGAGACATGATCGAGGTTCAATTCGAAAAGACCGGCCAGACCAAAAAGCTAATGAAGGGCTTTGCACCTATAGTGAAACTGACCTAGGCGGCTTTCCCAGGCACGGCACCTCGGCCTTCAATCGTCGGGCATGACCTCAAGGTCTATGCCCTCCTCTTTCAAGGCAATCTGCCGCACCTCGGGCGGTCGGTCTATTTGTTTCGTTTGATAGTCGTATTTAGGAGGTCGCTTTATGGCCGACAATCGCAAGCGTGCGCCTCGTGGTGGCAAACAGGCTGCTTCTGGCTCGCGCCCGATTCGCCGCAATGACCGCGCTGCCGCTTCCAAGGGCCAGCGCGAGCGCTCCCAAGCCCAGGCTGCGCGTCCGCAGCGAAATCGCAACCGCGACAACATTCAGGTCCCCAAGGGCGAGTTTATCGAAGGTCGCCGTGCTGCCGCCGAGGCCCTGCGCACCGGCTTTCCCGTCAAGTGCGCGCTCATCGCCGAGGGCGGGGAGCGCGATGCTGCCTTGTCGCGCCTGGTCGACGATCTCAACGCCGCGGGTGTCCGCATTAAGTATGTGCCGCGCGCGCAGCTCGATGCGCTGTCGAGCCATGGCGCTCACCAGGGCATTGCGCTCGAGGTGGGCAACTTCCCCTATGCCGATGTTGCCGATATCCTCGACCGCGCGGGCGAGGGTCCGGCTCTTGTCGTCGTGCTCGACCACGTGACCGACGACGGTAACTTTGGCGCCATCGTGCGCTCTGCCGAGGTCGTGGGCGCGGCGGGCGTCATCATTGCCAACAAGCGCGCCGCCGGTGTGACCGTCGGCAGCTACAAGACCTCTGCCGGCGCCGTTATGCATCTGCCCATCGCACAGGTTCCCAACATCGCTCGAGCGCTCGACGACCTCAAGGCCGCCGGCTTTTGGGTGGGCGGTGCTTCCGAGCACGCCGAGGGCAGCTGCTGGGATGCTCCCTTCGAGGGCCGCGTTGCGCTCGTCATGGGCTCCGAGGGCGACGGCATCTCGCGCCTGGTGCTTGAGAAATGCGACTTTTTGACCAAGCTTCCCCAGCGCGGCATGACCGAGAGTCTCAATGTTGCCCAGGCGACCACTGCGCTGTGCTTTGAGTGGTTGCGCCGCAATGCCGGCGAGCTCATGGGGGAGGAGTAGCGCATGTCCAAGAAGAACCGCGCCAAGTCCAAGGCCAAGCGCTTTGGCGAGGGCTCGGCCAAGCCGATCGTTTCGGCCGCGACCTATGGTGTGGGCGGCAATGCGTTTGCGCAGGCCATCGCCGATCCGGTCTCGACGGTGCACTCCAATAAGCCCGAGCTGCTGGTGGTCGACGGCTACAACGTGATTCACTGCACGCCGCGCTACGAAAAGCTCGTCTACGACCATTCCGACGATCCATATTCCAGCGACGTCCACGATATGGCTCGTACTGCGCTTATCAACGATGTCGCGGCGTTTGCCCAGGGCCGTTACGAGGCCGTGATCGTGTTCGACGGCGCGGGCAACATCTCCAACGAGCGCCCCAACCTACCGGCCCGCGGCGTGCGCATCGAGTTCTCGCCGACGGGCGTCTCTGCCGATACCGTGGTGCAGAAGCTCTGCATCGAGGCACGCGAGGAAGGCCGCGCGTGCTCCGTGGTATCGAGTGACGGCACGATCCAGGCTGTCGTCATGGGGAAGGGCGTCACGCGCATCTCGAGCCGTATGCTGGTGGACGAGATCAAACAGATTGATAACGACGTTCACGAGGCCGAGGAGGCCCCGCAGATCAAGATGACTCTGGGCAGCCGCCTGAGTCCCGATGCCCTGGCCAAGCTTAAGGCCCTGCGCGGACGGTAGGGGATTATCCATAGAGACCCGTTTCCCAATTGGCCGGCCCGTTGATTTGTAATCAATGGACTGTGGGTTGCCGTCGCCAAAACGAATAGTTTTTGGTTTTGGCGAACGGATAAAACTATTCGTTCTGGCGAATAGTTTTGAGATGTGGTCGGTCGAAGGGCCTGTTGCGCCCCGTCTTCAATTCCTTTATCCTTAACAGGCTTCGCGCGAAAGCGCCAAGTGTGCCAGTGTGGCGCAACGGTAGCGCAACTGATTTGTAATCAGTGGGTTGCAGGTTCGATTCCTGTCACTGGCTCCATGAAAGTTTCGGGCTCTGTTCCCCTGTGGGACAGGGCCCGTTTCTTTGTAGGTGGTGTGCCATCGGGTTGGCGCCCATCCCGTTTTTGGTTTGTCTCGTCCTCTAGTTTGTCTAAATCTGTAACAACAAGACCGATATTTGGCATCTAACTGTTACAGATTGAGATGAAACTTAGGGTGTTTTAGGAATATCTTGATCTGTAACATGTAGAAGCGGAATAGGCCTCTTGCTGTTACAGATCGAGACAAGGGCGGGTGCGGACATGGGGTCCTGTTCGAGCGTGGATTTCTGGACACGCGAACGAAGAAAATCTCCCGACCGGAGAACGAGCGTGGATAATTAATTTGGATAGGGAGCTAAGGTAAACGCCGATTGTCTATCGACGGCTTTAGAAACAACGGCCCCGATTTCATTGTGGAATCGGGGTCGTTTGTGCCTCAGGAATCCGAATGGATTAATCGAGCTCCTAAGGAACTTCTTGGGTTCTTGCTAATGGTCTGCCGAGGATGTCCCCAATGCAAACAGCGGGCATCTACTCAATATAGCTGGGGTTCTTCTTGATGATCACGCGTGCAGCGATGAAGGAGACGACGATGGCGATGATGGCGACAACGCATGCCAGCACGAAGTTGCCCATGGACCCATCGGGAGCGATAAAGATGAGTGCCGAAAGAAGGCCGGGGCATGCTCCCGCAACATACTCTTTCAGAACAAAGATGCCTGCAGGGAGTCCAGCGCAGAGCGCGCCGATTGCCGTGCCGACAAGCAGGCGGGGACGCTCGATGAGGCAACCGTAGAACGCGGGCTCGGTTACGCCACAGAGTGCGGTGACGGCAACCGTGGTGACCATACCCCTCTTCTCTTTGTTTCCCTTCATGGCAGTTGCCAGGGCGAGGCTCGTGCCGCCAATGCAGAGGTTCGAGATGAATCCAAAGATAATGGGTGCCCAACCGAGCTGCGCCAGGCTCGTAACTTCGATTGCGATGTAAGCCTTATCGAGACCGAGCATGACGAAATAGGGGTTAAGGGCTGCCAGGATCGGAGTAGCGATAAATGCCACGTTGTCCATAAGCCACGTGACGGCATCGCTCAGCGCGTAGCCCATCATGCTGCCGGCGGGGCCAAGGATAATCAGCTCGACAGGCACGACGATGATCATGGTGAGCAGCGGCTTCAAGAACAGTTTGGTAACGTCGGGGATTATTTTCTGAAGACCGCGATCGACGAAGTACATGAACACGACGCCCAGTACGATTGGCACCACCGTGCTCGAGTAGTCATTCGTCGGGATGGGGATGCCAAGAAAGTCGAGACCCTCAGCACCGCTAATGGACGAGCTGATCATGATCGCGCCCAGCAATGCGCCCATGATGGGCTGCATCTTCATGACGGCTGCGAGCTGATAACCAAGATAAACGGGCAAGAAGCTAAACGAAGCGCTAAAGATCGCCAACAGGACCTGGGCGGTTCCGCTATCGGTGCTCAATCCGCAATAATTGACCAGGAGATTCTTGATCGAAAGAATGAGTCCGCCAACGATGAGCGCCGGGACGATGGGCATGAATACCTGTGCAGAGACGTTCCCGAATTTCTCAATCAAGCCCATGGCGGTGTTACCGCTTTTAATGCCTTCTGCAAGGTCTTTGGCGGTTTGGGCATCGTCGGCAACCGTGCCACCGCCGACTTCGATTCCCGCGAAGTCGAGGAAGTCGTTGTAAGCCTCGGTGACGTTGGGGCCGATGATCACCTGAAGCTGGCCACCGCTGACTACTGCCCCGAGCGCCTGATCGGCCGATTTGGCGAGCTGGAGATCGATGATCGAGGTGTCTCGTGCGTCGATGCGAAGGCGCGTCGCACAATGAGTTACCGATGTAATGTTCTCTTTGCCGCCAACAGCCTTTAGGACTGTTTCGGACATTGCCTGATATTTCATCTCTTTCTCCTAACCTTCCTGCTCCTGATACTTCGAGATAAGGTCTCGGTACCAATACCAGCTCTTTTTGGGGGTGCGTTCCAGATTGTTCTCGAAGTCGATATGGACAAGTCCGTATCGTTTTTCGTAGCCGTTGATCCAGCTATACAGATCCATCGTCGACCAGAGGTAGTAGCCCTCAACGCGCGCGCCGTCGCGCTTGGCCCTCATCATGTGCTCGATGAACTGGCCCAGAAGCTCGATGCGGTCATCATCGTGGATCATTCCGTCTGCGTCTGGTTGCTCATAGGCGCCATGTCCGTTTTCCGTAATAAAGATGCGGGGCGCGTCATAGCGCTCGTGGACATCCATGATGGTTGAATACATGCAACCTGGGAGTATTTCGCGGCCCCATTTATTGCGGGGAACATTGCTGTCGCGGGCGCTTTCAAACAAGGGCGCAATGCATTTTCCTTCGACCTTTTTGCTCGAACCGCCCTTATTGTTCGCCGAAACGGCAAGCTCTCCACCGTGCCAGTCGGTTACATACTCTCGGCAATACACGTTGAGTCCAATAAAATCGACTTTACCGTCTCTGAATTCTTCTACGTCATTTGGGGATCGATAGAGCGAGACGCCAAGTTTTTCAAGGATTTCGTCCATTTCTGGCGGCAGTTGACCCTGAAGCGCTGGTGCCAGAATCATGCGATTGGCGAAAAAGTCTGCGTATCGAAATACGTCATCAGGGTGCTCGGTTGCCGGGTCGAGTTCGACAACGCCGCCATCGTGGACGGCGCCGATGATGCCGTCGTAGCCCATTTGACGATATGTTCGGACTGCGAGTGCGCTTGCGCGCATCAGGTTGTACTGAAACTGCATGTACGACTGAACGTCGAGCGATCGATTGGGGGGATAGTTGCCCAACATGTTTACGCAGTAGCTGTAGAAATGCGGCTCGTTAACGGTAGCCCAGATTTTGACGCGGTCTCCAAAGCGCTCAAAGCAAATCTTGGCGTATTTGCAGAACCACTCTGCCATGTCGTTGTTCAGCCATCCGCCTTTGCAAGCAAGCGTGAATGGCAGATCGTAATGGAACAGCGTAACGTTGGGCTCTATGCCATTTTCGAGGCAGCAATCAATGACCCGATTATAAAAATCGATACCCTCTTCATTCACTTCGCCGATACCCGTGGGGATGATTCGACTCCATGAAAGAGAGAAGCGATAGGTGTTTTGTCCGCCTTCTTTCATCATGCGGATATCTTCTTCATAGCGATGGTAGAAGTCGCAAGATACATCACCGTCAACATGGTTGATGTTCTTATTGCTTGTGTGGCTAAAGAAATCCCACTCGCCAAGGCCTTTGCCGTCTTCGTTCCAGGCACCCTCGCACTGATAAGACGCCGTGGCGGAACCCCAGAGAAACGGCATGTTGTTCACGTTGCCCATGAATCCCCTTTCCATCATTCAACACGGTGGATACGTGTGGCGGAATTACGATTAAGATGACGTCAACTGTTTTGAATCATAGGAGAACGACCGAAGCTGATTGATTCAATAAATGAATCATGATTTTGAGGAGAATGGAAAGAGGGATCAGGTGAATATCAATGGCTTTGATGTGCTCAATCGCATTAGCTCCATCATCAACAGCGAGTGTGGATCTAACGACGCTGCCATTGCCCAATATCTCATTGCTCACCTTAGGCGCTCGAGCGAAATCAATGTTGTCGCGATAACTCGCGACGCTTTCGTTACGCGCTCTGCCGTTCGACGTTTCTGCAATCGGTTGGGTTATCAGTCTCTCAGAGATTTGAAAGAGTCATTTACTCAATCAGTCTTTCCTAGCGACTTAAGCCACCGAGAGGAGGAATTCGGCTATGAGGAGTACAGAGCAGAGCTCGATGTGCGCATGATCGAAATGTTTGCAGAGGTTGAAAGCGGCGTTTCAGATGTCGTTATTAAGCAACTTGCCGATGAAATAGGGAGGCACAAAAACGTTGAAATCTGGTGTACTAATAATGTGAGTGCCAACCTCGTACGGTTTCAACAGGAACTATTCTATACAGGCAAAATAGTTCGCATAGTTGCCGGGGCAAATGTCGCGGAATTGAAGAATGTCGAGGATGCTTCTCAGTCTTTGATAATACTCGTATCGGTTTCCGGGCTATTTGCATCGCAGGCGCGTGAGTATCTTGATTGCCGTTCGGGCAGGAAGATTCTCATCACTGCGTTTAGCAGTGATGAGAATGTGAGATCTTTCGATCGCGTCTATCGACTCGGCAACGCGGGGAACGGAATTGATCGACTCGGCGTTTACTCGAAATACGCTATAACGTATTTCTTCGACCTTCTTTCATCGTGCTACTTGAGCCGCTACCCCCGCACAAAGGGGGAGCCGCTCTATGGCTCAACATTGTCCTGGCCCGAGTGATTGCGGCTTTATAGCACTCTGGCTTAGTGAATGAGCGTGGATAATCTCCCACTTTGGGCTCGAAGTCAGGCCAAAAGTGGGAGATTATCCACGCTCGATTTCAAACGGGAGAAAATCCACGCTCGGTCGAGCCAGGGAAACCCGATCCCGACCTATATATAGGTGCAAATGAGTCGTTATCGAAGCAATATTCTGCAGGCTCACTCCACTACGCCAAAGTGTTCCCTCGGGAAATGTCACCGCTACATGCAAATTCAGCGTCCTTCATATCCAAACCCGGCAAAACAGCAGGTCAAAGGTATATAGATACGCCCGGCACCGTGTATCTAGAGGTTTTCGTTGACAGCCCCCAAGGTTGCATCGTATTATCTTTTTCGTTCGCGGGGGCGGCGGTCCAAAAGACCAAAGGACCTGCGGATACTTGAACGATTGGGAGTTTGCCCGAGTGGTTAATGGGGACGGGCTGTAAACCCGTTGGCTCTGCCTACATAGGTTCGAATCCTATAGCTCCCACCCGTCAAGTGCCTGTATAGCTCAGTCGGTAGAGCACTTCGTTGGTAACGAAGAGGTCACCAGTTCAAGTCTGGTTGCAGGCTCCATCCGGCGGTGTAGCTCAGTTGGTTAGAGCACACGGTTCATACCCGTGGCGTCACTGGTTCGAATCCAGTCACCGCTACCATAGGTAACACGGTGGCTTCTCAATAGTATGTTGAGAGGCCACTATGGTATAAAGGCAAAGTCCCGTCCGGGGACGACCTGTTTAGAGGAGGGCTTTATGGCCAAAGAGAAGTTTGAGCGCACTAAGCCGCATGTTAACATCGGCACCATTGGTCACGTCGACCACGGCAAGACCACGCTGACCGCCGCCATCACCAAGGTTCTCTCCGAGACCGAGGGCTGCAAGGCTGACTTCACTGCGTTCGAGAACATCGACAAGGCTCCCGAGGAGCGCGAGCGCGGCATTACGATCTCCGTCTCCCACGTCGAGTACGAGACTGCTGCCCGTCACTACGCTCACGTTGACTGCCCGGGCCACGCTGACTACGTCAAGAACATGATCTCCGGTGCTGCTCAGATGGACGGCGCTATCCTGGTCATCGCCGCCACCGACGGCCCCATGGCTCAGACCCGCGAGCACATCCTGCTCGCCCGTCAGGTCGGCGTTCCCTACATCGTCGTCTTCCTGAACAAGTGCGACATGGTCGACGATGACGAGCTCATCGACCTCGTCGAGATGGAGACCCGTGAGCTCCTCTCCGAGTACGATTTCCCCGGCGACGACATCCCCGTCATCCGTGGTTCCGCTCTGGGCGCTCTCGAGGGCGACGCCAAGTGGATGGACGCTATCCGCGAGCTCATGAACGCCGTCGACGAGTACATCCCGACGCCTGCTCGTAACAACGACCTCCCGTTCCTGATGGCCGTTGAGGACGTTATGACCATCTCCGGCCGTGGTACCGTTGCTACCGGCCGTGTCGAGCGCGGTGAGCTCAAGCTCAACGAGCCCGTCGAGATCGTCGGCATCAAGGATACCCAGAACACCGTCGTTACCGGTATCGAGATGTTCCGTAAGTCCATGGACTTCTGCGAGGCTGGCGACAACGTCGGTCTGCTGCTCCGCGGCATCAAGCGCGAGGACATCGAGCGCGGCCAGGTTCTCTGCAAGCCCGGTTCGGTTACCCCGCACACCAAGTTCACCGGCGAGATCTACGTTCTGACCAAGGAGGAGGGCGGCCGTCACACCCCGTTCTTCGATGGTTATCGTCCTCAGTTCTACTTCCGTACCACCGACGTTACCGGTACGGTCAAGCTCCCCGAGGGCACCGAGATGGCTATGCCTGGTGACCACATCACCATCGAGGGCGACCTCATCCACCCGATCGCCATGGAGGAGGGCCTGCGCTTCGCTATCCGCGAGGGTGGCCACACCGTCGGTTCGGGCATCGTCTCCACGATCATTGAGTAAATTAGCTCTTTGATATAGCTGACTTAGAGAACCCGGCACTTATATGGGTGCCGGGTTCTTTTCTGCAATGGATATTGAGCCGTTGCTGGTGTCGAGAGGATCGATAATGGTCCTGGATGCACCGTCGATTAGCTCTCGATGGCTTCATTGATGTGTTCCAAATATGAATGGATCCACCGAGAACCAATTGACTCGAGGTTTTCATTGACAGCACTTACGTGGAGCTGATAAAGTAACAACTCGTGCCCGTACGGGGCGGAAATGAAAGGTTCAGGATACATGCGTACTCTAGTTACTCTTGCGTGCACTGAGTGCAAGCGCCGCAACTATACGACCACCAAGAACAAGTCGACCATGCCTGATCGTATGGAGATCAAGAAGTATTGCCCCTGGTGCCGTCACCACACGCTGCACAAAGAGACTCGCTAGTCTCTAGTCACATACGCCAGTAGTTCAATTGGTAGAGCATCGGTCTCCAAAACCGAGTGTTGAGGGTTCGAGTCCTTCCTGGCGTGCCAGTCATTATTCCGTAAGCTCCCACTTGGGGGCTTACGGTTTACTCATGTATAAGCGCATTGCGCGGAGGTAACCCAAATGGCCAACAAGAAGAACAAGAAGAAGGCTCAGCAGCCGGCACCTGCCAACAACGCTGCTGCCAACTCCAAGGTTGAGGCCAAGAAGGCCGTTGCCAAGAAGAACGAGAAGGCTGCGAAGTCCAAGAAGAACGAGAAGCCTGGTTTCTTCGCCCGCACCAAGAAGTATTTCGCTTCGGTCAAGTCCGAGATGAAGCGTGTCACGTGGCCTGATAAGAAGGAGCTCGTGAACTACTCGGTCGTCGTTTGCGCTTCTCTGGTCGTCGTCGGCGTCGTCATCGCTCTGCTCGATGCTGGCTTTGGCGAGGCTCTTGCTCTGTTCTCTGGATTGAGGGGCTAAACCATGTCTAAGCGTTGGTACGTCGTTCACACTTACTCCGGATACGAGAACCGCGTAAAGTCCGATCTCGAGCATCGTATCGAGACCATGGGCATGCAGGACCGTATCTTTGATATCGAGATTCCTATGGAGCGCGTCACCGAGATCAAAGAGGGTGGCAAGCGCGAGACCAAGGATTCTAAGATCTTTCCGGGTTATGTCCTGGTTCGCATGGAGATGGATGACGATGCGTGGACGTGTGTTCGCAACACGCCCGGCGTCACCGGTTTCCTAGGCGGCAACGGCAAGCCCGCTCCGCTTTCCCGCGACGAGTACAACAAGATGACTCGTCGTCCCGGTAAGGGCGATTCGCCCAAGCGCACCTCGGTTGATATTCAGGTCGGCACGTCCGTCCGCGTCACCGATGGCCCGCTTACCGACTTTGATGGCAAGGTCTCCGAGGTTAACACCGAGGCTGGCAAGCTCAAGGTCACGCTGATGATCTTTGGCCGCGAGACGCCGGTCGAGCTCGACTTTAACCAGGTCGCTGTCATCGCTTAAGTTTTCGTCCGTTCGCGCGAGCGTGCTTCTTCTGTGACTGCTCATCTCAGGAGTGCTTCTAACACGTGCGTGCTTACGATATAGCAAGTACTTCACACTCGTGATTCGAAAGGAATGACCATGGCTGAGAAGAAGGTTGCCAACGTCATTAAGCTCCAGATTCCTGCTGGTGCAGCTAACCCCGCTCCTCCCGTCGGCCCCGCCCTGGGCGCCGCTGGCGTGAACATCATGCAGTTCTGCCAGGCCTTTAACGCCGAGACGCAGGACAAGAAGGGTGACATCATCCCCGTTGAGATCTCTGTCTACGAGGACAAGTCCTTCTCCTTCATCACCAAGACCCCGCCGGCGGCTCACCTCATCAAGAAGGAGCTGAACCTCAAGTCTGGTTCCGCTAAGCCCCAGGCCGACAAGGTTGGTCAGCTCTCCCAGGAGCAGCTCACCAAGATCGCCGAGATCAAGATGCCGGACCTCAATGCCAACGACATTGACGCCGCCAAGAAGATCATCGCCGGTACCGCCCGCTCCATGGGCGTCACCATCGCTGAGTAGCGATTTCTTTAGGTAATGACGGGTGCTCCGACCGGGGCGCCCGTTAAATGTGTGCAATAGGGCACACGATACGATGTGGGAGGGCTCACGCCCGTTTAACCACAGGAGGTAATGCACATGGCTAAGCATGGTAAGAGCTATAACGCCGCTGCCGAGAAGATCGACCGCGCCACGCTCTACACCCCCCTTCAGGCTGCCAAGCTCATCAAGGAGCTCGACACCGCCAAGTTCGACGAGACCGTCGAGGCCCACTTCCGTCTGGGCATCGATACTCGTAAGGCTGACCAGAACATCCGTGGTTCCATCTCCCTGCCCCACGGCACCGGCAAGACCGTTCGTGTTGCCGTCTTCGCCGAGGGCGAGAAGGCCCGCGAGGCTGAGGCTGCCGGCGCCGACATCATCGGTTCCGACGAGCTTGTCGCCCAGATTCAGAAGGGCGAGATCAACTTCGACGCCGCTATCGCTACGCCGAACATGATGGCCAAGGTTGGCCGCATCGGTAAGATCCTTGGTCCCCGTGGCCTCATGCCGAACCCCAAGCTCGGCACCGTGACCATGGACGTCGCCAAGATGGTCTCCGAGCTCAAGGCTGGCCGCGTTGAGTACCGCGCCGACCGCTACGGCATCTGCCACGTGCCCCTGGGCAAGAAGTCCTTCTCTGAGCAGCAGCTCGTCGAGAACTACGCTGCCCTGTACACCGAGATCCTGCGCGTCAAGCCCTCTTCTGCTAAGGGCAAGTACGTCAAGTCCATCTCCGTGTCTTCCACCATGGGCCCTGGCGTCAAGGTCGATCCCGCTATCCAGCGCGACTTCCTGGCTGAGTAACTAACAGTTACTGCCTGAGCAAAGCAAGCATTGCTAAAGAGACCCGGTTCTGCCTCGTGCAGGACCGGGTCTCTTGCTTTTGAGTCAACGAAACCACCACGAAGGGGACAGGCACCCTTGTGGTGGTTTTACTTGTGTTGTACTTTAGCGCGATGTAGTACTACCCGAGGCCGAAGGGAGCCCAACATGTTTAAGAACACGCAACAGCTCCTAGGCCTAGCGCTACTAGATTGGATAGCGCGCTAGGGTTGTAATCTCGCTATAACGATTTGTTGTACCCGGGTGCGCTATCGTCTGCCGCTTTCAGGCGTGATGAGCGACACGGGTATTTTTCTATCTCTAGGCCTTCTCTCTCTCCTGAAAGCCATCTGTCATAAAACGGTCAATCAGGAGGAACATATAAGCCGCAAAATCACAATCTTTGACGCCACCCTGTGCGACGGTGAGCAGTCGCCGGGCGCCAGCATGAATACCGAGGAAAAGCTCTTCATCGCCCGCCAGCTGGTGCGCATGAACGTGGACGTTATCGAGGCGGGCTTTCCCATCTCGAGTCCTGGTGACTTTCGCTCCGTACAGGAGATTGCCAAGATTGCGGGCGACCGATGCACGGTATGCGGCCTGACGCGCGCTGTCGACAGGGATATCGAAGTGGCTGCAGAGGCGCTCAAAACGGCCCAGAGGCCCCGTATCCATACAGGGCTGGGTGTGAGCACCAGTCACCTGCGCGACAAGCTCCATATGACTGAGGAAAGGGCAATTGAGTGAGCGATCCATGCCATCAAACATGCTCGCAAGTTCGTTGACGATGTTGAGTTTTATGCCGAGGATGCCGGCCGCTCCGATCAGGAGTTTCTGGTGCGCATTATCGAGGCGGCCGTAAAGGCCGGTGCCACGGTCGTGAACATCCCCGATACGATGGGCTACAACATGCCGTGGGACTTTGGCGCCCGCATCCGTGACCTGCGCGGGCGCTGCGGGTGCGGCCGGTCAGCGTGCGGTCGACGTGATGGAGTATCGCGAGTACGAGATTGAGCGCATTGCGCGCCAGGCATTTGAGGCGGCGCGCAAACGTCGCGGCAAGGTGACGAGCGTTGATAAGCGCAACGTGCTGGAGACGAGCCGCATGTGGCGCGAGATCGTGCATCGCGTGCAAGACGAGGAGTACTCCGACGTGGAGCTTGAGGACCTGCTCGTCGACAACGCCGCCATGCAGCTCATCAGTCGACCGGCAGACTTTGACGTCGTGGTGACGGAGAACATGTTCGGCGACATCCTGTCCGATGAGGCGGCTCAGATTACCGGATCGCTCGGTATGCTTGCCTCTGCCTCGCTGGATGATGGCGTATCGCTGTTTGGGCCGAGCGCTGGCAGCGCTCCTGACATCGCGGGGCTCGGCGTGGCCAATCCGCTGGCTCAAATCTTGTCGGTGGCGATGCTGCTGACCTACGCGCTCGACATGGGCGAGCAAGCCGCGTGGATCGAGAGCGCCGTGGCGCGCGTGCTCGACGAGGGCTGGCGCACCCGTGACATCGCCGATGTCAACACCCCGGCAGATAAGATCCTCGGCACCACGACGATGGGCGACAAGGTCGTCGCCGCGCTGTAGGCGATGCCGATTCAAGCTGTCAAATATCTCAATCTGTAACATCTAAGGGGCAAAATCGTTCCTACCTGTTACAGATTGAGATTTTCGGCTGAGCATCCGTGGTCTGTCTCGATCTGTAACAGCTAACCGATTATTTGGGCCCTACCTGTTACAGATTGAGACAAACCGTTGGGACAGGTCGGACGAGTCAGCAAAACCACCACAAAGGTGCCGGTCCCCTTCGTGGTGGTTTTTAGCGCAACGAGGTGTTCCCAGCCGACCATACGGGCGGCCTTGCGCTCACGCTGCTCGATGACAGCGCATCTTTAGACGCGAAGTGCGGAACCGGGTGCATATACGAGCCGCGTAGCGTTACGAATTCATGGGAATGACCGTATCGCCAATTTGTACGCTTGCAATCTTGTCTGTGTCACAAACTTGCGAGAACGGCCAGGTCTTGTGGACATCAGTGGTGCCGTTATCCAGTTTATTTGCGAAATAGCCGCTGTGGCTGGTTGCGTCCTCAACATGACCGTCTTTGAACGTCACGATGAGGGGTATGTTGCCAACGGCATCCATAGACTCCTCCATGTTTTGAGACATCTTGCCGCTGTTGTTGTCGTGTTCGATGGAACGATCTATGTTGTAGCGGACTGAAACGCCAACGCAGGATGCGGTGGCCTCTTGAATCGTCGCCTTGGTGCCGTTAAAGTTGACCGATTTGGGCGCGGGAATCGTAACGGATGTATCTTCGTAATTCAGCTGGAACTTAAGATCCCATGGGCCCGTAAGTATTTTCTTATACTCGGGAAGCTCTTTGCCAGCACGTGGCACAACGAGAGAGTTGATATGCGTGCGGACGGTCCTGCCCATAAGGCCGGGTGATTCAACGCTGAACTGTGCAAAGTATTGAATGCTGGAGTCATTGGGGTTCTTGTCAATGAGCCATGATTGGCCTTGGCCGCCATGCTCGCCATCAACGTATACGTTTCCATCGACACTTCCGGCGATAGTTCCGTTCTCGCCCGGCTCGGAAAGCTTTTTCAGGGCAGCGGGATCGTCGAACGTAAGCGTATAGGCGATGGTAACCATATCCTTGTCGCCCATGATGGCGTCGGCGGTCACGGTGACTCCGTTGTTGGAGCAGCTAGCACCGACGGGCCGGCCAATACGGTCGATGATCTCGGTTTGAGAAGCAGGTCCGTCAAAGATGTCGGAAAGCATGTCAGAAGGAAGCGGCAGGACGCCTGTTGCCATAGCCGTGCCAGCGCCTCCAATGACGATAGCGAGGACTGCCGTTACAGCGGCAATGCGAGCGACTGTTCTTACGGGATGGCGGGCGATGCGCGGCTTGCGTCGCGTGCCATTAAAGTTGCTTTGAGCGGTCGCCGCATCGCTCGAGGCGACGGACTGAGCAATCGAGTTTGCCATGTGCTGCTTCGCATTATCGGTAAACGAAATGTGCTCCAGGGCGTGGCGATAGTCATTCGAATTCGTAGTCATTGTGGTCTCCTTTCAAGGAAAGCCGAAGTGACGCACGTCCGCGGCTAAGGTGCTGGGCGGTTGCAGCTGGCGTCGCGTGAACGGCGTCTGCGATTTCCCTGATGCTCATGCCTGCGTAGTAGTGCAAAAAGATGGCGATGCGCTGTGCTTGAGGCAGGGCCGTGACAGCGGAAAGAATGGCGCAGTCGCGTTGCGCGAATTCTTGCTCGGTATGTGTTACGGGTGCGCAGAAATCGGGGAGCGAATCGAGGTCGACAACCGGGTGATTCGCGTGCGTACGGCCGATATCGCGACATGCGTTCAGTGCGACTCGGATCACCCAAGCACGTTCGTGTTCGAGCGAGTCGAACGGTTGAGTGCGTTGGAGAATCTTGATCAGCGTGTCCTGGCAGATGTCTTGAGCGTCGTCAGCGGATCCAAGGGCCGAATAGCACAATCGAAGGATGAGGTCGGAATACGTGTCGACCAAGCGCTTTGCTTCCCGCTCGATCTGATCGGCATCGCATCGGAGCGTGCTATTGCGGTTACGGCGTGCAGGCATAGTGTCACCTCCAATTGGTCGTGGTGGATATAGGGAAGGCGTCTCGCGAGGTCCCTCTACATACAACACGGTCGAGACTGCATAAGTTGACAAAAAAAGACGGCATGTGAGCGCCGTCCTTACAAAACAATGAGTGTTCTCGTTAATTACACAAGCACCGTGATGGACAGGTCGGACGAGTCAGCAAAACCACCATAAAGGTGCCTATCCCCTTCGTGGTGGTTGTTGGCAGTTACCAGGGGGTTCTGGCGGTTGAAGACTCGATTGCTTCGTGGCGTTTGAGCTCGCGGCGCATGGTTTGCGAGTTGAGCCAGGCTGCCTGCCAGCCACGGATGGGGTAGCGCGCTTCATCCAGCTCAAACTGCGTATAGCCGCACGCGTTGATGATTGTTGTCCCGCATGCATGCTGGCGCTCACGCTGAAAGTCGCGACCATAGCATTGGTGCACATGCCCGTGCACCATGTAGTCGGCCCCCCAGGACTCAAGCGCTGTGTTAAAGCACTCAAACCCTCGATGCGGCAGATCGTCCAGATCACCCATACCGGCGGCGGGTGCATGGGTAAGCAGAATGTCGCACCCGCCGACCATCCTAACCTTACGCGACAGCTTACGCATGCGCTTGGACATCTCGCGTTCGGTGTACATGTTGGCGCCGTCGCGATAACGCATGGACCCGCCAAGGCCCGCAATGCGAATCCCCCGGTACGTGTACACGCTGTCTTCCACGCAGATACATCCGCCCGGTGCATGACGTGCGTAGCGGTCGTCGTGGTTGCCGCGAACGTAGATGAGCGGTTTGTTGATGACGGTGACCAAAAACTCAAGATAGTCCGGGTCCAGATCGCCGGCAGACAGAATCAGGTCGACACCCTCAAAGCGCTCCTTGCGAAAGCACTCCCAAAGGCATCGTTCTTCGGTATCTGCTATGGCAAGGATCTTCATAGGGCGGTAACTCCCGGCTCATCGTCGAGCTGCGGAATGGTGCCTACCACGTTGTCCGCCAGCCAATTCATCTCGACAATCTGCGCGCTCGGCAGTGGGGGAAAGCCCTCGATCTGCACCACGCCGTCTTGGCTATGAAGCTCGCCGCCAAATGGATTGATGGAGCCCTCGACGATGCCATTGCGGAGCAGCTGCACCAGTTTGCGCGTCTGATAGGGCAGGCCCGGAGCGTAGCGAATGTCGATGACGCCCGAGCTCATGCCATACCAGTAGTTGACGGCGCGAACCTGGCTGTCGTCACTGGTCTCATCCCAGGTGCCATGCAGCAGGCTTCGCACGATAAGCTCGTAGTATCGGCCCCAGTTCCAGACCGGCATGGCGATGCCGACGACCTTGCCATCGACCAGGCGGTGGAGTCCGTAGGCCGTAGGGTCTACGAGCGACTTTGACATGTCAGCGCCGGTCATGACGCTCACGCCTTCGCGGCACATGGCCTCGGCAAGGCCTCCGGCGGGCACATCGCCCCAGGTCAGGATAATTTGCGCACGGGGGTCGAGCAGCGAGGCGCCGATGGCAAAGGCGTTGATCTCGCTAAGCGCGCCCGAGGCGAAGACCGACGCGTGGTAGCCGATACGGTGGTTGTCCGCCATACTGGCGGCAAGGGCGCCCAGGAGGAACTTGGCCTCGTACATCTTGCCAAAGTACGAACGGACGCTTTGGTGGGGAAGGCCGATAGAGCAGTTAAGGAACCGCACCTGGGGATACTCAACGGCAGCTCTGAGCGTGTATTCCATCAGGCGGTGCGAGGTCGAGAAGACGACGTTAGCTCCATGTTTGACAGCCGTTTCCACGGCGGCGTAGAACACGTCCGGATTGTGACAGTCCTCGAACGCCTCGGTGTGCACGATACCGCCAAAGTGCTCATCGAGATACTGACGCCCTTGGTCGTGCAGGCTGTCCCAGCTCGACGTCGCACAGGGGAACTCATGGATAAAGGCGATGCGCAGGGGGTTGGCCGCCGAGTAGACGGTCTTGCCCATAAAGAAGTTGAGCACGCCGGAGGTGGACTTGGCGGGCGCCTCTTCCTCATCGACACTCGGTGCCTCGACAAGATCGACCTTCTCCTCATCACTTTTGCCGGCAATGACCAACTCGCGCCAAATCTTACACAGACGGTTTACGACGATGTCCGTCGGTGTGTCCAGCAGGCGGTCTTGGTTGTACACGTTGAGGTAGACGAGCATGGCGTCGGCGGGCGTAATGTCCAGATGGTCGCCGCCGGCGCGCAGGTAGGCGCGCTTAAAGAGCAGGAAGGTATGGCGCAGGTAGTCGATCTTTTTCTGCGGCCATTTTTCGATAAGGTTCTGACCGAGCATCTTGGCGAGCGTTTCGTAGCTTCCCTCACGCGAGAACTCGATCTCGTATAGGGGGCAGACGCGCCAAAACGCGCAGAACTCACCGTACAGGCGGCTTTCGACGGAATCCCATTTGCCGGGGTAGAGACGGGTGACTTTAGCCGAAACCGTTGGAGCGTCCAGGAATTTGAGGACACTGACGCGCTTGTTGCCCTCTTGGACGTAAAACCGATGCATGAACTCGGTGACGATGATGGGGTCGCGATAGCCCTCGGTTACCTGGATGTCGTAGAGGTTGGACCACTTGCGGGCGAACTCGGTGCTAAATGGCAACAGGGGCATAAAGTTGCACGAAAAGGCAGACTGACGGCCCTTGGTAACCGTGCCGACGACCATTTCGAGCGGAATATCCCGCAGGCCGACGCTCTCTCGCTGACCTAAGGGGAGCTGGGCAACCAAGCTGTCGAGGTCCGTAAGGTATGGGTGCTCGCTTTGGCTGATGGCGCGACGGCGTCCCTGCTCGCCGCGCTTGCGTGCTTGACGATAGGCCTCTTCCATGGTGTCTACTCCCTTAGTCGTTTAAACAACGATATGAACCATGGTACCACGATGCGAAACTACCACAAAGGTGCCTGTCCCCTTTGTGGTAGTTTAGGCGATGATGGGGGCGATGGCACGAATGCAGGCGTCGGCTGCCGTGAAGGTGGTGCTATCGTCGCTGACGATAAAGATGATTTTGCCCTTGACGCCAAAGTCGCCGATCTCGCTAAAGAGCACGTACGGCTCCTTGTCAAAGCCAGAGATGGGAAGCACCGCGGCCTTGGTGGCGTCGGTAAGCTCATCTGCCAGCGCGTCCAGCGAGGCCCACTTAGACGTGTCCTTTACGGCAACGGGCACGGCCACGCGCCCAAAGGGCATCAGATGCACGAGCGTGTTCTTGGAGATGTTGGAGTTGGGCACAATGATGGTCTGCCCGCAGGCATCCTCGATGGTCGTGTGGCGCCAGGTGATGTCTTGGACCACGCCCGACACGCCGCCGACCTCGATATTGTCGCCGGGCTTGATGATGCCCATGAAGGTCACCTGCATACCGCCGATAAGGTTCGACAGCGTGTCCTGAAAGCCGAGCGAGATGGCGATGCCGCCGACGCCAAGAGCGGCGACGAGGGCGTTTGCGTTGATGCCAAAACAGTTGTCGAGGATAAAGCTGCCGCCGATCATCCAGATGACGGCGCGTGTGATGTTGATGAAGATGCTCGATGCCGGGAGCGGGTTATCATCGCGGTTAAGCAGGTGGTGCAGGGTCTTGGACGCGATTTTGGCGGCAACGGCGGTGCCGATGGCCAAGATACCGGCCCAGATGATGTTGTGGACCCATCGTTGTGCAAAGAAATGAAGAATTGGCTCAAACAATTCCATGTAGGGAAAACCTCCTAATGATCGTTCAACCATGATACCCATCAAGAAGCCCGTTCGATCACATCGGACGCGCCGATAACTTGAGATAGGGTGGCCGCGGTGACGTAAGCTGGGGCGCCGGCGAGCACGCCGGCA
>URKH01000017.1 GCA_900548255.1 uncultured Collinsella sp. | reverse complement strand
TGCCGGCCTGTATGAGTGCGTCAAGTACATGACCGGCAAATCGCATACCGACCCCGCCGCGACGCAGCCTTCTGCCGAGCCCACCCGGGTTATGGGCTATGGCGACACGGCGCAGGATTCTTATGCTGCATCTTCGCAAGGCCCCTATGGCAACGCAGCTCCGGACCCGTTTGATTATGCGCCGCAGGATTCTTATGCCGCCTCGACACCGAATCCCTATGATGACCTGCCGCAGAATCCCATTCCGCAGCCTCAGCAGACGACGTATATGCCTCGCACGGCGCAGCCTCGCTACGAGTCGCGCGAGCCGTATCGCGAGTACCCCAAGTCGATTCCGCAATATGGCGAGGACGAGGAGAAGAAGCCGTCGCGTTCGTCGAGCGTGATCAAGAAGATCCTCATCGTGCTGGCGATCTTCTTTGCGCTGTCGGTTGTGTTTGCCATTGTGTCGGGCATGCTCAACAAGCGAGGGAGTTCAACGGCTGATACCGCTGCCGAGCAAACCGAGTCCGCCTCGTCTAGCACCGTCGATCTGAGCGATATCCCGGGGCAGTACTGGTCCAACGCCAAGAAACTTCTCAAGTCGCGCGGCGCCAATCTTTCGAATGCCGTGGTCCTGACTGATGATGGCTCAACGCCCGTCATCGATGCCAACTGGGTCGTTACTTCTGCTTACTATAACGACAGCGGCAACCTCGAAATTCAACTCACGCACAAGAATAGCTCGGGCAACTCGCCCGACGGCCAAAGCGGTACCGACAGCTCGAGCTCCAATACGCTGGAGGACTTGAGCAACAAGGCACAGGAGTTGGGAGACAAAGCGCAAGAGCTGGGCGACACGGCGCAGAACCTGGGCGACACCGCTCAGAACCTGGGTGATATGGCGACGGATGCCTGGAACGCACTGCAAAACGGCATCTCGGGCGCGCAGGGAAACTAGCTGTTAAGCGGGCTACAGTTGCTCGGCCGGACGCTCGGGCGAGCTAAAGCCCGAGTCAAACGTAACGACGCATGAGGCATTGGGTCGGCGCTCGTGCACGATGCGCGTGACGAGCTCCAGCAGCTCCTCGTCGGATATGTCAAAGCCGTCGGGACGCACAAGGTCAAACGAAACGAACCCGTCGTGCTCGTGCAGGTCGTGGATGGAGAGCGCGGGGTCGATCTGCATGATGCCGCGCTTGACCCAGCCGCGCAGGTCGTCGCCGGTGGTGGCGATGGGGTCACAGTGCAACGTGATGCCGATGCCCATCTGGCGCTTGATGTCGTGCTCGATGGTGTCCAAAATCTCGTGGTGCTCAAATGCGTCGCCCTCGCCGGGCATCTCCACGTGGGCGCTGGCAAACTGACGACCGGGGCCGTAGTCGTGCACCATCAGGTCGTGTGTGCCCAAGACCTGCGGATAGGACATGATCTTGTCGCGGATTGCCTGAACGAGCTTGGGGTCGGGCGCTTGTCCCAGCAACGGGCTGATGGCGTCGCGCACTAGACCCATGCCGCTGATGCAGATGAAGATGCCCACACCCAGGCCTGCCCAGCCATCGAGGTCAAAGCCGGTCGTCTGCGAAATAAGCGCCGCCATCAAGACCGAACCCGAGGTGATGACGTCGTTTTTGGAGTCCTGTGCTGTGGCAATGAGTGTTTCGGAATCGATACGGTTGCCCAGCGCGCGGTTGAATGCGGCCATCCAGAATTTGACGAGCATGGACAAGACGAGAGCGGCTAGGGAGACCAGCGTGTAGGCGGTGGGGGAGGGCTTGATGATCTTGGTGACCGACTCGAGGATCAGGTTGATGCCGACGGCGCAAACCAGGACGGCGACGAACAGACCGGCTAGGTACTCGTAGCGGCCGTGGCCATAGGGGTGGCCTTCGTCTGCCGGGCGGCTGGCAAGGCGGAACCCGAGCAGGCTTACGATGTTGCTCGAGGCATCGGAGAGGTTGTTGAAAGCGTCGGCGATGAGGGAGACGGAGCCGGCGAGCAGGCCCGCGATGCCCTTGGCCAGGCACAGAGTGATGTTGAGGCCAATGCAGATGAGGCTTGCGGCGAAGCCCGCGTTGGTGCGGCAGGAGGTATCGACCGGCTCGCCCTCGCTGCCGGGAACAAGCGTATGTACCAGCCGATTTACAAATAGCATAGCGGTCGTCCTCACAATCATGTTTAAGGGGATAGTGTAGCTCGCGCGGAGGCGCTGTGCACCGATGCTCAGAAAATGCAGTAATGGTCTGCCGGTGCTAACGAGCGAGCCTTCTCGTCTGCCTGGGTGCTCGATTTTGGGCCACATGGGTATGGGCACGTGCTTACCTGCCCGACATACTTAATGTCGACAGCCCCAGTGCAAAGGAGGACGTATTCATGGACGAGATGTTTGCCATTAAATGCCAAAACTGCGGCGGCCCTATGTACTCACACCAGGCTAAACGCAGCTTTGAGTGCGCCTATTGCGGCACGGTCGTTCCGTGGCAGGCCGATGCGGGGGAGCCCAAGAGCGCCCTGGGCATTCGCCATACGCCACTGACGGTTGTCGATGGGCTGCTTAAGCTCACGCATGTGTCGCAGCTCGAGCGCCCGGTGGACCCCGACTGGTATTTCTTTAATGAGCACTGGCGCAATCAGTCGGTTCTGGAGCATCTGCTGTGGGAAGACCGCGGCACGGCCCAGGAGTTCCAAGAGGCCACGCACGTGAGCATCCCCTGTCCCTTCTGCGGAGCGTCCTTTGAGGGCGAGTCGACCCAGCGCGTGTTTGAGTGCCCGTCCTGCGGCAATAAGATCGGTGTCGCCGACCTGCTCAAGCCGGGGACGTTTAGCAAGCGCCTGACCATGGGCGTTGGTGCGGAATATGTGCCCGAGCAGGGTATTCCCTGCGAGATAACGCCGCAGCAGGCGCGCGCCAATGCGCTTGAGCTGGTGCGCCGATATCCAGACGCCTTTGCCGGTCACGATGTGGAAGACGCGATTCAAAACGACATGATGCTCTTCTACTTCCCCATGGCGCTCGCGGACCTGCGCATGATGGCGTCCTTCCCGGGCAAGGGCCTGAGCAAGGAGACCCTGGTGTACTACGAGGTGCTCGACTGGGCATATCCCAGGGCAAACTACCTGGACGTTCGCCTTATGGGCATTCTGGAGCCATGGGACTTTGCCAAGGTTGGGTCGTTCGACCCGGCCATGCAGGAAGGCGACTTCCGCGTTGTCTCCGTCGATGCGTCCACCAAGGACCAGGTGGTCATTGACAAGCTGGCGCTCGACATTGTTGGCAACGATGCCGAGACTTTCCTGGGGCTCAATAAAAAGAGCATCCGCACCTGGGCGCGCAAGGCCCGCAAGCACAAGGACGGCCTGGTTATGGTGCCGGTCTACTTTGTCGATCGTCCCGCGTCGGATGGACGTAATGGCGAGCAGGTGCGCATTGCCGTGAACGGCCAGACGGGCCGTGCGGCGGCGGTGGTGTTTAGCGACAAGCGCGAGACGCATATTGTGGCGCCGCTCAATCCGAGCCTGCATCTGTCCGGCGAAAGCACCGTTCACGCCACGCCCGTCGAGGTCAAATACATCAAATCGCCATTCCTGTACCAAATTGTGCGCCGTGGAGGCGACGAGCAGCCACGTCAGGTGGCAGCGGCTGCCGAGGGTTCCTACCGAGAAGAAAAACCCAAGCGCAAGGGATTGTTCGCTGCGATCTTTGGGAAGTAGGGAAGCGGAGCCGGGGCGTCGGGCTGCATCGCAAGGTCATGAGACGAATTTAAGACTGCTGGGAACGTGCTACCATTGCCGATAGCCTTAATCTTGTAAGAAGCGGAGGCCAGATTATGGGTTTTGCGGATCAGCAGCTTCAACTTCAGGTACCGTATTCTCCTGACGACACGTTTAATGCCTTGAAGGCAGCTATGGAAAAGCTGCCTAAAGTAAAAGTTGATAGTGCATCGCCCACAACAAGAACAGTTGCAGCCGAGATTGGTATGAGCCTTTGGTCTTGGGGCGAAAATATCAGTATTTCGGTTGTTCCAGTTGAAGGCGGATCTGGCGTTACTGTCAAGTCGTCATCTAAGGTCAGGGCAAACGTATTAAACGGGGGCAAAAATGCAAAGAATATTGCCGAGATAGTCGATGCCCTATCGAAGGAGCTTGAGCGGTATCCGCAGGTTTCACAGACTATTGAGACGCTGGCGGATAGTGATTGATGTAGTTGCAAGGCTTGAGAGGCTTGCAACGCTGCGTGATAGTGGAGTGCTTACCGAGGAAGAGTTTGCTGCAGAAAAGGCAAAAATCTTTTTGTAATCAGACACGGTGGTTGGATTTGCATTCTATTATTGAACTTGGTTATACCAGGCTGAAAATATCGTGTGTAATAAAGGTGCGTAGTAGTCTCGTCTTGATTGGCAGATGTAAATAAACGGTGGAACGGCTGTAAAAGAGCCTTGCCACTGGGTAAAATCAGGATGTGCCGCGGAACCCGCTCCTCAGTCGGTCAACTTTGGAAGCGCGGGCAACGCAGGTGCTATCGTCTTAAAGGGTCGGCTGCAACCGACCCTTTTCTATGACTCCCTTCGCTATCCGTTACTGCTTATATTCCCGCCAGATCGAGTAGAGGTTCCGGGCAATGCCGGTCACATACATCGAGAGGCGCAGGATTTCAAGAAACAAGTTCATAGTTTGAATTGAGCCAGCATCTGCCCGAAGGTGCTGAGCTCGAACGGCTCATAAATGAGCGAATCGCCGTCCGCGGTCCTGTAGACCCCGCAGGGGAGGTAACGCCCGTCGGGGAGGATATAGAGGCTGGCTTCTTCCTTCAGTCCTACTGGAAATAGCGGAATCCCGTTTTCGTCCACTTGGAACTCGTCTATATTTGCGACCTTCCTCTCCATGATGCCTCCTGCCTTATTTCTTGAATGGCGCCCTAAAACAGGCAGCTCTCAATCAACTCTTTACCGCGCAGGGTGTCGACCCACTCCTGCGGGATGGCGTCGATGCCGTATGCCGTGCCTGCGAGCGCGCCGGCGACGGCTGCGGTGGTGTCGGCGTCGTCGCCTAGGTTGACGGCGGCAAGCACGCATTCTTCGTAGCTGTTGGTGTTCACAAAGCACCAGGCGGCAGCCTTAAGCGTGTCAAGCACGAAGCCGCCAGACCTGATTTCGTGCTCAGGCACGCCTTTCAGGTGGAGTGCCCACGAGGGGAGCGCGTCGTTCATCACGGTCCTCATCAGCTCGACAAATATGACGCATGCATCGGTTGACGTTCTGTGGGCGTGCGTAATCGCGGAGACCTCGCTGACCTCTTCGTCTGTCGCATCGGTGAACGCCAGGGGCGCGATGCACATGAGCGATCCGTTGCCGTTGTCGCGCTCGCCGGAGCCTCCTTTGCCGGTGTGCAAGGCGCGGGCGGTTGTGCCGCCGTAATCGAAAACGCCGTCGATTGTATACTCGTCACGGGCAATCCAGCCGACGAACTTGTCGCGCATGTCCGCGGTGTCGATGTGCCCGAGCTCCCTAATCGAGTCGCAGGTAGCAAGCGTCATGGACGTGTCGTCGCTCCAGGTGCCGTCGGGCTGCCCATGCGTGCCGTAGCCGATCATGTCGGTGCATTCGAATGTGCCGCGGGGCCTGAACTCGTAGGGAACGCCCAGCGCGTCGCCGACGGCAAGCCCATAGATGCAGTCGCGCAGTGTCGTTTTCGGTCTGTCTGTCATGGAGCGCTCCTCTTATGTCGGGGGATATGAAACGCCGTCGGGGGTATCGGTCGCAACGTGCTGCTACCCTTGCGCTTCGCCATTAGTCGCTTCGTTGATGGCGCGGTACTCGGCACTCAGCTCGCGCGCCAGCTCTTCCTTGCTTGGAAGATACGGCAAGTATTTGGCGGCAAACACTTGGTCGTTGTCTTCGGGCAGCGTGTACTCGACAATCGAGTCGCTTTTGTCCGCGCAGAGCACGATGCCTATAGGCGGATTGTCGCCTTCGTTCATGAGCTCGCGCGTGTAGTAGTTCACGTACATTTGCATCTGGCCCAGGTCCTGATGCGTAAGATCGTCCGTCTTAAGGTCGATGAGCACGAAGCAGCGCATCAGATAGTTGTAAAACACAAGGTCAATATAGAAATGGCGCCCATCAAAGGTGATGCGCTTTTGGCGCGCCTCGAAAGCGAAACCACGGCCAAGCTCCAGCAGGAACTTCTGAAGATGCGTGATGAGCGCCTGCTCTAGATCGCTCTCGCGAAACGCAGTATCGTCCGAGAAACCTAAAAACTCCAGTACATATGGATCGCGGATGATATCCTCGGGGCGACGAGCCGGGGCGCTCTCTTGGATTTCCTGGGTGACGGCCTCCTTGTCCTTGCTGGCAAGCAGGCGCTCGCGGAACATGGTGTTGATCTGACGCTCGAGCTGACGCGTGCTCCAACGAGAATCGGCGCATTCGTTCATGTACCAGGCGCGAGCATCAGGGTCGGGAATGCGCATCAACCTGCGGTAATGAGTCCAGCTCAATTCGCTACGCAGTGCGTCGCGAATTGGAAACGCAAGAAAGAACTGACGCATATTGCGAAGGTTTGCGATGCCAAAGCCTCTTCCGAAATCCGCGGTAAGCCTTCTGGAGAGGCCTGCAATCAATGCCTCTCCATATGCTGCGCGCTCCTCTCCGCCCTGTTCATCAACAATGCTCTTGCCGATTTCCCAATATGCCTCAACCATCGCAAAGTTAACGGCGGTATAGGCCTTGTCGCGAGCGGCGTTTAGAATCGAGGAAACCTGCTTGTAAAAAACTTCTGGCACGATTGCCGATTCTCCACGGTTTACCAGTTCGCCCATCACTGTCGCCCCACTTTCCTCTTATGGAATGCATCTTTATCGCATTTAGTTTAAAGTCTCGCGCGGACACGAATTGCTGTGCTGTCTGGCACCTTCGCATGGGAGCCTTGCGGTGACTAAAATGTGACCATAGAGGCAGTTTTAGCGAACCCCATGGGAGTGACACGCATGGACAACAACACCTTGCTGTTTCAGGACAAGGGTTCGGGTAGGTTTAAAGACGTCAAAATTTACCCTAACCGTATCGAGGTGCTCAAGAAGGGCGCTTTCGGCGGCAAGCACACCGAGATTGTCTACCTTAAGGACATCACGGGGGTCAACAGGATCAAGGGCCGCGACGTTTTTCTGCGTAACAGGCTGTTGACTGCCTGTGTCTTTAGCCTCAGCAGTCACGCGAGGGCGCAGGAATTCGTCAACGTGCTCAATATGGTGATGTGACCGGGCGCTTTCGAACACAAAAAACCGGGATGCAAGGAGTCGCACCTTGCATCCCGGCTGAGCTAAAACGGCGCTGCTGCATGCCGTTGGAGCTTTAGCGCTTGATCTCGATATCGTCGAGCTTGACGTCCATGGCCTCGGTCTTGGCCTTGGCGATATCATCGGCAAACTCCAGGGACTTCATCATGGTCTCGACGGCGTCCTTGTGCTCTTCGACATTGTCGATGCGCACGTACACGCTGCCGCCGTCAACGTCGGTGAAGTACTCGGTCGTCACGCCGCCCGTGTGCGTGTAGGAAGCGTTGCGCCAGGTCTTGCCGTTGTACTTAACGGGATCATTCTCGGTCCACTCAAAGTCGGTCTTCCACTTGGCCTCGTAGTCAAACAGCTCGTCGGCGTTCTTGTCAGGGTCGAAGACGGGGATGAAGCGGTCGCTGGCGTGCTCGCTCTTGGTGAACTTAAACTGGGCCCTGTCGGCCGTGTCGCCGGCAACGTCGGTAATCTCGACGCCCTCGGGGACCTCGACCTTAAACCAAATGAAGTCGGTCCTCATATCCACGGTTGGCTTTTCCGCGCCGCCGCCACCGCTGCTGCCGGTAGCGCCACCGCTTCCGCCACAACCCACCAGGGCAACCGCGGCAAAGAGGCTGATGCAGAGGGTGAGAATCGCTAAGGCCTTCTTTTTCATGGTCGTGTCCTCCTCAATCTGTAACCGCCCATGGATTACCTGCCTTTACTGTACGCGTGGACGGCTCGCTAGGGTGGGCCATGTGTCCCATTCTGAGGGCCGGATTTGCGCCGTTAAGTGGCAATATGCGCGGGTGTAAAAGAGGGGAGGGCCGATACTGTCGGCCCTCCCCGGGTTGGGTGCCCGTTGTTTTAATGGGGCGCATGTGCACGGGTGCGCGTAGGCGCGTGCGGGTGTCCCGTTACTTGATCTCGATGCTCGAAATCTCGACTTCGCGTGCCTCGGAAACTGCCTCTTCCATGTCATCGGGGAACTCGATGGAGTTGAGGAGCGCCTCGGCTTCTTTCTTGTGCTGGTCGAAGTTCGAGATGAGGACGTAGACGCTTCCCGGCTCAACATCGGTAAAAAGCATGGTTGAGATGCCACTGTTGTCCTCGTATGTTCCGACGAGCCACGTCCTGCCGTTATACTCGACGGACCCGCCATCCTTCCACTGGAACGTATCGCCCTTCTTTTCCGCCTGGTCGGCGTGGGATTCCTCGGCCGTCAGCGCTTTTTTCCAAACGGGGATAAAGCGATCGGCCGAGGCGTTCTCGTCTTCGGGGAAGGTGAGCTGGACCCTGTCGGCATTCTTGCCGGCGGAGTCGCTTACGCCAACGCCCTCGGGCATCTCGACCTTAAACCAGATAAAGTCAGTCTTTTCGGCGACGGGGGCCTTTTCCTTGCCTTCGCTCTTTGAGGTGCTGCCGCCTCCGCCCGATGCGATCCCGCCGCAGCCTACAAGGGCAAACGCGGCAAAGAGGGCGATGCAAAGGGAAAGGATCGATAGGGTCTTTTTCTTCATGATGGTGTCCTCCTTGTCTGTCGATGACATCGTGTGCCGCGGATTGCTGGGGCGGCGGTTGCGCGTGCACATGATGACTTTGTTTGCTGTGCGGTTATTCCTCCATTCGTCGTCCGGTGCCGTGATGAGCGTTGCCCCAACATAGGGCTCCTTACCTATATGTATGCCCCAGCTTGTGCTGCCCGGGAGTCTCGAAAGGTGGACCATGTGTCCCATGTTTGGGGCGCTGGGCGCATGGGACGGCACGGCTCAGCATCGTCTTTTCCATGTTGCGCAACAGCGTCTTGGGTGGGGGCGTATAGACTTGGCTGTGACAAAAGCTAAACCACGAAAGGTCGAACGATGTTCTGTCAAAAATGCGGACAGCAAGTTCCCGATGGATCGACGTTTTGTACGCACTGCGGGGCCTCGCTGGCGGGTGGTTCCGTGCCGACGCCTACGGGCGCTGGTCCTTCCTCTGCCCCGGGCCTAACCCAGTCGATGCCGCCGGTCGCGCCTGTGCCTCAAAAGCCTAAGAGCAAGGCGCCGGTCATTATCGCTGTGGCATGTGCTGCTGCGGTCCTCATCGGTGGCGGCACGGTGTTTGCACTCACGATGCTTAACGGGTCCAAGAGCTCTGGCACACAAATCTCGATGATCGATACCGGGTCTTCGGACGAGAAAGATTCTTCTGCCAAGAAGAAGAGCGACAAGTCCAAGTCCAAGGAGTCTGCGTCGTCGGATGACGAGGCCGTTCCCGAAGACGAATCGGCATACTACGGCTCGGGCGATTCGGACGATTACCTAACCGACGTGTATACGTACACGAACGACATGCATCCTTATAGCATGTCGATTCCCAATCGCTTTGAGATGGAAGATACTCCCAGCGGCAGTGGCGCCAGGTATGAGGATCCGGAGACGGGCTTTGTAATCAACCTGTTTGGCTACGTCAACATTAACGACGAAACCTCGCACGAGATGTTCGTCAACGCGGACACCTCGGGCAAGGCTGACCTCTATACCGCGGAGGGCGACAACTGGTACGTGGTTTCGTGGCGCGAGGGCGACACGATCATTTACGAAAAGACGATCGTCACGGATTCGACGATTGCCACGGCGCATTTGGAGTACTCGACTGCAAACCGCGACATGGGGTCGAAGATTATCGACACGCTGCTGCCGACGTTTCAGGTGGACTAGGCACCCGCGCCTATAGCAGGCAATCGGAAACGCCGATAGCCAGAGCTCCTGACAGCCTTTGTCTTATGGGCTAGACTGACTTGGACAAGATCGATGAATGGGACAACCGCTTCCTGGCGTCGTTGTCCCATTTTTTATTATGCGTGCGGCCCGTGGTGGCCGGCGCGGTGGGCAGAGGTGTTTCGATGAGCCAAGAGATGATGGATAAAACCTGCCGAGGGTTTGCCGAGGCGCTTGCCGCGCGCGAGCCGGTTCCCGGCGGCGGTAGCGCGAGCGCCTTTGTGGGCGCACTGGGCGCCTCGCTGTGCGGGATGGTCGCGCGCTACGGCGCAACCAACCCCGCGCTTGCCGATCGCGCAGACGATCTGACGCGCGCATTTGCCCAGGCAGACGAGCTGGCTCAGGAGCTCGTGGGTCTGGTCGCCGAGGACGTTCGTGCGTATGGCCAGGTGTCTGCGGCATACGGTATTCCTCGTGATGACCCGGCTCGACCAACTGCGATTCAAGATGCGTTGCATGTGGCAGCCATGCCGCCGTACCGCATTATGGATGCGTGCGGTCGTGCGCTGGCGCTGCTTGAGGACATGGCAGACAAGGGCTCGCGCCAGCTGCTGTCCGACGTGGCGTGCGGTGCCGTGTTCTGCCGCGCCGCCATGCAGGGTGCGAGCCTGACGCTCTTTGCCAACACCACATCTATGAAAGACCGGGCGCGCGCCGAGGAACTCGAGGCAGCGTGCGACGATCTGCTGGATACGTGGCTGCCGCGCGCCGATGCGCTGGCGCGCCGCGCCGCCGACGCCGCAAGGAAGAGGGGATAGCCATGGCCGAGCTGCTCAAGGGTGCTCCCGTTGCCCGTGCTTTGACCGAGGAGCTCGCTGCTCGCTGCGCCGCCCTGCGCGAACGGGGCATCGTGCCGACACTGGCCATCGTTCGTGTGGGCGAGCGCGAGGACGACCTGTCCTACGAGCGCGGCGCCCTCAAGCGCTGCGAGAAGGTTGGCATTGAGGCTCGCCGCGTTTTGCTTCCTGCCGATGTTTCGCAGGATGAGTTGCTGGCGGCTATTAAGGGCATCAATGCCGACCCCGCTGTTCACGGCTGCCTGATGTTTCGTCCGTTGCCCGCTGGGCTTGATGAGGATGCAGTTGCCGCGGCACTCGATCCCGCCAAGGACGTCGACTCCGTGACACCGGTTTCGCTGCTCACCGCGCTTTCGGGTCGTGGCGAAGGCTTTGCTCCCTGCACGGCCGAAGCCGTGTTGGCTTTGCTGGACCATTATGGCGTTGAGCTGGATGGGGCCAAAGTTGCCGTTGTCGGTCGGTCCCTAGTGATCGGCCGTCCCGTTGCCGCCATGCTTACGGCTCGCAACGCCACGGTGACGACGTGCCACACGCATACGCGCGACCTTGCTGCCGAGTGCTGTGCGGCCGACATCGTTGTTGCCGCGGTTGGACGCGCGCGCACGATTGGCACGGATGCGGTTCGCGAGGGCCAGACGGTCATCGACGTGGGCATTAACTGGGACGAGGCCGCCGGCAAGCTGGTCGGTGACGTCGATTTTGATGCTGCGGAGCCAGTTGTTGGCGCCATCACGCCCGTGCCGGGCGGCGTGGGCGCTGTGACAACGGCGATTCTCGCCAAACACGTGATTGAAGCGGCGGAGTGCGCATCGAAATAGGCGTTTTAGGCTGTATAGAGGGTCAGTTATATACCCACTGTGCAAAAAACGCCAAATATGAGTACTGTTGCAAAGATAGTCACATATGTTTTATGACATTTGGGCTTCCTAATGATATGCATTATCGTTAGGAAGCTCATTTTATTGAACCTATGGGGAATAACGTTGTCTTGCTTTTGGACAAATAGGGATTTTCGGCACTCATTACAAGGAAATTTGCTGCTACTAAATTGGTGACAGTACTCATATTTGGCATTTTTTGCACACAGAGGTCCCGAGGGGGTTCCGAGGGGTCGCGGTTTCGCCCTTTTTGCGCCGAAGCGATACACTGGTACCGTTTGATTTCTTCGCTCAAGGAGGATGCGCATGGCGTGTACAACGATTTTGGTTGGTAAGAACGCGAGCTACGACGGATCGACGCTTGTCGCCCGCAATGAGGACTCGTCCAACGGAGTGTTTGAGCCCAAGCGCATGCGCGTAGTGCATCCCGACGAGCAGCCGCGCGTCTACACGAGTGTCCTGAGCCACCTGACCGTTGAGCTGCCCGACAATCCCATGCGTTACACAAGCGTCCCCGACGTTGTCCCGGGTCACGGCATTTGGGCCGAGGCCGGATTCAACGAGCTCAATGTTGGCATGTCCGCAACCGAGACGCTCACCACCAACGAGCGCGTCCGCGGCGCCGATCCGCTCGTAGACTATGTGCCCGCCAAGGGCAACGAGGGCGAGGACGGCTATGTGCCGGCGCAGCCCGGCGGTCTGGGCGAGGAAGACATGGTGACCCTGGTGCTGCCGTATGCCAAGTCCGCCCGCGACGGCGCGCGTATCCTGGGCGACCTGCTCGAGCGCTACGGCACCTACGAGAACAACGGCATCGCCTTTAGCGACGTTGACGAGATCTGGTGGCTCGAGACCATCGGCGGCCATCACTGGATCGCCAAGCGTGTGCCCGACGACGCCTACGTGACCATGCCCAACCAGCTGGGTATCGACAGCTTTGACCTGGACGACGCCGAGGGCGCCCAGGCCGACCACATGTGCTCCGCCGACCTGCGCTCCTGGATGGCCGAGTGGCATCTGGACCTGACGCTGGGCGTCGAGGGCGACGGTCCCGCCGCGGTCTTCAACCCGCGCGAGGCCTTTGGCTCGCACAGTGACGGCGACCACGTCTACAACACGCCGCGCGCCTGGTACATGCAGCGCTGCCTCAATCCCAGCGATGTGTGGGACGGTCCCGACGCCGACTACACGCCCGAGAGCGATGACATCCCCTGGAGTCGCGTGCCCGAGCGCAAGGTGACCATCGAGGACATCAAGTACGTGCTTTCGAGCCACTACCAGGGCACGGAGTACGACTGCTACGGCAGCAAGGGTACGCCCGCCACGCGCGGCGCCTATCGTCCCATCGGCATCAATCGCAACAGCCAGCTCGCCGTGCTGCAGCTGCGCCCCTATGCACAGCCGGCGTATCGCGCCGTGCAGTGGATGGCGTTTGGCTCCAACTCGTTTAACGCACTCGTGCCGCTGTACGCTAATGTCGAGACCATGCCCGAGTACTATGCCGACACGCAGGCTCGCGTGACGTCCGAGAATTTCTATTGGGCAAATCGCCTGATCGGTGCCTTGGCCGATGTCCGCTTCCATGAGTGCGGTCGCGCGGTCGAGGATTATCAGGAGAAGGTCGGCGGCATGGGCCACAAGCAGATTCACGACGTTGACGCTGCCGTAGCCGCGCTGCCCGAGGCCGAGGTGCCTGCCGAGCTCGCGCACGCCAACGAGGCCTTTGCCGAGCTCGTGCGCGTGGAGACCGATGCCCTGTTGGGCAAGGTGCTCTACACCACGAGCTGTGCCATGAAGAACTCCTTCGCGATGAACGACAACGTGAGGTAAAAGCCGCATTGCAGCGAGCGAGCGGGACAAACGCCGTCAAAGGCTTTGCCCCGCTCGATTTCTATCTTGGCGGTAAAACGATTTTGTGTCGTTCACCCAATCTTGGGTACAAGAAAGCCAATGCAGTTGTTCACGATTGGAGCCAACCATGGTTATGAAATTCGATCAGCTTGTTAACGGTGCCATCAACGTGGGCTTCGGCGCCGCTGCCGTTGCCGTCGAGGGCGGCAAGAAGGTCCTCGACGACCTCAATACCAAGGGCGAGCAGGTGCGCAAGGACGCCGGCACTCCCGATATCGCCCGCAGTGTGTCCGACATGTTCGAGCAGGCCGGCGGCACCATCTCCGACCTCACCGAGCGCCTGGGCATGCAGGGCGAGACTGCGGCACAGCGCGTGCTCGACGAGCTTATCCTGGCCCGCGTCCGCGTTATGACCGCCCACGAGCGCACGGCCTTCCTGGCCCACGTGCGCGATATCGTTGATTCGGTCGAGGACAACGTGACTTCGGTGCCCGTCGAGTCTGTTGAGCCCGACGATGCAGAGGACGCCGAAGAGGCCGAGTAGCAACGCAGATGGCAGATTCCACCACCGATTACAACAATCTAGATCCTCTGGGTGACGAGGCGGCGGTTGTCGATGAGGTCGATGCCGCCGTCTCGGGCGCTCGCAAGAAGCCGCGTGCTGTCGATATGGTGCCCGAGGAGCCCGACGCGATGGCGCCGGACGAGGAATACCAGCTCACGCCGGCGGGTCGTCGCGAACGCATCGGGCAGATTGTTCGTCTGGTCAAAAAGTACCGCGTGTGGGATAACCTCACGCCGGTTCGTTTGCGCCGCCTGCTCGAGGAACTCGGCCCCATGTTCGTCAAGATGGGGCAGATTCTGGCCAACCGGTCCGAGATTCTGCCGCAACGCTTTTGCGACGAGCTGCGTCGTCTGCGCTCCGACGTGGAGCCTGTGCCGTACGAGGTCGTACTCAGTTGTCTGGAAGAAGAATACGGCCTGCGCCTGGGGGAGATGTTCGATGCGATCGACCCCAATCCGCTTGGTAGCGCATCGCTCGCGCAGGTGCACCGCGCTCGCCTGGTGACGGGCGAGGACGTGGCCGTCAAAGTGCAGCGCCCCGGTGCGCAGCAGGTTATGGCACAGGACATCGATATCATCCGCTCGGTGGTGCGTATCGTTTCCAAGTTCGTCAACACTGATCAATTCGTTGACCTGCACGGCGTAGTCGAGGAGTTGTGGACCTCGTTTCGCGAGGAGACCAACTTTTTGGCCGAGGCCAAAAACCTCAACGACTTCTACGAGTTCCATAAGAGCGTTCATGGCGTGACGTGCCCTAAATCCTATCTGGACCTGTGCACCGAGCACGTGGTGGTCATGGACTATGTCGACGGCATTTCGATCGCCGATCCTGAACGCTTGGTGGCCGAGGGCTATGACTTGGAAAAGATCGGTGCCGCTATCGTCGAGGACTACTCGACGCAGGTGCTCGATGACGGCTTTTTCCATGCCGACCCGCATGCGGGAAACATCATTCTCAAGGACGGCATCGTTTACTTTATCGACTTGGGCATGGTCGGACGCATGTCGAGCCACGATCGTGGCATCGTCAAGGACATGATTTTCGCCGTGGCCGAGGGTGACGTGCCCAAGCTCAAGGATTCGCTCATGCGCTTCGCCGTGACGCGTGGCGACTCGGCCGAGCTCGATCATTCAGCGTTTTTGTCCGATTTGGACTTTATCGTGGCTGACTTTGCGGGCCTTGACCTGAAGGATCTGGATATCGGCGAGTTTTTGACCTCGCTGCTAAACCTGGCGCGCAAAAACGATGTTGAGCTGCCGAGCGTGGTAACGATGTTCGCGCGCGGCATGGTGACGCTCGAGGGTTTGCTGACCGAGTATATGCCCAACGTCAACATGATCCAGATCATCCAGACGCACATCAAAAACGAGAAGAGCACCTATGCGCGTGTGCGTGATATGGGACGCGATCTGGCCGCGAGCGGCTATCGCGCGGCAAAAGGCTCGCTCGAGGCGGCCGAGTATTTGGGCTTGGCTTCGCGTATGCTCACGCGCGGCCAGCTTAAGGTGAACACGCAGATCATGAGCAGCGATAAGGCGCTGCGACAGCTGGGCGGAATTATCGACCGCATGTCGATGGCTATCGTGATCGCCGGTCTGTTTATCGGTTCGTCGGTGGTGTACTACGCACGCATCGAGCCGGTTGTGTTTGGTATCCCGGTCATTGGCTTTATGGGCTACGTGAGCGCGCTGGTGCTGGCGCTTATGCTGGGCCGCAATATCTGGCTCAACAGCCACGGCGGCAAGCACTAGAGGCTGCGGCCGTCACCGCATTTTCCTATCGCAAACAATAGCTTTTACCTTGGGCTTCGCCTGCGTGCGAGGCCCTTTTGCGTGATACCATTTTGACGGTAATAATCGATGGCCTAGATGGTGGTGCGGAGACGCATGAATGCGCGGTTTTCCTGCGCGTTTGGGAGAATCGGGGTGCAAGTCCCCGGCTGTACCAGTAACCGTAATTCCTCTTGGCTCGGGATGTTCGCGTCGCAGATCGGACGGCGCGCCCGAGTCGTTAAGGTTAAGTCGGATCGCCTCCCATCTTGCGTGCGGCTGCGGCGTATGCCGCCGGTGTGCATAGGGCTCTGGAGGGAAGGAGGACCCCGATGGGGGAACTCGAGCGCAACATGCGCGATGACGTGGGGCAGCCTCAAGGCAACGCTCCAAGTACAGACAATGGGGGACAAATGGATATGTTTGAGGACGAGCGCGAGCGCGCCTCGTTGCATCGCCGTGGCGCGATTGCACGCGGTGTAGCCAAGCGCGGCCTGGTGGCATTCCTGGCCTTCGCGATGGCCTTTGGCACCACGCCGGCTCAGTTGTGGGCCGAGGGCGCCGAGGGCATTGCCGAGGCTGTGGCTCAGGCTGCGACGCCGGGCGAGGACGCAGCGCTTGCGGGCGGTACCGCTGAGCAGAGCGGCGCCGAGGTTTCGGATTCCGAGGGCGCGCCTGCAGGTAGTGCAGCCATAACAGAGGCAGCAACTGGCGACGAAGGCTCGGCGACGGGGGAGAGCCCTGCTACGAGCGAGCAGTCTTCGACGGCATCCGCTGGCCAAGCAGGATCTGCCGCCGCGGCTGCCGTTCAGACGGAGAGCCCGACAGAAACTGGCGATGTCGCCAAGAAGCAAGTCGAGGTCTCGTTCTCGATTATCGGCACCGATGCCGACGGCAAGGCTCAGACCTGGGTGGCGCCTACGCAGCTCAAGCTCGACGAGGGCGCGACGGCTGCGGATGCCTTCATTAAGCTGCAGGAGAAGACGGGCTTCAAGGCGAAGTACGAACCGAACACGGCATACGGTTTCTACCTCGAAAGCATCACATCCCCGAGCGATGGTCGCACGCTTGCCTACGATCCGACGACTTATGCCTTCTGGCAGCTGTTCGTCGACGGCGCGTCTTCCTCGGTTGGTGCGAGCAGTGTCAAGCTCACCCAGGGGCAGAAGATTGAGTTTGCCTATACGGCTGGTAGCTCGTCCCCTGTCGTTAAGGACCAGGTTGCCGCAAATGTGACCGTCATTGGTCGCGATGCCCAGGGCAAGACTCAGACTTGGGTCGATAACGCGCAGTATGTGGTGACGTCCGGCTCGAGCGCACTTGACCTTACGAAGGTCGCGCTTGAGGCGAATGATATTGACGCCGTTGCTGCGGGCTCCTTCATTCTGAGCCTTAAGTACAACGGTGTTGAGCTGGGTACGCCGCTCGATTATTCGACCTATTGGCAGCTGTTTATCAACGGCAAGTCGAGTGACTATACGGCGGACAATGTCACCATCCATGCCGGCGATACCGTCACGTGGTTCTACGGTGGCTGGGGCGACCAGTTGCCGTCCGATTCTGTCCATGCTTCCGTTCAGGTGCTTGGCAAGGACAAGGACGGCAAGCAGCAGGTTTGGGCTTCGACGGGTCAGACGAGTCTCAAGGCGGGCTCTACTGCCAAGGATCTCCTTGAGCAGACCGGTCTTACTCTCGATGCTAGAGAAGAGCCTTGGGGTTGGTACCTCAGTGGCATTACCTCGCCGCTTGACGGTAAGATCTATGAGTATGATCCTGCGACCAAAAGTTATTGGCAGTTCTATGTAAATGGCAAGTTCGCCCAGGTCGGGGCCGGCAACTACGAGCTCCAAGAGGGCGATGCCGTCACCTTTATGTATGGTGCTGACGCCGATGCCCTTCCTGGCCAGGTTCTTGGGTCTGTCGATGTTATCGGTCCCGATGCCAACGGCAACAATACTCGCTGGGGCTCGGCAAGCAACGTTTCTCTGCCCGAAGGCTCTACGGCTCAGGACCTTATTGAGGCGGCTCTGAAGGCCAAGGGCGTTACGTACAACGGCCTCCAGAGTGGTGACTACTGGTTCCTCAATTCCATCGACTCGCCGTTTGAAGACAAGACGTACGGCTATGATGGTGCGACCAAAAAATACTGGCATCTGTATATCAATGGAGAGGCCTCCTCTTTCTGCGCCAATCAGATTACGTTCAAGAGCGGCGATAAGGTTACGCTTGCCTATACAACTGATAAATCGCCCATGCCCGATCCCGACAAGATTGTCGTGGACCCGAGTGCGACGACTCCTGATTGGGATGCCGAGTGGGCCGGCTACGGCAACAGTGGCAACGGTTCGACCGTAACGGATGCCAAGACGCCTGCGCAGGCCGCTGGTCTTAAGTGGGCCTTCGATTGGAAGGCCGAGTCTGGCCAGCAGTATGCCAACTGCAGCGAGCCTGTCATCGCTAACGGCTTTGTGTACATCGCGACCGAGAACGAGCTCATTAAGATCGATTCGTCCACGGGCAAAAAGGTTGCCTCTGCGCCGCTTGCCTCCAAGGTGAGCTATACCTCTCGTCCGATCTATACCAATGGTCTTATCATCGTTCCGCTCAACGGCGGTGCGGTCCAGGCGATTACTGCAGACAAGCTGATCTGCAAGTGGCTGACGCCTGGTTTGACGGACTTGACGCAGAGCTCCTGCACCGTCGTTTCGGACGGCGAGTACGTCTATGTAGGCTCGGTCGATATTTCGTATGACGAGAATTACAACGCGACCTACGGCAACGGCTCCTTTGCGCGCATTAAGATTGCCACGGGCGAAGTTTCTTGGCAGAACATCGACCCTGCCGAGGGCTATTACTGGACTGGTGCTGCGCTGACGGATAAGTACGCCATTGTTCCTACGAGCGCGGGCACGCTTAAGTGCATTGATAAGACGACGGGCGATGTCGTTTCGACTATGAAGCTCGGCGCTCTCGCGAACGCCGACTGTGTCGCCGATCCGTCCAATGGTTCGACCTTCTATCAGATGACGCACGATGGAAAGCTCCATGTGATTTCGCTTTCGGCGAAGGGCGTACTAAGCGAGCAGAAGACGGTCGACCTGGGTCTTACGAATAACATGAGCGCACCGGCGGTGGCTGGCGAAAACTTGATTGTCGGCGGACAGACGGCTACTGGCTCTGCTCTGGCTCTCTATAATCTGAAGACCGGTAAGACCACGATGGTCACCGCTGCTGACGGTAAAGAACTGCCGGCCGGATTTAACGGTATTGCTGCTACTCCGCTGGTGAGTGTTCAGGGCGGCAAGACCTATGTGTACTTCACCGTTAACAGCGCGGATAGCAAGGATTACGTCAACTACTCTGCTGGTGGTGGCGTGTATCGCTATACGCTCGGCGATGCAGAGGCGACGCAGATTTATGATGCGGCTGGCCATTACCAGCACTGCGACTCTCCGGTCATTGCCGATGCATCTGGCAACCTGTACTACATCAATGATTCGGGTACTCTGTTCAAGCTGGGGGCTGTCGAGTCTTGGACGGTTGCCTTTAATTCCAACGGCGGGTCTGCTTGCGACACTAAGTTCGTTGCTACGGCCGACGGCAAGCTGGTCAAGCCGGCCGATCCGACGCGCGATGGCTACACTTTCGGCGGTTGGTTCACCGATGAGGCTTGCACGCAGGCGTATGACTTCAGTACGCCAGTGACGGCCGATCTGACACTGTATGCCAAGTGGACCAAGAATGCCGTTAACCCTGGCGGTAATGGCGGCGCTGGTTCGAATGGCGGCGGTTCTGGTATCGGTACTGGTTCCGGCACTGGCGCTGGCGCGGGTTCTGGCTCCGGCTCGAAGGGCGGCGCTATTGCCCCGGGTCAGAAGCCGGTGACCAAGACGACGGTGTCGACCAAGACCGAGACCAAGGACAACAAGTCCGACAAGAAGGACTCCGATAAATCCGATAAGAAGGACGAGAAGAAGTCTGACAAGAAGGACGGCAAGTCCGACAAGAAGTCCGATTCCAAGTCCGATACGGGTGCTGCTTCCACGACCACTGCTAAGAAGTCCTCTGGTGCTTCCGAGCAGGAGACTGGCACCAATCCGCTCGCCATCGTTGGCGTTGCCGCCGGCGTCATCGGTCTCGCCATCGTCGGCGTGTTCGTGTTCACCAAACGTCGGTAGGTGAGGGCTGTGTCCAATAAATCCAAGGACGCTGACCCCAAGCAACCAGATTCATCGTTCATTCAGTTCGACGATGCAAAGCAACAGGGCGCCGCTTCGGCGGCGTCCGCCCCACGGCGCAAAGCGCTCCTTGGCGTTCTGACTGCCGCGTGCGTTGCGCTGATTGTCATATCGCTGGGCTTCGTCCATCCTTCCGAGAGCGGCGCCTGGTCCATTGACTGGATCGTTCAGACCGTGACGGGGGAGAGCGTCGTCACCAAGGACACCAAGGGGTCTGACTCGACTACGACTTCGGGCGAGGCCAGTTCCAAGGATTCCAAGTCATCGAATGACGCAAAAGATGAGTCCAAGGACGATTCCGAGTCTTCAAACAAGGAATCGGATAAAAGCTCGGATAGCAAGAAGTCCGATGGTCAGGACGGCAAGAAGTCTGGAGATAAATCCGCTGCCCAGAATACGGGAGCCGGCGATACTTCCAATGTGTCTGGCGGTGCTTCTTCGGGCGGCGGCCAGTCGTCTGATGGAGCCTCCAGCTCTAATGGTGGAAACGCCTCCTCGGGCGGCCAGAGCGGCTCGCAGGAGTCCAGCTACGTAACAGTGACGGTTTCGGTCACATCGAGCGCTGTGGGCAATCCTGTGTCTTCTGGTGGCACCTTTACCTTTAACGAAGGCGCTACCGTCTATGATGCCCTGTGCGCGCTGGGCCTTTCCGTTAACGCACATGGCTCGTCGTACGGCACGTATGTCTCCGCGATTGGTGGTTTGGCCGAGAAACAGTACGGTGGCACGAGCGGCTGGATGTACTCCGTCAACGGCACAACGCCCATGACGGCCTGCAGTAACTACGTTCTCTCCAATGGCGACAACGTGGTCTGGTATTACGTTACAGGCTAGGGACCTCGACATAGTGCGCCAGACGGGCGGTTCGGACAAACATCCGGGCCGCCCGTTTTTCATGCGAATGGGACTGGGTCGCCGGGTCTCTCGGCAAACAAAAAAACCGGTTGGAACGGGAATTCCAACCGGTTTTACATTCAAGCAAATAGTGAATCGACTACGACCGTGCGCCCTCGAGGAAGAAGCGGCGGCTGAAGTAGTTGTACCAGGTGACGAGGAACGTGGCGATGGCCTTCATGGCCTGGTAGCCGATGCTCAAAAACGTGACGCCCACAAACATGTATAGGTCGTTGAGGCCCAGGCCGATCACCGACAGGATGGTGAAGATCGTGAACTCGCGCTTGCGGCTCATGCCCTCGCGGTGGTCGAACACATACTTCATGCTGAGCCAGTAGTTGACCACGACGGACGTGGTAAACGAGACCGTGGTGCTCATCAAAAAGTCGAGGTGAAACAGCTCGACGAGCGCAATGAGCATACCCCAGTCGATGCCAAAGGAGACAAGACCCACGACAGCGAACTTGAGGAACTGCTTGGTATGAGGTTGTGCCAGTGCCTTGCGCACGTAATCACATCCAATGCGTTGATGAATCGAGCAGAGGATACTTTAGAGCTTTTGCAAGGGAAACGTAAGGTCCTTGCCAAGAACTATACGAACTCGCCAAATTTTCAAGAGCTAATCCGCAAACGTTGAAAACTTGCCCGTAAACGAGCGGCACCCACGGACGATACTGCACTGAGCGCGCGTCGTCCGTGTGCGCCGTAATGCTGCAGGGGTGTCGAGCTATTTGGTCTCGTCGCCCTCCAGGAAGATCTTTCGGGTCACAAAGTTGTAGACCATGACAAGCGCGGTGGCGCAAATCTTGGCGATATTGGCTTCGAGCCCCAGACCGGCGTTGAGCGCCAGCACGATGCCGTCGTTGAGTGCCAAGCCAATAACGGACAGCACGACAAAGATAATGAACTCGCGGCGGCGGCTCATGCCTTCCTTGTGCGCAAACACGTACTTCATGCTTGCGAGGTAGTTAAAGATGAGCGAGACGATAAAGCCGCTGGTATTGGCGATTAAGATGTTGAGGCCCAGACCGTAGTGGAGCAGATTCATAATGCCAAAGTCGATGATCGTGGCAATGACACCGACGACGCCAAACTTCATGATCTGCGCAAGGAGCTTTTGCATGGTACCTGCCTTAAGCTGGCGCCGAAGCGCCGCGGGGATGACAAACTTGGCACAGTTTAGCCAATCCCCGCGGGTGGGGCTAGGCGCGCTCCTCGATAGCACCGTTTCTATATGCATCGAGCAGCTGGCGCAGGTCTTGGATCTGGCTGCGGATCTTGGCTCCGGAATCGGTGTCGCTCACCATGCGGCGACGGTCTGCTTGGTCAAAACGGTTGGTCTCGCTTTCGATGTCCACGTTGCGCGTGAGTGCCTCGGCAACCGTCGTAAAGGCTCGGTGCGACTTGAGACGGCAGCCGCGTGAGCTCGAGATGAGCGTATAGCCGGCGATACCCGTCTTGGGATGGTAAGCGCGGCAGAAGCCGCCATCGATGACCAGCAGCTTGCCCTCGGCGCGGATGGGCTGCTCGCCCTTGGTGGTTTTAACGGGCGTGTGGCCGTTGATGATGTGACCGGTCGGTGAGCATGCCATGGGCGCGACGCCAAACTCGCGCATGATGTCGTCGCAGACCGAGGGCGACTTGGTAAGCGTAAAGTACGGGTCCATCGGCTCGACCCAGGTGGTCTTATCGGCGATATAGGCGCGCTCAAAGGTACGCACCAGGCGTCCGCTGGCGGGTGAGTTAAAGCCGATCCACAGGTACCACATCCAGTCGAGAGCGTCGCGGTCGCCCATGCGCCAGGCGCGGCGGGCGATGTGGTCGCAAAAATCAAGATAATCGCGGCCAGCGTGCCAGGTGCCCAGGCAGTTCATGCTGCTAAAGGTGCCGTCTTCGTTGAGCGGCACGCAGCCATGGAACAGCAGGTTGCCGTTGGCGACCTTGTACATCGAGCCGTGGGAATAGAGGAAATCGATATGTCGATGCAGGTGATCGGCGGTGACAAACTCGGACACGAGCTTGTCGATGATGTGCTGCTCCTGAGACGTGAGCGTATAAGGGTCCGCCGGGTCGACGGTGGGGAAGTCGTTGGTCGTGAGCGGCCACACGCTGCCGTCGGCGAGCGTGACCGTGCCGGTGTCGTGATCGATCTTGTCGAGTAACAGACGGTCGGTCATGTCGAACTCGGGATGGCGCTGGATAATCTGGCCCTCGAGCTTAAAGAGCAGCACGTTGATGGCCTTGATCAGCGGGGTGATGGACTCACCGTCGGTGTAGTTGGCATCGGCAAAGGCGACAAGCTCACGCAGTGAGATGCCGTAGTCGTTCTCCAGGATCTCGTAATTGTCGTAGCGTAGGTTGTTGCGCAGCACCGTGGCGATGCAGGCGGGCTCACCGGCCGCAGCGCCCATCCACAGCAGGTCGTGGTTGCCCCACTGGATGTCGAGCGAATGGTAGGTGAGCAGGCGGTCCATAATCTTGGCCGCGCCGCCGCCTCGGTCGAAGATGTCGCCCACCAGGTGCAGGTGGTCGACGGCCAGCCGCTTGATGAGCGAGGCGAGCGACTCGATAAAGTCGTCGGCGCTGGCGGTCTCCAGAATGGACTCCACGATGCGCTCGTGATAACGCACGCGATAGTTGTTCTCGTCCGGATGCGTGTGCAGCAGCTCGTCGATGATGTAGGCGTAATCGCGTGGGATGGCCTTACGCACCTTGGAGCGCGTATAGCGGCTCGAAAGCGAGCGGGCGACCATGATGAGCTGGTCAAGCATCGTCCTGTACCAGGTGGGCGAGTCTTTGCGCCGGCTGCGGACCAGGTCGATCTTCTCGCGCGGGTAGTAGATGAGCGTGCACAGCTCGCCCTTTTCGTCAAAGGAAAGCGTGTCGCCAAAAATCTCGTCGACATGTTCGCGCACGACGCCCGAGCAGTTGTTGAGGATGTGCATAAAGGCTTCGTACTCGCCATGCACGTCGCTCATAAAATGCTCGGTGCCTTTGGGCAGGTTGAGAATGGCCGAGAGATTGATAATCTCGGTAAACGCGGATTGCTCGGTGGGAAATTGTCTCGACAGCAGACGCAGATACTTGAAGTCTTGCGGATTGCGATCGAATGCGACCATGAAACACCTTCCGATGGAGCTGGTAAAACTGATAAACAGCGTCAAACGTTTATCAGTATGCGCCGCTTTTGTTTCGATTGGGGATGGGCGGCCGAATTGTTAGCCGAACGGTTTGGTAAATCGATTTAGTTGAGGTAGATATGGCGGTTGAGTGGAGACGACAGAGGGTGTTTTCTCAGATATTCATGCGTGGGGTCGGTGGAGACGATGGTGGTAAAGATGTTCGCTATTATTGCTTCGATTTGGTAAATAGTGGACATATGTACCGTATGTAGGCTCACTGTGCGATAATTTGCGCAGCAATGAGTAAGGAGCCTCATATGAGTGATTTTGTCCTGACCTGTGAATCTGCCGCCGACCGAACCCGTGAGTTCTTTGTGTCGCGCAATATCCCTGTCGTGTGTTTTCATTACGAGATCGACGATGTTGTCTATACGGACGATCTGTATCAGTCGATTACGCCGGACGAGTTTTTTGCCCAGATATCTGCAGGCGCCATGCCCAAGACGTCTCAGGTGAGCGTGGGTGAGTACGAGGAGTTTTGGGAGCCGTTTGTTGCCGAGGGTAAAGACGTGCTGCACCTGACGTTGTCGTCGGGTATTTCGGGCACGTATGGATCGGCCTGCGTTGCGGCGCAGATGCTCGCGGATCGCTATCCCCAGGGCGGCAAGGTTCGCGTCATCGATTCGCTGGCGGCGTCTTCGGGCTTTGGCCTGCTGGCGGAATGTGCCGCCGACGTTCGCGATAGCGGCGCTTCGCTCGACGAGACTGCCGCTTGGATTGAGGAGCATAAACTCAACCTGCACCACTGGTTCTTTTCGACCGATCTGTCGAGCTACCTGCGCGGCGGTCGCATTTCGGCTGCGAGCGCGATCATCGGCACGGCGCTTAAGATTTGCCCGCTTATGACGGTCGATTGCGAAGGTGGGCTGTCGCCACGTGAGAAGATTCGCACTAAGAAGCGCGCGATTTCCGAGATGGCTAAGACCATGATGGTACACGTGCAGGACGGTGCGGATTATTCGGGTAAGTGCATCATGTCGCACTCGGCGTGCCGCGAGGATGCCGAGGCGGTTGCGGCGCTGATTGAGGAACAGGTTCCGCAGCTTAAAGGCAAGATTGAGATCAATAACATCGGTACTCTGATTGGCTCGCATACCGGACCCGGTACGGTGGCGCTCTTCTTTATGGGCGACAAGCGCGTGGATTAATTTGCTCCATCACGTCGCTGCATGATTGCTTAAGCGAAAACGGCCCGCCTCACGTTTGTGGGGCGGGCCAAGATGTTTTGCTAGCGTTTCTTTCCGCGGAAGAAGAAGCCGTGCAGCGAGGGCTTGAGTCCGCGGTTGGCGCGACGTTCCTCGATATGATCGTGGATCGAAGCGACGCGCTCGATGACTTCGTCGGGAATCGGCACATCGGGATTCATGTTCTCGACCTGGCTGACCTCGGCGGCGGCGACCTGGTCGATAATGGGCACATCGTCGCGCGAGATGACAGGCGTGGCGTCTTCCTTCATCTTGCGGTAGCGCTGCATCATGTCGGTCTGCAGCTGCTGGGCCGAAGGCGGCGTCCAAATGATGGCGTTGGCGCCAGCGGCGATGGTCTCACGGATGCTCTCGGGCGTCTTGCCGCCCGGTGCGATGAGCGGCAGGTTGGGATAGTGCTCGCGCAGCTCGCGCAGGACCTGGGGCGTGTTCTTGCCGGCCGCGATGTTGAGAATCTTGGCTCCGGCGCGCACCTTGGCGTGAGCATCGTCGTCGCAGCGAACGACCGTGGCGATGACGGGGATGTCGGCGATGTTGGTGATGTGCTCGACCATTTCGGCAGTGGCGGGGGAGTTGACCACGCAGCCCGCCGCGCCCTGCATCTCGGAGACGGCTGCCATCTGCACGGAGCGCTTACCGGTGGTGGTGCCACCGCCCACGCCTACGAAGACCGGGCACTCGGCGACGGTCAGCAGCGCCTGCGTAATGGCGGGCTGCGGCGTGAAGGGGTAGACGGCAAATACGGCGTCGGCATTGGAGTTGCGGATGACCGCCACGTCGGTGGTGTAGATAAGCGACTTGATGCGGCGGCCAAAGAGCGTAAAGCCGCTGGCCTCCTCAATCTCGTCGGGCATGCGGAGGGCCGCCTTGCGCAGGCGTCCGTCGATGGGCAGCGGCTCCATGGGGAGCAGTCCGTTGGGAGTCACGGCTACCTGGGGCTCGGTGAACTCGTCTGCAAGCTCGACCTCGGAAAAATCGACCGAGGCGACGATGTCCTCGTGAACCTCGGCAGGAACATCGATGGGGGCTTGGTCGTTTGCCGTAGCCGGCGTGTCGAAGGAGCTGGTGCCGACAAAGGCGTCGACGCGCTCGTTTAGATCGTTGAGGGTATCCATGGAGGCTCGATTCTATGTGATGACGGCCGGCAGGGTACCGGCAGCGTTGTGCTTGCTAAATCGTTTGACGAGTTGATTTTTCCCCGCCGCGTCCTCCGTTAGACCGAAGGGCGGCGAACGTGAAGGAGCTGTGGTGGCGGGGATCGAGGTGCTATCTTGAAAGTCCCGTTTAAAAGAGAGGTGACGCGGTATGGAATTGACAGCAATGTTGGGCTCGATTGGCCTGTGTGTGGGCGCAATCGTTGCCGCCGCGGTCATCTACTTTGTGATCACGGCCATTAAGGGCAAAAGGGCCGAACGCAAGGAGCGCACGATGCTTAAACAGCATCGCGACCAGCAGGGCAAACGCGCACGGAGATAGCTTGTTGAGTTTTGGATCCGTGCGCTAACTGCGTTTTCGGATCAGGGCAATGTAGAAGCCCTCAAAGTCGCGACTGGGCGGAATGGTGAGCGTGCCGGGCAGGCCGTTGGCGATGGCCGATACCTGACCCGCGGCAATGGCTTCGGTCAGGGCGTTGGACTCGATGCGCGGCTCCTCACCAGCTTCCTGGGCGCGGCGTGCCTCACTTTCGCTCGGCGTGCCATCGAGGGGGATAAGCTCGCAGTCCATGTGCTTGTCGAGGGCCTCTTGCAGGGCGTCCTCGTTTTCCTGCGGCAAGATCGAACAAGTCGAATAGACGAGCGTGCCGCCCGGTTTGAGGGCTCCCATGGCGCGGTCCAGAAGTGCTCGCTGCGAGCGGGCGCACCTGCTCAGCAACTGCTCGGTGAGGCCGCGCAGGCTCTTCTCGTTGCCGCTGACGACTGTGCCCGTGCCGGTGCAGGGAGCGTCGAGCAGGATACGGTCAAAGCGGAAGAACTCGTCGAGCTCGCGTGCGTCGATGCGCATGACGGGCACGTTTTTTGCGCCTTGGCGGTGGAGGTTGGCTTCGAGCTTCTCGGCGCGGGGAATGCTCATCTCGCAGGCGGTGAGGTGTGCCTGGCCCTGGGTGAGGGCGGCGATCTGCGTCGTCTTGCCGCCGGGGGCCGCGCACATGTCCAGGATGTCCTCGCCGGCCTGGGCGCCCAAGACCAACGGCGGCATCATGGACGACAGACTTTGCAAGTAGATCTTGCCGTCGCGGTAGATGTCGAGGTCCCACAGGTCGGAAACCTGGGCCTCGGGCAGGATGGAAGCGTCCGGGTACCATGCGACGGGGCGGTGGGCGATGCCGGCGGCATCGAGCGCCGCGGCGATGTCCTCGGCGGTCGCCTTGAGCGTGTTGGCGCGCAGCGTGACCGGGCGTGTGACCGCGGCGCCGAAGCCCTTGATCATGAGCTCGGCATCGGCGGGCGCATAGGCGCCGGCGACCGTGTCGACCATAAAGCGCGGCAGATCGGCGGCGCAGGGAAGGGCGGCAAGCTGGTCGGAAAGCTCGGTGGCGGCAAACTGCCTGAGCTTGAGCTCGGCCTTGACCTGCTTTTTCTGCTTACGACGACGCGGCTTGGACATCCGTCTTTCCTTCCACCTAAATGATTATTCTGGGACGGGGATTAAAAAATCATTTAATGATACCCGTCCCAAAAAGACTACTTTGCGTCGCCCGGGAATGATTTTTTAATCCCCGTCCCAGAATAATCATTCCCGGGCGCGTTGCTGTTGCCTAGTACTGGCTCTCGTGCTTGCTGAAGAAGTCGAAGCGCGGGGGTAGCGGCTTCACGCGGTGCTCGCCGGGCTTCTCGCCCAGGCTCTCCACAAACTCATCCGTGGAGGCGAAGATGTTATCCCAGCTAAAGAAGGCGACCGGGTCAACGTCAAAGTACTCGCAGATGAGCTCGCAGCCGGCAGGGACGATGCCGTGCATGAGCACGGTCGCCACGCGCAGCTCGGTAAAGGCGTCGACGAGGGCCTGCGTCATTGCGGCGTTTGCCGGCTCGCCCTCGAGCTTGTTGGCGGCCTTAGAGGCGTCGCTCCAGCGCTTGTTGGCGGCACGCAGGTAGTCGTCGCACACGGCGAGCGCGCGGTGCGTCTCGAACTTGTACATGGCTTGCTCAAAGGCGAGAGCTGCCTGCTCGGCGGCTTCGACCACGGTGTCAGAAGCGGCACCGGCGGGGATGCAGCCGTTGCGGTAGGGGCTCTCGTCGCCCTCCTTGATGGCGACGCCGTAGAAGCAGCTGCGGGCCAGGCGGTTGAAGACGCCGGTCAAAAGGGCGCTCTCCTTAAGGGCCGGATCGATAACGCGCTTGTCGTCGCAGGCACGCACCTCGTTGCCGTCCTTGTCCTTGCCGGTCACACGCGTGTCGTATGCCTTGGGGCTAAAGCTCACCGGCTTCTCGGATAGGCCGAGCGACAGCCAGTGCGCGCGCATCTGCTCGCAGGTGTAGTGGTTGAGCAGGTCGTCTGCCGGCGGGGGAGGGGTCTGCGAGGACGAGCTCGCCTTTTTGCCCATGTAGAGCAGGTGATAGCAGGCGCTGACGGTGCTCTGCGTAAGGTCCCAACCCAGGGCCTCCCACATGGCGGTTTGCGCGATGCAGTAGAAATAGATGTTGTCCTGACCGATGAACTGGTAGATCTGCGCGTCGTCCGAGCACCACCAGTCGCGCCAGTCGAGCGAGCTGTGCTGGTAGGTGGGCGCGGGGACCTGCGTGGAATCGGCGGCGGGCTCGCCCATGAGGGCGGCATCCTGGGCGGCGACGCCCTCGGTCACGCCGGCGGCCTTGGCATCGCGTGCGAGCACGGTGCGAGTGTAGCTGATGGGCGCCCACAGGCTCTCGGGCCAGCACCAGCAGGTGACGTCGGTTACGCCGTCAACCTCGGGCACCGGAACGCCCCAGTCGATGTTGCCGGTGATGCGGAAGGGCACGAGCGCCTTGCCGCTGCGGAAGCGCACGCCGCCGTTGGCGAGCACCGCGTGGGCGTCGTCGCGCTCCTTCCAGCTGGGGAAGGTGACGGTAAAGCTGCTCTTGTTGCCCTCGGGCTCCAGCACGGTGTGCTCGGGGAGCTGGTCCTCGACGGCATCGAAGGCCTCGCGGAACTTGTTCTGGATGTAGAGCTGAGCCGGCAGCAGCCACTCCTCCATGGTCTTGGAGACCACGGAGCGAACCTGCGGGTTCTGGGCGAGCTTGGCGGTATAGGTCTTCATAAAGTCGAGGTAGGCCGGCAGATCAAAGTAGAGATTGTCGACCGGGCGCAGCTCGGGCACCTCGCCGGTGAGCTGGCTCTTGGGCGCGATGAGCTCCTCGGGCTCAAACTGGTGGCCCAGATCGCACTCGTCGGCATAAGCCTTCTCGGACTTGCAGCCCTGGATGGGGCAGCGGCCGATGACCTGGCGGCCGTTGAGGAACGTGCCGGCCTTGGCATCGTAGAACTGCAGCGTGGAGCGCTTGGAGATGGTGCCCTGCTCGTGCAGACGCTCGATAATCTCCGCGGTCACCTCGTTGTGAATCTGCGCAGCCGGCTCAAGGCCCGAGCCGCCGTAGATGTCACAGCTGATGTTGTAGTTGTTGAGGGTCGCGGCCTGGCGGGAGTGATTGGACTCGACATACTCGCCGATGGACTTATCGTAGCCTTCATTCTCCTTGAGCTTGCGGTAGCTCTCCATGATGGGCGAGCCGTAGCAGTCGGTGCCCGAGGTGAAGATGACGTTCTCGCGGCCCAGGCGGTCGCGCAGGAAGCGGGCGAAGAAGTCGGCCGGGACAAAGACGCCGCCAACGTGGCCAAAGTGCAGGCCTTTGTTGCCGTAAGGCTCGCCGGCGGTAACGATGGCGCGGCGCGGCCAGCTGGGACGGTCGTTCATGGAGTATTTGGATGCCATGGGACTCCTTCGCATATGGTGGGAGCGCGGCCGGGCGCAAGGCCTGGCGACGCGGTGGTCAATTCGTGCATATCGTTCGACATTATCGCACATGCGGGCGGGTGCGTGGCAGGGGCGCTATCCTAAGATGCTATGAATGAAATTTCCAACATACATGCGTTTGAGGACGGGGATTTTCTGCACGCTTGCTTCGTGTGGGGGATGGTCGTAGCCGGCGTGTTTGCCGTGTGCCTGGTGCCGGTGTTTATGCTGCTGGGTGGGCCTGTGGACTTGGATGCGGCTGAGGCGGGCGGCTGGATGGCGGTCTTGGGCTGGATAGTCGGCTCGGTGGTCGTCTCTGCGGCGTCGTTTGCCGTGCATGAGCTGGTGCATGCCGTATTTTTTAAGCTGCTGGCCCCTGCGGACGCGCATGTGACCTTTGGCGCGAATCGCGAGACAGCGATGATCTACGCCTGTGCCGAGGGCGTCGTGTATTCGCGCCGGCGGTACACGACCATTTGCCTGGCGCCCACGGTGATCCTGACGGCTGTGCTTGCCCTGGGGTTTGCGTTCTCGGGCTATCCGCTGCTGTGCTACCTGGCGGCTGGTCTGCACTTGTCGGGCTGCGTGGGCGATTGGTATTACGTGCGGACCATCCTGCGCGACCGCCGCATTGTCGCCTGCGAGGACACATCCTTTGGCGTGCGCTTTTTCGCAAAGTAGTCTTTGGGCAAAGATTGGGAGGAGATGTCCATGAAGCCGTTGCTGCTGCATGCGTGCTGCGCACCGTGCTCGCTTGAGCCGGTTCGCCTGCTGCGCGAGGAGGGGTTTGAACCCACGATTTGCTGGACCAACCCTAATATTCAACCGCGCGATGAATGGCAGCGCCGCTTGGACGAGCTGCGCCGGTGGTGTGCCGATGGCGACATCGAGCTCATCGAGGCAGGGGAGGACCGCGATCGCTGGGAGACCGGCGTGGCACCGCTGGGTGCCGATCGGCCTCGCCGCTGTCGCGCGTGCTATGCCCTGCGCTTGGCCGAGGCGTGCCGCGTGGCCCAGGAGCGCGGGTTTGAGTTTGTGGGCACGACGCTCGCCGTCTCGCCGTACCAGCTGTTCGATACCTGCAATGACGTGCTTGAGCGCTTGGCGGCGGCGCATGGGCTCACCCCGGTGATTCGCGATTTTCGCCCGTATTACCCCGAGGCGACACGCCGTTCGCGCGAGCTTGGCATGTATCGGCAGAACTACTGTGGTTGCCGCTTCTCGGCTGTCGAGGCGGCCATGGACCGCGCCCGCATCCGCGACGAGCGCAAAGCGTCCAAAAAGTAGTTCTTTTGAGCTGGCAGCCTGCTAGGATGTAGAGCGGACTTTAGCTATATAAGGAGTATCCGACGTGTCTATGCGTACCGATGATTTTGACTACAACCTTCCTGAGGAACTGATTGCCCAGGCTCCTGCCGAGCCTCGCGACTCCTGCCGCCTGCTGGTGGTGGACCGCAAAGGCTCCCAGGCGGGAACGCCGCTGGAGCACGGCGGTACCGTTGAACACCGCATCTTCCGTGACATCATCGACTATATCGAACCGGGCGACGTGCTCGTCATCAACCAGACGCGTGTGATGCCGGCCCGTCTGATCGGTCG
>URKH01000016.1 GCA_900548255.1 uncultured Collinsella sp. | reverse complement strand
CTAGAGGAGCAAATTGGAACAAAGGTCGCAATAAGACAGAATTGTTCGGAAACTATAGGACAGACTGATTCAATTGCTAGACGGATTGGCTAGTCGCGCAGGATGATGTCCATGGCGAGCATCAGATTGCGCTCGTCGATGGCAAACGGGGCGGCCTCGCGCGTCTTGGGCTTGGCACAAAACGCGATGCCCGTGCCCGCGGCCTGAATCATGGGGATGTCGTTGGCACCGTCGCCGATTGCGACGGTGTGGGCCATATCGACGCCGCACTCAACTGCCCAGTCCAGCAGCTGGATGAGCTTGGACTCCTTGGTCACAATGTCGGCAGCCAACTTACCGGTGAGCTTGCCGTCCACGACCTCCAGACGATTGGCCAGGCAAAAGTCGATGCCCGCGGCGGCCACGATCTTATCGGCGACTTCGTGAAAGCCGCCACTCACGACGCCGACCTTCCAACCCTTGCTGTGTGCCGAGCGCACAAGCTCCAACGCGCCGGGGGTAAATGTCACGCGCTTAAAGGTGCGCTCGAACACGCTCTCGTCCAGGCCGGCGAGCAGCCTCACGCGCTCCTCGAGCGCCTGCTTAAAGTCAAGCTCGCCGCGCATGGCGCGTTCGGTGATCTGTGCCACCTGCTCGCCCACGCCGGCCTCTTCGCCCAACAGGTCGATGACCTCCTGGTTGATGAGCGTGGAGTCGATATCCATAACGATGAGGCGTGCAGTCATGGCGGGCCTTTCCGAGTGCTGTTTTATTGGGGCATATTGTCGCACGTGACGAGCGCGGGCGGGTGTCGCGGCGCGTCAATTGTTTCGTCTCCGTCAAGTCTTTGGGCAGGAGCCACTTTTTCGCGGCACATCGACGCGAGTGCGATAAGATAGAACGCCATGTCTGGCTGCGCGGTTTACGCAGGCTGGGCAAATCTGTACGACGCCGCCCGGAACGACACGGGGCGGCACAGATCCATAAAGGAGGATCACTGGTATGAGCCAGACCCGTCCCATCGATGAGCATTCCATGCACACCCGTACCTGCGGCGAGCTTCGCTTCGAGAACGTGGGCGAAGAGGTCACCCTCACCGGTTGGGTGAGCCGTCGCCGCGACCACGGCGGCCTTATCTTCTGCGACCTTCGCGACCGTGAGGGCATCACGCAGCTTACCTTCGATCCCGAGCACTCCGACGGCGACGCCTTTAAGATCGCCGAGACCATGCGTCCCGAGTGGCCCATCAAGATTCACGGCGTCGTGCGCGCCCGTGGCGAGGAGACCACCAACACCAAGCTCGCCACCGGCGAGATCGAGGTCCTGACCGACCACGCCGAGGTGCTCAATACGTCCGTCACCCCGCCGTTCCAGATCGAGGACGGCATCGAGACCAGCGAGGACACCCGCCTGCGCTATCGCTATCTGGACCTTCGTCGTCCCGAGATGATGGCCAACCTCAAGCTGCGCTCCGACTTTACCTTTGCCATTCGCGAGGCGCTGCACAACCGTGAGTTCATGGAGGTCGAGACGCCCTCCCTGTTCAAGTCCACGCCCGAGGGCGCCCGCGACTTCATCGTCCCCAGCCGCATCCAGCCGGGCAACTTCTACGCCCTGCCGCAGTCCCCGCAGCTCCTGAAGCAGCTGCTTATGGTCGGTGGCGTCGAGCGCTACTATCAGGTTGCCAAGTGCTTCCGCGACGAGGACTTGCGTGCCGACCGTCAGCCCGAGTTCACCCAGGTCGATATCGAGATGTCCTTCGTGGACCAGAACGACGTTATGAGCGCGCTCGAAGAGGTTCTTGCCGATGCCTTCGGCCGCATGGGTGTCGAGATGCCCACGCCGCTGCGTCGCATGAACTACTGGGAGGCCATGGACACCTATGGCTCCGACAAGCCCGATACCCGCTATGGCATGCACTTGGTCGACCTGACCGACATCTTCGCCAACTCCAAGTTCAAGGTCTTTGCGACTGCCGCGAACGAGGAGGGCTCTGTCGTCAAGGCCATCAACGCCAAGGGCGCCGGTGCCTGGGCTCGCGCCAAGATCGATAAGCTTGCCGGCGTGGCTTCCACGTTTGGCGCCAAGGGCCTTGCCTGGATCGCCTTCCGCGAGGACGGCTCCATCAACAGCCCCATCGTCAAGTTCTTCTCGGACGAGGAGATGGCTGCCCTGCGCGAGCGCATGGACGTCGAGCCCGGCGACCTTGTGATGTTCGCCGCCGGCCCGCGCCTGCTCTCCGACGAGATCCTGGGCGGCATGCGTTCCCACATGGCTAACGCGCTCGAGATCAAGCGCGAGGGCCACGACTTCTTGTGGGTCGTCAACTTCCCGCTGTTCCACTGGGACGAGGACCGCAAGGCTTACGCTGCCGAGCACCAGCCCTTCACCCTGCCGACCGAGACCGACATCGCCAAGATCGAGGCCGACCCGCTGGCAGCCGGTTCCTGCACCTACGACTTTGTCATGGACGGCTTTGAGGCCGGCGGCGGCGGTATGCGTATCCACAACGCCGAAATGCAGATGTCCATGCTCAAGCTCCTGGGCTTTACCGAGGAGCGCGCCGAGTCGCAGTTCGGCTTCCTCATGGAGGCTCTCAAGTTTGGTGCGCCCCCGATGGGCGGCTTCGCCCTGGGCCTGGACCGCGTGTGCATGCTGCTCACCGGCTCCGACTCCATCCGCGACGTCATGGCGTTCCCCAAGACGGCCAGCGGCTCCGACCTCATGTCGGGCGCCCCGAGTGCCGTTTCCGGCGCCCAGCTCAAGGACGTCAGCCTGCGCCTGATGTAGGCAAGCGGCTACATATTGCCCGTAACGAGGGAAGGACACGTGCCTTCCCTCGTTTTTTATACGTCGAGATTGTGAGGGCATGGGATGACCGGGCGTTGCGGAAAGTGCGTCCCGGAATCTGCGTCCAGAACGGGTCGCGCTTTCCCAAAGGGGGTCCTCTGGGAAAGCGCGACCCAGAATTCGGCAAAATAATGGGACACAGTTTCCGCTTGAGCGGTCTAACGGAAACTGTGCCCCAGAATGAGCGCTCAAAACGGGGCAGGCTTTCCGCAACAACTGTCTGGCGAAAAGCCCGGCCCAGTTTCCTACAGCGAGTCTCTCTGAACGAGCTGCATGTGCATCACGGAGGTGGTGGGCTCGGCGCCCTTGATCATGTCGAGCGCAATGTTGGCGGCCATGTGGCCTTCTTCGCGCAGGGGCTGGCGGACGGTCGTGAGTGCGGGGACGCAGCGCGCCGCAATCTCGTGATCGTCGAAGCCGACGACAGAAACGTCCGCCGGAACGGATAGGCCTGCCTCGTTGAGTGCGGTGATGACGCCAGCCGCGATACGGTCCGATCCGCAGAGCACGCCATCGAAAGCAATCTCGCGCGCGAGGATCTGGTGCATGGCCTGATAGCCGTCTCCGCTGTTCCAGCCGGTATAGATAACGTTTGCGTCTGGGAGGTCTTCGCCCAAGACGGCGCGGTAGCCGCGCAGGCGGTCGACAACAGCGGGGTTGTCTTGCGGTCCCAACACGGCGACGATATCTTTGCGCCCGCGCTCCTTCATGGCGAGTGCCGCAAAGCGTCCGCCCTCTTCGTCGTCGGAGTAGACCGTCGAGAACACATCGCGATAGGGGTGGCCCTCGAGCTGGCCGCACAACACGGTGGGTACGCCCAGCTCACGCAGCACCTCGAGCAGCTCACTGCCCTTGTAGGGCGAGACGTCGATGACGGCGTCAAACGAGCGACGCTCAAAATGCTCGCGTGCGCGATTGCGCTCATGCGAGGAAGATGCCTGCAGGATCACGGGTAGGTAAGACGACTCCGAAAGTTCCTCGGTAATGCCGCTTAAAAACTCACTGTAGGTGGGATCGCTAAACAGCTCGCTCAAAGGCTCGGTAACCAGTACGGCGATAATTTCCGTGCGTCCGACGGCGAGCGCCCGGCCGCGTGCGTTGGGTACAAAATTGACTTCCTTGGCAGCCGCGCGGACGCGCTTTTTAGTTTCCTCGCTAATGCGGGGGGAGTCGTTGAGGGCACGCGATGCCGTGGAGCGCGAAACACCGGCAGCTGCAGCAACCTCGGCAAGCGTCGGTGCGGTGCGAACTGGTTGGGTCATGGCGTCTCCTGGAAAAAGCGGTCGATGTTGTCACTGATACGGGCTGGTGCGGATACAGCTTACTATAGTGCGCCTGAACAGCGTTCATGATATCCGGCCACTGGTGGCATTTCACGTTCAAGCTGCTGTTGAACATGGCTTGCAAGGGTGGGGCATAGATGGGCGCGGCCGTTGTCCGCCGCCTGGGAATGCTGTTTTGCGCTGAGTTTCGATACGCAGGGTGACATAAGTTCCGCGGTTGTACAACCGGTTGCACCGTTAATCCGGCGAAATCGACCGTTCAGCGGACAACCGGTTGCACAGGTTTTTGCATCGCCCGTAAGATAAGGACAACCGGTTGCACAAGAATCACTACGATGACGAAGGAGCATCACCATGGACGCCATTAACGATTGGGAAAACCAAGCGCTCACCCACAGGAACCGCCTGGCACCCCATGCGTACTTTATGGGTTATGAGACCGCCGATCTCGCCGCTACGTACAGCCGCGAGCTGTCGCGCGGATTTGTCCAGCTGTCCGGCTCGTGGCAGTTCCGCCTTTTTGAGGGCCCCGCGGCCGTCTCCAACGAGGCACTTTGCACGTACGAGCCCGAGTGGGATCACGTGGAGGTTCCGCACCTGTGGCAGGTAGACGGCTATGGCAACCTTGCCTACACCGACGAGGGTTTTCCGTTCCCAGTGGACCAGCCGTTCGTTCCCTCCGACGACCCCACGGGCGTCTACCAGCGCATCGTCAACCTTCCTGCCGTGCCTGCCGGCGCTCGCGAGATCATTCGCTTCGACGGTATCGAGAGCTACGGCGAGCTGTATGTCAACGGCAAGTTTATCGGCATGACCAAGGGTTCGCGCCTGTCCGCCGAGTTTGACGTAACCGACGCGCTCGTCGAGGGCGACAACCTGATTGCGGTCAAGGTTCTGCAGTACAGCGATGGTAGCTACATCGAGGACCAGGACATGTGGTGGGCATCGGGCATCTTCCGCGATGTGTACCTCATGCAGCGTCCCGCCGCGCATCTGGTCGACTTTAGGTTCCGCACGCACCGCGAGGGCGATGCCGCTCTGGTCACGCTCGATACGGTTGCCGAGGGCGCAAGCCGCGTTGTGTATACGCTCAGCGATGGCCAGAATGTGGTCGCTACGGGCGAGTGCGTCGACGGCCATGCCGAGTGCAGCGTTGCCGATGCCCACTTCTGGAACCCCGAGGACCCCTTCCTCTATGACCTTACGTTTGAGGTCTACGACGGTGACGAGGTCAGCGAGTACGTTCCGCATCGCCAGGGCCTTGCCGAGGTGACGGTCGAGGGCAATCATATCTACCTCAACGGCACCTACTTTAAGATGCATGGCGTCAACCGCCACGATCACGACGATCACAAGGGTCGCGCTGTGGGCCTCGATCGCATGCGCCGCGACCTGGAGCTCATGAAGCGACACAACATCAACGCGGTGCGCACCTCTCACTATGCCAATGACCCGCGCTTCTACGAGCTGTGCGATGAGTATGGCATCATGCTGGTCGCCGAGACCGATATGGAGAGCCACGGTTTCGAGAATATCGGCAACATCGCTCTGGTCACCGACGACCCTGCCTGGGAGCCGGCCTACGTCGACCGTGTTGAGCGCCTGGTGATGCAGGAGCGCAATCACGCCTGCATCATTATGTGGTCGATGGGCAACGAGAGCGGCTATGGCTGCAACATCCGCGCGATGTACGCCAAGGCTCACGAGCTCGATGATCGTCCGGTCCATTACGAGGAGGACCGCAACGCCGATACCGTCGACGTCATTTCCACGATGTACTCCCGTGTGTCGCAGATGAACGACTTTGGTGAGCATCCGTTCCCCAAGCCGCGCATCAACTGCGAGTACGGCCACTCCATGGGCAATGGCCCCGGAGGCCTGTCCGAGTACCAGGAGGTCTTCGATCGCTGGGATTGCATCCAAGGCCAGTTTATCTGGGAATGGTGCGACCACGGTTTGGCTGCTGTGACCGAGGATGGCGTTGCTTACGATATGTATGGTGGCGACAATGGCGATTACCCCAACAACAGCAACTTCTGCATCGATGGCATGGTGTTCCCTTGGCAGCAGCCGAGCCCGGGCCTCACTGAGTATGGCCAGGTCATCTGCCCGGTTCGCATGGCTTATGACACCGAGGCGGGCGAGCTGACCGTCACGAACAAGCGCTGGTTTACTACTCTCGAGGATGTCTGCCTGTCGGCGGAGACCCTGGTAGACGGCGATGTAGTGTGCCGCAAGACGCTTATGCCCGGCGCGGTGGCTCCCGGCGAATCCGTCCAGCTGCCACTGGTGATTCGCGAGGCCGCGGTAGGCGAGACCCTGCTGACCGTGCGCGCCTACACCATGGCGGCTCACGCCTGGTGCGAGCCGATGTTCCAGCTGGGCGCAAGCCAGTTTGCCATCGCAAACCATCCGGCGCCGGCCATCGCGGCTCCCGCTCGTCCTGAGCTTACGGTCGAGGAGACCGAGCAAGAGATCCGCATTCACTCCCTCAACGGCGAGCTGACCTTCAGCAAAGTCAACGGTACCGTGAGCGAGTGGAAGGCATCCGGCCGCGACGTAATGGCCTCTGGTCCCCAGGTTGGTTTTTGGCATCCGCTCGTCGATAACCACGCCCAGGAGTACGACTCCCTGTGGAAGGACAACTTCATCGATGTGATGCAGACGTCTACCCGCAAGGTTTCTTGGAAGCAGGATGGCAACGCGGTCGTCGTTACCGTGAGCCAGCGCATCGCTCCTCCCGTCCGTGCGTTTGGCATGCGCGTCGAGCTTGTCTACACCGTGCTTCCGAGCGGTCGCGTCGACCTCAAGGTTTCCGGCGAGCCCTACGGCGATTACTCGGACATCATCCCGCGCATCGGCATCTCCTTCGAGGTTCCCGGTTGCGATCGTGCCGTTGAGTGGTACGGCCACGGCCCGGGCGAGAACTATCCGGACTCGCTGCGCGCCAACCCGGTCGGTCATTACCGCACTACGGTCGACGACATGTTCACGCCCTACGTTATGCCTCAGGACTGCGCCAACCGCGAGGGCACCCGCTGGGTTGCCCTGCGCTCTAGCCACGGTGACGGCGTGCTGGTGACCCGTCCGGTCGATGCCGCCTCCAACCCGTTCTCGTTCTCGGCATGGCCCTATAGTTGCGAGGCCATCGATAGCGCCAAGCACGTCTACGACCTTGTCAAGGGCGATACGGTCACGGTCAACATCAACGACCAGCTGCTCGGCCTTGGCTCGAACTCTTGGGGTTCCGAGGTGCTCGACTCCTATCGCACCCGTTTTGAGAGCTTCAGCTTTGAGGTGTCCCTGCGACCGCTGACGTCTGCCGATCTGGCTCAGGCGCTGGCACCCATTAAGGAGGCATAAGTCATGCATGTATTTAACTCGCGTGCCGACTTCGACGCCCAGATGAAGTCCGTCAAGAAGTGGATGCGTACCGGACAGGCGCTCGATGGTGTTGCCGACCTGCAGCACGACGTGGCGTACTCCATCGGCGACTCGTTGGTGTACTGGTGGGTCTATGCCCGCGAGGCCGCAACCGCCGATCTGGTCGGTCACCGTCGCTACCATGCCGTGCTCGCCCCGCTCGACGGCGACCTGACCGTCGAGGTTGCCCCCAAGGCAGGCCTCACCTGCACGCGCGCCTACAGCGATATCGATGATCGTGAGCGCTTTGAGGGTACGGGGGAGACCGTGACGATTCCCGCCGGCGGCGTTGCCGTCGTCGAGATCGACGAGGCCTACCGTGTCGTGGACGATGCCGCGGATTCCCGCGTCGTGGTACTGCACGTGACGGTTGAAGGTTATTCCTTCCCCAACAAGTAGTATTCGTCCGTTTGGACGTTTGCTTTGCGCCGTTAAGGGGGATGGCTTTGTTGACTCCCTTTTCCCCATCCCCCCTAGCAGGTGTGCTGTCCACGATTGCGCTTGCAGTCCGGACGGTTTTAGATGAGATATAACGGATGATTGGGAGGGCTTATGAGCTCTGAAAAACGAGGAACGATTGGTTCGTTCGCTCTGCTGGGCATGACGGTCGCCGCCGTGTTCGGTATCAAGAACATCATCAACAACAACGCGGCCATCGGCTTGGCGGCTGCGCCGTCGTTCTTCTTCGCCACACTTTTGTACTTTGTCCCCTATACTCTGGTTACCGCCGAGTTTGTCGGTCTTAATAAGGACTCCGAGTCTGGTGTGTACGCATGGGTTAAGACTTCGATGGGTGGTCGCTGGGCGTTCCTGACGGCATTTAGCTACTGGTTCGTTAACCTGTTCTACTTTGCATCCGTCCTGCCCAACGTCATCATCTACGCGAGCTACGTGTTCCTTGGTGCCAACGCCGAGCTCTCGCAGCTGTGGATCACCATTATCGAGATCGTCGTCTTTGCTATCGCCACGTGGGTTTCGACCAAGGGCGCTAAGTGGATCGGCTCCATTTCCTCCTTCGGCTCGACCGCGGCTCTCGGCCTGACTGCCGTGTTCATCTTGCTGTCCCTGGCTGCTGCCTTTGGCGGCGTCGAGTTCGCTACGGCTCCTACCCCCGCTAACATGGCTCCCGACATGAGCAACTTCGCAACTATGTGGGGCTTCTTCGGTACGCTTGCCTGGATCATCCAGGGCGTTGGCGGCGCTGAGTCTGTCGGCGTGTTCCTTAACGACCTTAAGGGCGGCGTCAAGGCCTTCGTGCGCACCGTCGTTATCGCCGGCCTGACCATCGGCCTTCTGTACGCAGGCGCTTCGCTGCTGGTCAACCTGTTCATTCCCGAGGGCGGCGTTGCCATCTCCACCGGTATCTTCGACGTATTCGGCGCTGTCTTTGCCCACTTTGGCATTCCCATGGAAGTGTCCACGCGCGTCATTGGCCTGATCCTTCTCGCTGCCACGCTGGGCTCCCTCATGATGTGGACCTCTGCTCCCATCAAGGTCTTCTTCACCGAGATCCCCAAGGGCGTCTTTGGTAGCAAGATCGTCGAGCTCAACGAGCACGGCATTCCCGCCCGCGCCGCTTGGCTGCAGTTCGCCATCGTCGTCCCCATCCTGATCATCCCGGCCTTGGGCTCTGGTAACCTCGACGACCTGCTCATGATCGTCACCAACATGACGGCCGCCACTGCTCTGCTCCCGCCGCTGCTGATCCTGCTTGCCTACTTTATGCTGCGCAAGAACTTCGACGCCGCTCCCCGTGACTTCCGCATGGGCTCGCGCAGCTTTGGTCTGGTCGTTGCCGCATTCCTGCTTGTGGTCTTCTGCTTTGTGCTTGTCTGCGGCACCATCCCGCTCGATCAGCCGCTGTGGCTGACGCTGGTCTACAACGTTGGCGGTGTGGTTGTCTTCCTGGGCCTTGCCGTGATGTGGTACAACCGCTATATCAACCGCCTGCGCGAGACCGATCCCGAGGCCGCCGAGAGCGAGCTGCGCCCCTCCGTCCTCGACATGATGGAGTAGCGGCTAGGATTAATCTACGGCTGTGGAATAAATCGATTCCCTTTCCTAAGGAGGGGCCTTACGAGGCCCCTCCCTTTGTGTTTTGGGGCATGGTTTTGGACCCCGTGGTCAAAAAATGCCAAATATGAGTACTGTTGCAAAAGAGGTGTCATATTTTTCGGCCTGTTCTGAGCAAAAACGGGCTTAAAATCAATTTATATAACCCCCTTTAAAGGGCGTTTGACGGTTTTCAACCTCTTCGAATCGCTCAAAGGAGGCAATTTGCTCTCGATTTTGCTGCTACTAAATTTGTAACAGTACTCATATTTGCCACTTTTTGACCACGGGGTATCCGGAGGGGCCCTCGATAAGCATCTAACGCTACAATAACTACCACGTGGCTGGGTTTGCCGGCCGAATGTGTGATGTCGTGGGAGGGGACATGGTCGAGTTTACAAAGACGATTAAAGATCCGTTGGGACTACACGCCCGCCCGGTTGCGCTGCTCTATGACATCATTGCCAAGCATCGTAGCGACGTGTCGGTCAGCATTGGCGACCGCCACACCGACGGCCGTGACGTGATGGGCCTCATGGCGCTTTACGGCGAATGTGGCGAGGACATCGTCTTTCGCGTTTCGGGCGTAGACGAGGCTTCGTGTGTCACGTCGATCAGAAACCTCTCGCTCTAAACGCAACAATGTGACAAAGGGACAGTCCCTTTGTCACATCTCTGGGAGGCGCTCTTTGCGGCGCCTCTTTTGTTTCGTATGGGAAACTTTTTCGAAAACTGAATAGGGACCCTTTTCAAAAAGTTAACCACGTGTTAGTTTACTATAGCGAACATAGACGTGGTTAACTTTTGCTGCGTCGATGTTGAGGACGAACTGACGTTAGGAGCGCACTCATGTCTTGCGGACCGCAGATGCCGGCTTTGCCGCTCTCGATGGTAAAGGCGGGCGAAACCGTGCACGTGTCTCGTGTAAAGGGCAATCAGGACATGAAGCACCACCTCAAGGACCTCGGCTTTGTCGAGGGCAGCGAGATTCACGTGGTGAGCTCGAGTGGTGCCAATATCATCGTCACCGTGCTGGGCGCACGTTTTGGCATCGATTCCAAGGTTGCCATGCACATCATGACCGTCGGTTAGTCCGCAGCATTTCATTAAAACCGAAAGGGGGACAAGAGGATGAAGACGTTGGGTGACGTTAAGGTAGGCGAGAGCTCTACCATCGTCAAGCTTCACGGTGAGGGCGCGCTGCGCCGCCACCTTATGGACCTGGGGCTCATCAAGGGCACTTCATTCAAGGTCGTAAAGGTTGCGCCGCTCGGTGATCCGGTCGAGATCAACGTACGCGGCTACGAGCTTTCCATCCGCAAGGAAGAGGCTGCCGTCGTAGAGGTCCATTAAGGGCTTGCGGCGTATATTTCTGCAGGTAAAGTTAGGTATTCCTAACTTAATGCAGCAACTTTAAAGCACATTATCCAGCCTGCGCGGAGAAAGCAGCGCAGGCACACAAGGAAGAAGGATTGAATGGCGGATTCTCAGATCCATGTCGCGCTGGCGGGTAACCCCAACTGTGGCAAGACCACGCTTTTCAACCTGATCACGGGCGCCAACGGCTACGTTGGCAACTGGCCCGGCGTCACGGTTGAGAAAAAGGAGGCCAAGCTCCTAAGCGACAAGAACGTTACCATCACAGACCTCCCTGGCATCTACTCGCTTTCCCCCTACAGCCCCGAGGAGCAATGCTCGCGCGATTACCTCATGAGCGGCGAGCCCGATGTCGTCGTCCAGGTGGTCGACGCCACCAACCTCGAGCGCAACCTGTACCTGGCGCTTCAGGTTATCGAGACCGGCCTGCCCGTGGTCGTCGCCCTCAACATGGCCGACTTGGTCGAGAAGAACGGCGACAAGATCGACACGGACAAGCTCTCCAAGAAGCTCGGCTGTCCGGTCATGATGATCTCGGCTCTTAAGAACAAGGGCATCAAGGAGCTGTTCGAGCAGGTCAAGAAGTCCGCTGCTTCCAAGGGCCAGGTGCCGGAGCACAAGTTCGATTCCTCCATCGAGGACGTTCTGGACCACATCGAGAATAACCTGCCTGCGAGCGTTCCCGCCAACAAGCGTCGCTACTACGCCGTTAAGCTGTTTGAGCGCGACGCGGACGCCTGCAAGCTCATCAACCTCACTAAGGAGAAGGCCGCTCGCGTGGAGCAGCTGGTCGCCCAGTGCGAACAGGACTGCGACGACGACGCCGAGTCCATCATCACCGGCGAGCGCTACGGCGTCATTGCCCACATCATTGACGAGTGCCTCACCAAGGCTCCGGCCAAGATGAGCACCTCCGAGAAGATCGACCGTGTGGTTACCAACCGTATCCTGGGCCTGCCGATCTTCGTAGTCATCATGTTCTGCGTGTACTACATCGCCGTTTCCACCTTGGGCGGCACGGTAACCGACTTCACCAACGACCAGCTCTTTGGCACCGACGGTTGGTATGTGCTCGGCCAGGGCCGTGACGCCTACGACGCAGCTGTCGAGGCTGCGGGTGACGCCGCCGACTCGATCGACCCGGCGCAGTACGGCCCCTATGTTCCGGGTATTACCACCGTGGTGCACGATGCCCTTGTGGCGGGCGGCACCGAGGACGGTGGCCTGGTCGATTCGCTGGTCTGTGACGGTATCGTCGGCGGTCTGGGCGCCATCTTCGGCTTCGTGCCGCAGATGTTCCTGCTGTTCGTGATGCTGTCTTTCTTGGAGGACTGCGGCTACATGGCCCGCGTCGCCTTCATCATGGACCGCGTGTTCCGCCGCTTTGGCCTGTCCGGTAAGTCCTTCATCCCCATGCTCGTGTCCTCGGGCTGCGGCGTCCCCGGCGTCATGGCCACCAAGACCATCGAGAACGAGAAGGACCGCCGCATGACGGTCATGACCACCACGTTCATTCCCTGTGGCGCCAAGCTGCCGATCATCGCTCTGCTCATGGGTTCCATCATCGGCGATTCTTCCACCACCGCCGCATGGATCAGCCCGCTGTTCTACTTCTTGGGCGTCTTTGCCGTCATCGCCTCGGGCCTCATGCTCAAGAAGACCAAGCTCTTCGCCGGTCGCCCGACGCCGTTCGTTATGGAGCTTCCCGCCTATCACTTCCCGGCAATCCGCTCTTGGGCGCTGCATGTATGGGAGCGCTGCTGGGCCTTTATCAAGAAGGCCGGCACGGTCATCTTCGCGTCCACCGTCGTGGTTTGGTTCCTCTCCAACTTTGGTAGCTACAACGGTTCCTTCGGCTTCCTGCCTGCGATGGACGGCATCCCTGAGGAGTTTATGGACTACTCCGTGCTCGCCATGCTGGGCAACCTGGTCGCTTGGATCTTCGCCCCGCTCGGCTTTAGCACCTGGCAGGCCACCGCGCTGACTGTCTCTGGACTTGTCGCCAAGGAGAACGTCGTCGCCACCGCCGGCTCGCTGCTGTCCGTTGCCGACGCCGCCGAGACCGACCCGAGCCTGTGGACCGCGTTTGCGGGCATGTTCCCCACCATGGGCGCTTGCGTTGCCTTTGGCGCCTTTAACCTGCTGTGCGCCCCGTGCTTTGCCGCCATGGGCACTATCCGCAACCAGATGGACTCCGGCAAGTGGACCGCGATTGCCATTGGCTACGAGTGCGCCTTTGCCTGGGTGATCGGCCTGTTCATCAACCAGTTCTACAACCTGCTTGTCCTTGGCCAGTTTGGTATTTGGACGGTTGTAGCCATCGTTCTGCTGGTTGCGATGCTCTTCCAGATCTTCCGTCCCATGCCCAAGCACGCTTGGACCGACGAGGACGAGACCAACACCGCTTCCGCTGCAGTTTCCGCTTAAGTCCGAATAAGGATCAGCCCCTTTCCACGAGCCCGGGTGTCCCAGCGACACTCGGGCTTTTTGGTGAGGGAGATATGGCGTTTCCGCAGATAAAACCGACCAAAATATACCTGTCCCTTATTGGCAGGTGGAGAATGGGGTAAAGTAAGTGATGGTTAACTAGAGGAGGCTTGCTATGGCACCTATCGATATTGTTGTACTGGCTATTATCGGTATTGCGTTTGTCGCCGTGTGCGTGCGCATTTATCGCAAGGGCACCTGCGCCGACTGCGCTCAAGGTGGCGTTTGCACAGGACATTGTTCCAACAAAAAGACCTGCGCCGCACTTAAGGGCGTGGACAAAATTGCCGAAGACTTGGGCCGCGGTATCAAGTAAGGTCCGTCATCCAAGCGCCCCGCGAGCATCCGTTCGCGGGGCGCTTTGCACATTTGGGGGCGAGCGTGGCGAGTTGAAGGGTGATTTTGGGGTATCGTTACCTGTACTGTTAATTGGCAACTTATCTATAACGGAGTAACCCCATGAGCGCTCGCGTAACCATGAAGGACATAGCCGCCGAGCTTGGCGTTTCCATCAATACCGTGCATAAGGCCCTGACGGGCAAGGCCGGCGTGAGCGAATCCGTGCGTGCCAAGGTGAATGCCAAGGCCGAGGCCATGGGTTACCACCGCAACACAAGTGCCTCGAGCCTGCGCCGCAAGGATATCAACTTGGTGTTTTGCCTGCCCCGCGCATCGCGCGAGGGGGCGTACTTTTTCCGTTACCTTTGGGAAGGCTGCAACCGCTTTGAGCAGGAGGTCATCGATCAGGGCATTACGGTTGAGCGCGTTGAATTTGGCGTGGGTGGCTACGCCGATGCGCTCGAGCAGATTGATGAGCGTCTGCAGGTGGGCGAGAAGATTGATGGCCTGCTTGCCTATGTTCCGGGCGATGACCGCGCAACCGAGCTCTTGAGGCAGATTGCCGAGGCGGGCGTGACAATCGAGCTCGTAGACGGCGACCGCCCGCACCTCGATCGCCTGGGTGCCAGTCTGGCGGACTATTCCGCGGCGGGCAGTCTTATGGCGGAGCAGGCGGCAAATCTGGTCCACGCTTCTGGGGCTGACGCCCGCGTGCTCCTGTTGGCGGGCGACCCTTATACCGACTCGCACTATCTGACCGCCCGCGCCTTTCATAATTACCTGCGCGAGCACGATATTCCATGGCGGGTTGAGGACCTTGCCGGTGCCCATGCGCAAGTCAAACAGCTCGAGCGCGAGCTTGAGCAGCGCTTGAGTGCGCCGGATGCTCCCGAGCTCATCTGTAGCGTTTTTGCCGTTGGTTCCGAGGTGGTCGCCGATGCGCTTGTTTCGAGCGGCAAGGCCGGCAAGGTCATGGTGATCGGCAACGACCTGTTCCCCGAGAGCGCCCTGGCCTTACGCCGTGGCATTTTTACCAATATCGTCTATAAGGACCCGGTGAGCTTGGCCTACCGTGGTGCCAAGACCTTGGGCGAGTATTTGCTGTGGGGTAAAACTCCGGCGGAGCCCGTGCAGAAGGGTGCTGTGGAGATGGTGTTTGCCAGCAACGTCGACCGCTACTGCGAGCTTGCGGGAATTTAGCCGTTTGGTCAGGTACCCCCTCTTGCGGCGTGCATTTTTTGGAGTATTCAGCAATGGCGTGTTCCGAAAGAGGCTCAGAACGACTGTTTTAAGTGCCTCCGATGGCGTAAATCGCCATCGGAGGCACTTTTTTATGCCGATCGGGCGCGATATGCGCATCAAACAGGGCGTCGAGGACGGTGCGCAGTACGCCCCGATGCTGAATATTCCCAAAAATGTACGCCGAGACATGACCCACCTGAGCAAAAACGCCCAGGTTCGGTGTTCGGGGACGTTAGTCCATCCGCAATGCATGCGTGTCACGGCTCCAACAACCGTTGAACGGACAAAATCGACCGTTCACCCCATGGTGGTTAGGTGAACGTTCACCTTTTAAGTCGTACTGAATTAGTATAGTGAACGTTCACCTAGAGGATAACGAGCGCATCGTGTGCCCGCTCCGCCAACAAAGGGGTTGTTTGATGAAAAACTTCATGGACGATCAGGATTTCCTGCTGAGCACCAAAACCGGCGAGGAACTGTTCCACAACTTTGCCGAGGGTATGCCCATCGTTGACTACCACTGCCACATTTCTCCCAAGGAGATCTGGGACGACAAGCGTTTTGAGAACATTACCGAGGTTTGGCTGGGCGGCGACCACTACAAGTGGCGCCTAATGCGTGCCAACGGCGTCGACGAGCGCTTCATTACCGGCGATGCCCCTGCTCGCGAGAAGTTCCAGAAGTGGGCCGAGACCCTGGGCCGCTGCGTGGGCAACCCCGTCTTTGAGTGGAGCCACCTGGAGCTTAAGCGTTACTTTGGCTACGAGGGCGTCCTGAACGGCAAAACCGCTCAGGAGGTCTGGGACCTTGCCAACGCCAAGCTCGCCGAGGCCAGCTTTACCTGCCGCAACCTCATCAAGCAGTCCAACGTCCGCATGATCTGCACTACCGACGACCCCGCCGACAGCTTTGAGTGGCACAAGAAGATTGCCGCCGACGTCAGTTTTGACGTTCAGGTCGTTCCCGCCATGCGCCCCGATGCCGCCCTGCGCATCGAGCGTGGCCAGGAGTTCGCCGACTACTGCAAGCATCTCTCCGAGGTTGCTGGCGTTGAGATCAGCGACTTCGAGGGCATGAAGGCTGCCATCTCCAAGCGCTACGACGTTGCCCACGAGCTGGGCTGCCGCGCTTCCGACCACGCGCTCGACTACGTTATGTACGTTCCGGCTACCGCCGACGAAATCGAGACTATCTTTGCCAAGGGCCTTGCCGCCGAGCCGCTTACCGAGGACGAGGTCCTCAAGTACAAGACGGCCTTTATGCAGTTCGTCGCCGGCGAGTATGTCCGCCTTGGCTGGGCCATGCAGCTGCACTTTGGCTGCAAGCGTGACAACAACCGCGCTATGTTCGCCAAGCTCGGTCCCGACACCGGCTACGACTGTATCTCCAACTACACGCCGTCCGACCAGCTGGCCGATTTCCTCAACTCCATCCAGGAGTCCACGGGTCTGCCCAAGACCATCCTGTACAGCCTGAACCCCATCGACAACACCATGATCGATACCGTGATAGGCTGCTTCCAGGAGGCTCCGACCGCCGGCAAGATCCAGAACGGCTCTGCCTGGTGGTTCAACGACAACGAGGTCGGTATGCGCGAGCAGCTCACGGCTCTGGCTAACGAGGGCGTGCTGGGCAACTTTGTGGGCATGCTTACCGATTCCCGCTCCTTCCTGTCCTACCCGCGTCATGAGTACTTCCGTCGCGTGCTGTGCGGCGTGATCGGCGAGTGGGTCGAGCAGGGCAAGTATCCGGCCGACATGGAGCTGCTGGGAGCCATCGTGCGCGACATTAGCTACAACAACGCGGTCCGCTACTTTGGCTTTGACCTGGATACCGTCGAGGCCTAAACCCGCATCGAATCACACCGAACTCGGGAGCGCCGTTGCCACACGCGGCGCCCCCGTTTTGCCTGCACGCTAACAGCAATCTAAGGAGAGACATCGATGGAGAACATCAGCTACGAGACGCTCGAGAAGATCGGCTACAAGGGCTACCTGCTGCCCAAGGACGCGCCCGAGAAGGTTCTGCAGTTTGGCGAGGGCAATTTCCTGCGCGCCTTCGTCGACCGCTTCTTTGACATGGGCAACGAGGCAACCGGCTGGAACGGCAAGGTTGTCATGGTCCAGCCCATCAGCGGTGCCTTTGGCTTTGCCGACGGCATTAACGCTCAGGATGACCTGTACACCGTGCTGGTGCGCGGCAAGGAGAGCGGCAACACGGTCGACGAGTCCCGTGTGATCAGCGCCTGCAGCCGCTGCCTCAATCCGTATCGCGAGGACGACTACCGTGCCATGATGGAGGTCGCCGTCTCCGACGATTTGGAGATTATCGTCTCCAACACCACCGAGGCCGGTATCGCCTACGATCCGTCCTGCAAGGCCGACGACATGCCGCCCGCGAGCTTCCCCGCCAAGCTTGCCCAGGTGCTCCACACCCGCTGGGCCGCCGGCAAGCCGGGCGTCATCGTGCTCGCCTGTGAGCTCATCGATCACAACGGCGAGGAGCTGCTGCGCATCATGAACCAGTACGTGAGCGACTGGGGCTGGGAGGACGAGTTTGCGCAGTGGATGGCCAACGACTGCACCGTCTGCACCACGCTCGTCGACACTATCGTCCCCGGCCGTATCCGCGACCCCAAGGAGGCCGCTGCCGTGGCCGAGCGCCTAGGCTACGAGGATCCCTTCCTGGCCGTGCGCGAGCCCTTCCAGATGTGGGGTATCCAGGGCGATGAGTCGCTCAAGGAGCGTCTGCCCTTCGTGAAGGCCGGCCTGCCGGGCGTCTTTGTGACCCCCGATGTCACCCCGTACAAGAAGCGCAAGGTCCGCATCCTCAACGGCGCCCACACTGCCTTTGTTCCGGGTTCCTGGGTTGCCGGCTTTGACATCGTGCGCGATTGCATGCATGACGAGACCGTTCGCGGCTTCATGAACACCATGCTCTACGACGAGGTCATCCCGACGCTTGCCGCCGATCTTGATGTCGAGGACTGCAAGGCCTTTGCCGCCGCCGTCGAGAACCGCTTCGACAACCCGTTTATCGACCACGCGCTGCTCTCCATTTGCCTCAACTCAACCGCCAAATGGCGTGCTCGCGACCTGCCCACGCTCAAGGACTATGTTGCCGAGACCGGCAACCTGCCCAAGTGCCTGGCGACGAGCCTCGCTACGCTCATTGCCTTCTATACGCAGGAGCTCGTTGCTCGCGAGGGCGATGGCCTGCACCTGCGCCGCGCCGACGGCACCGAGTACACCGCTCAGGACGATGCCTTCGTGCTCGATTTCTACGCCGCCCACGCCGGTGCAGACGATGCCGAGCTGGTGCACGACGTGCTCAGCAACGAGCAGATGTGGGGCGAGGACCTTACGCAGATCGCCGGCCTTGAGGAGTTTGTCGTCAACGCGCTTGCCGTTGTGCGCGCCGAGGGCGCCAAGCAGGCATTTGCCAACGCCCAGGCCTAAATCCTTCTGTGCGCCCGCCGGGCAACTGGCGGGCGCCCGCTGACTTCTGCTCAACCTGTAGGGTTAGGACCATTTGTAATGAACACTATCCAGATCAATCCGGCCGATAACGTGATCGTCGCGCTGTCGCCGCTTGCCAAGGGCACCGCCGTCGCGGTTCCCGGGGTGGGCGAGGTCGTTGCCGCGGAGGATATTCCGCAGGGCCACAAGATGGCCGTGCGTGCCATTGCGGCGGGGGAGGACGTCGTCAAGTACGGTCTTCCTATCGGCCACGTGACGGGCGACATCCAGCCCGGTCAGTGGCTTCATACGCATAACGTCAAGACCAACCTTTCGGGCGAGGTCGAGTACGCTTACAACCCGACGCATCCGGTCGTTGAGCCGGTTGAGCCCGAGACCTTTATGGGCTTCCGCCGCGCTGACGGCCGCGCCGCCACGCGCAACGAGCTGTGGATCATCCCCACGGTCGGCTGCGTCAACGAGGTCGCACGTGCCATGTGCGAGCAGGCTCAGGATCTGGTCGAGGGCTCGCTGGAGGGCGTTTACTACTTCCCGCATCCCTTTGGCTGCTCACAGACCGGTGCCGACCATGCCCAGACGCGCCGCTTGTTGGTGGCGCTCTCGCGTCACGCAAACGCTGCGGGTGTGCTGTTCCTGTCCCTCGGTTGCGAAAACTGCACGCACCAGCAGGTACTCGACGAGCTCGGTGACTTCGATCGCGAGCGCGTTCGATTCCTCGCCTGCCAGGATGTAGCCGACGAGCAGGTCGAGGGTCACAAGATCCTGTCCGAGCTTGCCGACCTGGCCAAGCAGGCCAAGCGTGAGCCCATTCCTGCCTCCGAGCTGGTCATTGGCCTTAAGTGCGGCGGCTCTGACGGTCTTTCGGGCATTACCGCCAACCCCACGATCGGTCGCGTGAGCGATATGGTCGTCGCCCGCGGCGGCACGTCGGTGCTCACCGAGGTTCCCGAGATGTTTGGCGCGGAGAGCATTCTGCTCGATCGCTGTGAGAGCCAGGACGTCTTTAACGCAGCTGCCGACATGCTCAACGGCTTTAAGGACTACTTTATCAGCCACGGGGAGGTCGTCTATGAGAACCCGAGCCCCGGCAACAAGGACGGCGGCATTACCACGCTCGAGGACAAGAGCTGCGGCTGCGTGCAAAAGGGCGGATCTGCCCCCATCGTCGACGTGCTGCCGTATGCCGGTCAGGCTACCAAGCATGGCCTGAACATGCTGTGCGGCCCGGGTAACGACATGGTATCCACCACGGCCCTGACGGCTGCCGGCTGCCACGTAATCCTGTTCTCGACCGGCCGCGGCACGCCGTTTGGCGCACCGGCGCCTACACTCAAGGTGTTCACCAACCAGCGTCTGTGCGACCACAAGGCCAACTGGATGGACTTTAACGCCGGCGTGGTCGCCACGGGCGAGCGTACGCTCGACGAGGCTGCCCACGACCTGTACCAGCTGGTGCTAGAGACGGCGAGCGGCAAGCTTACGAGTGCCGAGCGCCGCGGCTGTCACGAGATCAGCATCTGGAAGGACGGCGTCTGCCTGTAGCGGTAAATGGGTTCGCATAGGGCGCTATTGACCATGGCCCCGTCGGGAGTGTTCCCGGCGGGGCCATGTTTGTTCTGTCTGTTCGGGCGTGTCTTTCTGAGGGTACGGGAGCGGCGAAAACAATAAACGTTCACCTAATCGACCTCAAATTTAAACCCACTCAATACCCATGTAATCGTGATTTTTTTCAAGTCAGATGTCCGTTTAACGGCAAAAAACGACCGTTCAAGGATAATATAGAAGTGAACGTTCACCTATCATACGCAATCGCGCATAATCTAGCTAAACGTTCACCCTACGAGTGGGCGATATGCAGACAGACATCGGTATGGACTCCAATGTCTTGTTACAAGACAATCGAGAAAAGAGAGGGAGCTCGATGACTAACAAGATCGGTAAAAAGCGCAAGATCACATTCTGGACGCGCTTGGGCTTTGGTATGGGCGGCATGCTCAACTCCGGTGCCCTGAGCTTTACGCACAGCTACATGGTGCTGTTCCTGTCCACGGAGTGCGGTCTGTCCGCAGGCGAGGCTGCGCTGATCAGCTCGTTCGCCATCTATCTCAACGCCATTCTGTGCCCGCTCATGGGCTTTGTGGCCGATAACTTCTACGCTACTAAGATCGGCCGCATCTTTGGCCGCCGCCGTTTCTGGATCTTGCTGGCTATCCCGATGATGGTCGCCGAGCCGCTCATCTTTGTGGCTACGCCGTTTGGTTTCCCGTACTACTTTGTGTTGTACCTGATCTACAACGTCGCGTACACGTTCTGCACCGCCAACCTGTCGCCGCTTACCATCGAGATGACCGATGACTTCAAGGAGCGTACGTACCTCACCGGCTACAAGCACCTCTTTGGTAACGCCGCCGGCTTCCTGATGGCAGCACTCGTCGGCTTTGGCTTTGGCACCTTCGGCGAGACCAACCCGTTCAGCTACTTCATTATTGCTACGATTAACGCTTCGGTCATGGCAATCTCGCTGCTGTGCGTGTACCTGTCCACGTGGGAGCACACCCCCGAGGAGGTCGCTCAGGAGAAGATCGAGAGCGTCGGCGAGGGTATCAAGAAGTTCTTCATCGACGTTGTCTCCACCTTCCGCAACAAGTCCTTCCGCAAGGTCCTGTATGCACAGGTCTCCACGAAGCTCGCTGCTGCCTGCTGGTCTGCCTGCCTGTCCTTCTTCATCGTCTACTGCCTGCAGATTCCTAAGTCCTACGAGTCCGTGATGGAGATGCCCGGCAAGGTCGTCGCTATCGTCTGCACCGCTATCTGGGTCGCCCTCATGGCCAAGAAGGGCTTCCACAAGTCTTGGTACCTGGCCAACGTCGGTTGCGCTGCGTGCATCATCGCCTACAACTACTTCGCCTTTGGTCAGATCAACGGCACCTCCACGGTCGCCATCGCCATGATCGCCTACCCCATCATCTTCGCCATCTGGAAGTTCTTCTACGTTGGCTTCCAGTATCTGCCCGATGTTCTGCTCAACTACATCCCCGATGTCGATGAGCTCATCACCCTGCGTCGTCGCGAGGGCATCTACAGCTCCGCACAGCAGCTCTGCCAGCAGATTGCCCAGGCTGTTGCCGTCAACGTATGGGCTATCGTCCTTGCTGCCTCCGGCTTCATTCAGACCGCCGGCAACAGCGACGCCGTGACCCAGCCCGCCACCGTGCCTCTGTACATCTGCGGCTACATGCTCATCGGCTGCGCCGGCTTCTTCCTGCTCGCGGCCGTCCTTGCCCGCGGCATCAAGATTGACAAGGAGCAGTGCGACATCCTTTGCGACGAGATCCACCGTGTCAAGGAGGGTGGCAAGATGGCCGACGTCAAGCCCGAGGTCAAGGCGCTTTGCGAGGAGCTCTCCGGCTTTAAGTACGAGGACTGCTTTGCCCACAACAATGTTGGCTTCCAGGACGGCAGCGTAATTCCCGCCGAGTAGGGCAGGCGCATCGTCCAAACCACAGGGCCGTGCCACCGGAGATCCACCGGCGGGTACGGCCCTTTTTTAAAAACGAGTAGTATGAACTTCTGATTACATTTGAGGGAGAGACCCATGGAGACGAACGTTATCTGGCGCAATGCCCGCGCGGCCGTTATCGAGCTCGACGATGGCGGCTACTTTACCTGTGCCGATACGTGGGAGATCTTTGTCAACGATGAGCCCGCCGGTACCACGAATACGGTCGAGACCTATGTCGATGGCCTGACCCCCGGCAAGCGCAACCTGATCCGCTTTGTCTGCGGCGAGCGCGAGTTGAGCGTAGGCGTCACCACGCCGGCGGAGCCCTTTACCATCAACGTTCGCGACTGCGGAGCCAAGGGCGATGCCGAGCACGATGACACCACCAACATTCAGGCTGCCATCATGGCCTGCCCCAAGGGCGGGCGCGTGCTGATCCCCGCCGGCAACTACCGCATCAAGTCCCTCTTCCTTAAGAGCAATATCAACATCGAGCTTGCCGAGGGCGCGGTGCTGCTGGCCCGTCACGAGCGCGCGGCGCTTGCCTACATTCCGGGTACGGTCACGGGCGACGAGGGCGCCGGGTATGCCGGCACCGACATGCTGCCCCTGGGCCGCTGGGAAGGCGAGAGCTTTTCGACCTACTGTTCGACCTTTACGGGCCTGAGCGTGCACGACGTGTGCATCTATGGCCGCGGCGCCATCGACGGCCAGACCGATTTTGCCGAGGACAACTGGTGGAACAAGGACTTTAAGAACATCTTCCGTCCCGAGGAGGGCCGCGAGGTCGCCCGCCCGCGCATGATCTTCCTGTCCGAGTGCGAAAACGTGAGTCTTGCCGGCTTTACCGTGCGCAACAGCCCGGCGTGGAATATCCATCCCATTCTGTGCGAGCACGTCGATGCCCTGTGCCTGTCCATCGAGGGTCCCAAGAACTCCCACAACACCGACGGTTTCGATCCCGAGAGCTGCAGTTTTGTCCGCATCCTTGGCTGTCAGTTCTCGGTGGGGGACGACTGCATCGCCATCAAGAGCGGCAAACTGGGCATTGAACCCGAGCTCCGTCCCGCCACGCACGACGTGCTGATCTCGCACTGCTACATGCACGACGGCCACGGCGCCGTGGTGCTGGGATCCGAGGCCGCCGGCGGCATCAAGGACCTCACCGTGAGCAAGTGCCTCTTTGAGCGCACCGACCGCGGCCTGCGCGTCAAGACACGCCGCGGACGCGGCAAGGACGCCGTCAACGAGGGCATCACCTTCGAGCACATTCGCATGGATAAGGTGCTCACGCCCTTCGTGGTTAACTCGTTCTACTTCTGCGACAAGGACGGCAAGACCGACTACGTTCAGTCTCGCGAGGCGCTGCCCGTCGACGACCGTACGCCCGGCTTTGGCGCCACGACGTTTTGCGATATCGAGGCCACCAACTGCCATGCGGCCGCGGCCTATATCACGGGCCTTCCCGAGAGCAAGGTGACGCGCCTGACGTTCCAGGATGTCCATGTGACCTTTGCCGCCGATGCCGAGCCCTTTGTGCCGGCCATGGCCTGCGGCGTGGAGCCCATGGTGCGCCAGGGCATCATCGCGCAGAACGTGAAAGTCCTCGACCTGCAGAACGTGCGCATCGAGGGTCAGGATGGCGACGAGCTGCAGCTGCAAAACGTCGACAAGGTTATCCGCGCGTAGGGTAGTGCTCCTGCACAAGTGAATACGGCATGTTGAGGCGTGCGACGGTCGGGTCTGCCCGGCTGTCGCACGCAATCTATAGGTGCCGGTATTGCACGGTGGGTGTTCTGTGACAGAAAGCGTAATGACAGATGAGTGGTAAAGAACAGCTCTTTGAGGTATCGCTCGAACGCGAAGGCGCGTATCGCAGCATTTCGGCGGCGCTCGAGGCGGCGGAGCGGTGTGTGCCCGATGCGACCGTGCCGGTGCGCGTGCTGGTGGCGCCGGGTGAGTACCGCGAACGGGTCGAAATTCGTCGTCCGCATGTGACGCTCGAGGGCGAGACGGCCGACAGCGTGCGTATCGTGGGAGGCCTGGGTGCCAAGATGCCTTCGGAAGATGGTAGCTGCCAGGATGGAAGACTCGGCACCTTCCGTACGTACACGGTGCTGGTCGATGCCGACGACGTGACGCTTGCGGGTCTAACAATCGAAAACAACGCCGGTGATGGGCGCGAGGTCGGCCAGGCGATTGCCCTGTATGCCGATGGTGACCGCCTGGTTGTCGATGCCTGCTGCATTAAGGGACACCAGGACACGCTCTTTTTGGGGCCGCTGCCGCCGCGCGAGGCCAAGCCGGGCGGCTTTATAGGCCCCAAGCAGTTCGCCCCGCGCCGCGTGGGGCGGCAGTATTTTCGACGTTGCCGGATCGAGGGCGATGTCGACTTTATCTTTGGCGGCGCGCGTGCCTACTTTGAGGGGTGTGAGATTCGCTCGCTCAACCGCGATATGGATGTCAACGGGTATGTAACGGCAGCCTCCACGCCTCAGGGCGAGCCGTACGGATTTGTGTTTCATGGCTGTTCGTTTACAGCCGATGAGGGCATTGCCCCCGGATCGGTCTATCTGGGTCGTCCATGGCGCGAGTGGGCCCAGACCGTTTTGCTCGAATGCTGGCTGGGCCCCCATATTTCACTCGAGGGCTGGTGGGATTGGAATAAGCCAGCGGCACATGACGGCACCCTGTATGCCGGCGGTGCCCTGTTTGGCCCGGCGGGTGATACTGCCGCTTGGGTGCCGTGGGCGCATTGCCTGACCGGTCAGGATTCCGAACGCTATGCGCGTGACCGAGTGCTTGCCGGCACGGATGGTTGGGATCCCGAGGGCGGCGACGGTGATGCGGTAGAGACGGCCGGGCTATCTGCCAATGGCCGCACCGTGCACATCGAGACGTACTACGAGGACGAACCTGCGCTGCGCGCCCGACTGAAGCGCGAGGGGCGCTCGGCCGCATTTACGGGCAAGACTCCCACAGACTTTGAGGCATGGAAGGCTGCGACCAGGACTCGTCTGTACGATATTTTGGGTCTTTCGCTTATGGACCGCGCCCCGATTGAGATTCGTGAGCTCAATCGCGTGCGGGTTGCCGGCAGCATCGTGCGTACTCATGCGGTGTTGCAGGTTGAGCACGATGTGTGGATGCCGTTTTACCTGTTGGAGCCGTCCCACCCCAAGCTTGACGAGCGGGGACTCAAGCGCTGCTATATCTGCCCGCATGGTCACCAGGGGGCGGGTGCTGCAAGCATAGCCGGCGTTGCGGGCGTGCCGGCGGTCGACGATGCCGTGCGTAAGTTCAATTACGACTACGGTCTGCGTTTGGCGCGCATGGGTTACGTGACCGTCTGCCCCGATGCGCGTGGTTGGGGATACCGTCGTGACTGGAAGGGTCAGGGCGACGACGAGAACAGCTACCTGCGCGGTACGTGTCTGAATCAAGCACGTATGGCCGAGCCGCTGGGTCTTACGGTCGCGGGCCTCAACGCCTGGGACAACATGCGCTTGATTGATTACTTGGAGACACGCGGTGACATTGCCATGGACGACCTGGGCTGCTTTGGTTTTTCGGGCGGCGGTTACATGACGTTGTACCTGTCCGCGCTCGACCCGCGCGTGCGCAAGGCGTTTGTCTCGGGCTATCTGTACGGCGTTGATGATTCGCTACTGCACCTCAACGGCAATTGCAGCTGCAATTACACGCCTGGACTCTGGCGTCTGCTCGACATGGGCGACATTGCATCGCTTGTCGCGCCACGGCCGCTCTTGGTTCAGAGCTGCGAGAAAGACCATCTCAACGGCGCCCGCGGGCTTGCGAACGTAGACGAGCAGCTCGATATCGTTCGCGACGCCTACGCGCTGCTGGGCAAGGACGAAAACCTTCTGCACGAGGTCTGCCCGGGTGGACACCACCTGGGCGTGGCGCATCTTGCCGAGGATATCGAATGGCTCGATTCGCAAGTTGCGGAATGCGCCCACGCATAGCCCCTCGGATGTTGCGAATGAACGGTATGTACCTGTATGACCGCCGGTGTGCGGGTGAGGAGAAGAATATGGAAACGAAAAACTTGAGCGAATTGACCATCTGCTGCTTTGGCGATTCGACCACCTGGGGCGATAACGGATGCGGCGGGGGAGGCAACGATATCTCCTGGACTTCGCACCTGGGTGCGCTGCTGGGCGGCGCTACGATCGAGAACTTTGGTATTAAGGGTTCGCGTATTGCCGTCAAGGCCGACCGTAGCGATTCGTTTGTCGAGCGCTTGGACGGCATCGATCACACGGCAGATATCTGCATCGTCTTTGGCGGCGTTAACGACTTTAGCCGTAACGTGCCGCTGGGAGAGCTGGGCAGCACGGACGTGCACGAGTTCTACGGTGCGCTCGACTACCTGATCCGCACCATCACGGCGCGCTCGCCTCAGGCAAAGCTGGTGTTTATGACGCCGTGCAAGACGAGCGGCAAACACGAGAAGGATATTCCGGCAAGCAACGAGGCCAACCATCTGGGCCTGACGCAAGACGCCTATGTGCAGGCGATGCTGGAGGTTTGCGACCGCTACTCGGTGCCGGTGATCGACCTCTATGCGCAAAGCGGTATCAGCCCGTTTTTGCCGGAGCACCGCGAGCTCTACATGCCGGACGGTCTGCATTACAGCCCTGCCGGCTATGAGCGCCTGGCGCATCGCATCGCTGCGGGCCTCACCGCCGTTTGCCGTTAAAAGTTTGCCGTTCACGGGGATTATAGGGTTAACGTTCACCCTATAATCCCCGTTCGCGTTACACTAGGGGAAACGTTCACCCATCAATAACGTCAGAGGGGACAGTAATGGGTTGCAATCAGATTCTGGACCGTTATATCGAGCAGTTGATCGAGACCTCTACGCCTCAGGCGCCGGCCTGGAATATCGAAAAGCTTCGCGCCGGCAAGGAGAACACCTGGAATTACATTGACGGCTGCATGATCAAGGCACTCATCGAGCTGTACGAGATCACCGGCGAGCAGCGTTACCTGACCTTCGCCGACGACTATATCGACTTCTTTGTCCAGGATGACGGCACCATCAAGCATTACGATCCCCAGGAGTACAACCTCGACAACGTCAACGCGGGCAAAACCCTCTACAAACTCTATGACCTGGTGGGCAAGCCCAAGTACCGTGCCGCCATGGATACCATCTATCGTCAGCTCGAAACCCAGCCGCGTACCAAAGAGGGTGTGTTTTGGCACAAGGCCGTCTACCCCAACCAGATCTGGCTCGACGGCATGTACATGGCGCAGCCGTTCTACATGCAGTATGAGCTGAGCTTCCACAACCGCCGTGCCTGCTCGGATAGCTTCCATATGTTCCAAGTGGTGCACGATTTGATGCGCAACCCCCTCAACGGCCTGTACTATCACGCCTACGACGCGAGCCGCAAGCAGTTCTGGTGCGATCCCGTCACCGGCCTTTCGGCCAACTTCTGGCTGCGCGCCGAGGGCTGGTTCGCCATGGCGCTCATCGATACCTGGGAGCTCATGCCGCCTTCGATGTCGGCCGAGAAGGACGAGATCCGCAAGATGTTCCACGACCTGATCGACGCCATGCTGCCGTATCAGGACGAGAAGACCGGCATGTGGCACCAGGTCATCAACCTGCCCAATATCGCCCCCAACTATCTGGAGGAGTCGGGCAGCGCCATCTTTGCCAACGCCATCATGAAGGGCGTGCGCCTGGGCGTGCTGGGCGAGCGCTACTACCAGTACGGTCGCCGTGCGTTTGATGGCATTTGCGACACGTGCCTGTCCGAGCGCGACGGGCAGCTGGCGCTCGACAACATCTGCCTGGTGGCGGGCCTTGGCAACACCGCGCACCGCGAGGGCACGTTTGGCTACTACATGAGCGAGCCCGTTGTCAAAAACGACGCGAAGGGCGTGGCGCCGCTGGTGCTTGCCTATATCGAGACCATGCATCATGACAAGCTTGCCGGTAAGCGCGATCCGCTTGCCCCTTCGGGCGTGTGCTCCATCGACGACCCGTTTGGCGGATACACCCCGGGCATCAATGCGTGCAAGGAGGTCTAGGCATGGCGCAGTCGAAAGGCGCGCTGAGCGTCGGTGTGCGCCTGCACGACCTGCCCGAGGGCACGGTCGAGGAGCGCATTCGCATGGCGGGCAAACTGGGTTTCTCGTGCATTCAGCTGCCGAGCAAAGTGCTCTACAAGTCCTTTGGCATTAACCGTTCCGGCCTTACGCGCGAACTCGCCGACCATCTGCGCGAGGTGCTCGACGCTAGCGGCGTGCAGGTGGCGGTGCTCGGCTGCTACAAAAACCTGGCCACGCCCGATCAGAATCAGCTGGTCGATACCTATGCCGAGTATGAGGCGTGCCTGAGGTTCGCGCGCTGGCTTGGGGGCTGTCCGGTGGGGACCGAGACGGGGCGCCCCAACGCGCAGAACAAGATGGCCGACGACCGTTTTTCGGCCGCTGCGCTCGATGCGTTTTGCAAAGGGCTCGCACGCGTGTGCTCGATGGCCGAAAAGGAGGGCGGCGAGCTTCTGGTCGAGCCCGGCTGGAACGAGATCGTCAATACGCCCGAGCGCTGCCGCGAGGTTCTGGAGCGCGTTTCGAGCACCGCACTCGGCGTGATCTACGACCCGGTGTCGCTGCTGCATCCCACGATCGTCGGTGAGGCTTCCGAGCAGGTGTCGCGCATGCTGCATTTGTGCGGCAGCAAGATTCGCGTGCTGCATGCCAAGGACTACGAGATCGTAGACAACGAGGACCAGGATGGTTGGTGCGATGGCTCGGGCTCTCGTTTGGTATGCCACGGCGCCTGCACGTGCGGAAACTTTGATTTTGAGGCCATTGCCGCCTGGGCAGCCGCCGCGCGACCGGGCATTATGACCGTTATCGAGAACAGCACGCCGTCCACGGTCGAGCGCTCGCGCGACGAGCTGCTGCGCAAGCTCGTGGAGATCCGCTATGAGCGAAACGACCTGAATTTCACCCGAAACACGTTCCGCGTGCGCGGCGATACCGTGGAGATTTACCCCGTCTACTGGTCCGGCCGGGCCATCCGCGTGGAGTTCTTCGGCGACGAGATCGACCGCATCTCCGAGATCAACGCCGTCAGCGGCATGCCGGAGCGCGTCATCAGCCATGTGGCCATCTACCCCGCCTCGCACTACGTCGCCTCGCGGGACAAGCTCAACCGCGCCATTCTCGAGATCGAGCGCGAGATGGAGGAGCGTGAGCGCTGGTTCAAGGAGCACGACAAGCTGCTTGAGGCCCAGCGCATCCGCCAGCGCACGATGTATGACATCGAGATGCTGCAGGAGATCGGCTTCTGCAGCGGCATCGAAAACTACTCCCGCGTCATTTCCGGCCGTGCGCCCGGCACGCCGCCCATGACGCTGCTGGATTACTTCCCGAAGGACTTTCTGCTGTTCGTGGACGAGAGCCATGTCACGCTGCCGCAGGTGCGCGCGATGTACGCGGGCGACCGCTCGCGCAAGGAGAGTCTGGTGGAATATGGCTTCCGCCTGCCGAGCGCGTTCGACAACCGCCCACTGACGTTCCCGGAATTCGAGGAAAAGGTCCATCAGGCCATCTACGTCTCCGCCACGCCGGGCGAATACGAGCGCAGCCGCGCCGGGCAGATCGCCGAGCAGGTCATCCGTCCGACGGGCCTGCTGGACCCGAAGGTCGAGGTCCGGCCCATCGACGGGCAGGTCGACGACCTCATCGGCGAATGCAACCGCATCATCGAGCGCAAGGAGCGCGTGCTCGTCACGACGCTGACAAAGAAAATGGCCGAGGATCTGACGACGTATCTGCAGAACGCCGGCATCCGCGTGCGCTATATGCACTCCGACGTCGCAGCGCTTGAGCGCATGGAGATCCTGCGCGACCTGCGCATGGCAAAATTTGACGTGCTCGTCGGCATCAACCTGCTGCGCGAGGGCCTCGACCTGCCGGAGGTCTCGCTCGTCGCCATTCTGGACGCGGACAAGGAGGGCTTCCTCCGCAGCGAGACGAGCCTCATCCAGACCATCGGCCGCGCCGCGCGCAACGCCGGGGGCCGCGTCATCATGTACGCCGACAAGATCACGCCCGCCATGCGCGCCGCCATCGACGAAACGGAGCGCCGCCGCGGCATCCAGGATGCCTATAACAGGGCCCACGGCATCGTGCCGAAGACCATTGTCAAGGACGTGCGCGAGCTCATCGAGATCACGCAGGCCGAGGGCGAGGCCCAGCGGCGCGACGGCGTGAAGATGACGGCCGCCGAACGCGAGCGCGAGATCGCAAAGCTCGAAAAGGAAATGCGCGCCGCCGCGAAGCAGATGGAATACGAATACGCCGCCGTGCTCCGCGACCGCATCATCGAGCTGCGCGGCCAGAAAAACTGATTGGGAGGGTTCTATGAGACTGGATAAATTTCTCAAGGTGTCGCGCCTCATCAAGCGCCGCACTGTGGCAAATGAAGCGTGCGACAACGCACGCGTGACCGTGAACGGCCGCCCGGCCAAGGCGTCCTATGACGTAAAACCCGGCGACGTGCTGCGCATCGCCTTCGGCCAGCGGACGCTTGCCGTGGAGGTGCTGGCCGTGGCCGACGCCGTGCGCAAGGACGACGCAGCCGCCATGTACCGCGAGCTGCCGGAATAATTCGTTCCGCACTGGACATCCGGCAAAATTTCTGTTATCATTGTATATTATTTCGTTTATCGAACGATAAGGAGTCTGATCGCCCATGGAAAAGCTGATCGACCGGCTGTCCGCCGTTGTGGCGGAGGCGTTTTCCGCCGCCGGATATGACCCGGCCTGCGGCCGCGTGACGGTCTCAAACCGCCCCGATCTGTGCGAATTTCAGTGCAACGGCGCCATGCCCGCCGCAAAACAGCACCACAAAGCCCCGCTCGTCATTGCGCAGGACGTTGTGGACCGCCTGCAGGACGGCAGCGTCTTTGCCTCGGCCGAGGCCGTGAAGCCCGGCTTTATCAACCTGCGTGTGCAGCCCGCATATCTGGCCGCCCATCTGGAGCAGATGCGCCAGAGCGAGCGCCTCGGCGTGACCGGTGAGCGCAAGCCCCGCGGCGTCGTGCTCGACTACGGCGGGCCGAACGTGGCAAAGCCCCTGCACATCGGCCACCTGCGTTCCGCCATCATCGGCGAGAGCATCAAGCGCATCTACCGCTACTTCGGCGACAATGTCGTCGGCGACATTCATCTGGGCGACTGGGGCCTGCAGATCGGCCTGATCATCGCCGAGCTGGAGCGCCGCAAGCCGGACCTGCCCTATTTTGACGAGAGCTTCACCGGCCCGTATCCCGAGGAAGCGCCGTTCACGATCTCCGAGCTGGAGGAGATCTACCCCACGGCCAGCGCCCGCTCGAAGGAGGACGAGCCCTTCGCCGCCCGCGCTCACGAGATCACGTTTGCCGTGCAGCAGCGCCGTCCCGGCTACTATGCCCTGTGGCGCCACATCATGCAGGTCTCCGTGGCCGATCTGCGTAAGAACTATGACAATCTGAACGTCAGCTTCGACGTCTGGAAAGGCGAAAGCGACGCGCAGCCCTACATTCCCCCGATGCTCGAGAAGCTGAAGGCCGAGGGCGTGCTTGTCGAGAGCGAGGGCGCGCTTGTTGTGCCCGTGGCCGAGGAGGGCGACCGCAAGGAGCTGCCGCCGTGCATCCTCGTCAAGAGCGACGGCGCAACGCTGTATGCCACGACGGACCTTGCCACCATCGTGCAGCGCATGGAGGATTACCATCCGGACAAGCTGCTGTACCTGACGGACAAGCGCCAGAGTCTGCACTTCGAGCAGGTGTTCCGCACGGCGCGCAAGGGCCATCTCGTCCCGCCGGAGACGGAGCTGCAGCACATCGGCTTCGGCACGATGAACGGCAAGGACGGCAAGCCCTTCAAGACCCGCGCAGGCGGCGTCATGCGTCTG
>URKH01000015.1 GCA_900548255.1 uncultured Collinsella sp. | reverse complement strand
CGCGTATGAACGGTTATTCATTCTTCGCATCGACCATGACCTAAAACCACCACAAAGGGGACAGGCACCTTTGTGGTGGTTCTTGCAGATGTGGCGGCCTGCCCCGCTGTTTTGTCTCGATCTGTAACAGTTGGACGGGAATTCGGGTCCTAGATGTTACAGATCGAGATAATTGAGTTGGGGGAAATAAAAACCTCCACAGGGGTGCTTCCCTTGCGGAGGTTTTCTTACTCGTTGAGCAGCTTCACGGCCTCGGCGGCCATGTTCTCGACCGTCATGCCGTTCTGCGCGAGCAGCTCGTTGGGATCGTAGCGGTCGGGGAAGCCCTTGGCGATGCCAAAGGTGCGCGTGCGCAGCGGCGTACAGGCCAAATAACATGCCACGCGTTCGCCCCAGCCGCCGTCCAAGATTCCGTCCTCGAGGGTGACGACAACGCGATGCTTGGCGGCAAGGCTGTCGAGGAACTCGCGGTCGAGCTCGGTCGCAAAGCGCGGGTTGACGAGCGTCGCCTCGATGCCATACTCGGCGGCCAGGCGGTTTGCCACGCGCTCGCCCAGCTCAAAGAAATCGCCAAGCGCGAGCACGGCCACATCGCGGCCCTGGCGCACCATATTGTAGCGAACGGCGCTGTAGTCGGCGTCTTCGGCGGGCGCCAGATCGGGACGGCTTACCAGGCCAATGCCCGGCACGCGAATCGCCACGGGATGCTCGCGGTGATCGAGCGACCAACTCAGCATGGACAGGTATTCCTCCATGCAGGAAGGCGCCAGGTAACGCATATTGGGAAGACCGCCCAGCATGGAAATATCAAAGAACGAAAGGTGCGTCTCGGACGTGGTGCCAAAGATTGACGCACCGAACACCAGGATGGTTGCGGGGGCGTCGTTGAGGCACAGGTCGTGCCACAGCTCGTCGTAGGCGCGCTGCAAAAACGTGCCGTACACACCAAAGACTGGCTTGGCGCCCGAGCGCGCAAGCGCGGTGGCAAAGGTTACGGCATGCTCCTCGGCAATGCCCACATCGACGAACTGTTTGCCGGCGGCAGCGCGAAGCTCGGGTGTAAAGCCCATGATGTAGGGCGTGGCGGCCGTGATGCCCACGACCTGCGGATCGTGCTCGATGGCGGCGCTGAGCGCCTCGCCCGTAATGTCGGCATAGGTGCGCGGCGCAGGCTCGCTCGGATGGCCCGGGCAGAGCTTGCGCCCAGTCGCCATGTCAAACGGACCCACGTGGTGCCAACGCTCGGGGTCGTTCTGGGCTGGCTCAAAGCCCTTGCCCTTGGCGGTGGAGACGTGCAGCACGATGGGATGATCGATATCGCGCAGCTCCTGCAGCGTGTCGACCAGGGCCAACACATCGTTACCGGCATCCAGATAGCGGTAGTCGAGTCCCATCGCGCGGAAAACGTTGCGCTCACAGGTGCCGTTGCTGGCGCGCAGCTCGGCCAGATTGCGATACAGGCCGCCGTGGTTTTCGGCAATGGACTGGTCGTTATCGTTGACGATGATGATCAGGTTGCTATCGAGTTCGGCGGCATTGTTAAAGCCCTCAAACGCCAGGCCGCCCGAAAGCGAGCCGTCGCCAATGATGGTGATGACGTTGTACGCATCGCCCGCTAGGTCACGAGCGTGCGCCAGGCCGCAGCCCAGGCTCACCGACGTGGAGGTGTGGCCCATGGCGAACAGGTCGTGCTCGGACTCGTCGGGATTGGCAAAGCCAGAAGCCTCACCATAACGCTCCGGATCGATATAAGTGTACGCGCGCCCAGTCAGCGCCTTGTGGGCGTAGGTCTGGTGCGAAACATCAAAGACAATCTTGTCGATGGGGGAGTTAAACACGCGATGAAGCGCAACCGTGAGCTCAACGACGCCCAGGTTGGGGGCAACGTGCCCGCCGACGGCGGCGGAGCTTTCGAGGATGGCGTGGCGAATCTCGCCGCAGAGCTGCGGGAGCTCGGCGCGATTAAGAGCCTTGACGTCCTCGGGCGTTGTCGTTTGCGTAAGCAGCATCGTTGTGGGTTACTCCATGCGAATCGAGCGCCGGCGCTCCCTCGGCCGGCACAATTGCACAAGACAGTCTCGCACATTTTGGCGTTTGATATGTGACGGCGGCGCGGTAATTCGCCAACTGGCGGGGCAAAACGTTTTGCCCGATGCCATACTGATAAGTTCCATGATGTTTTTATCGATTGTGCACAGGCCGTGGCTTGTCGCCGTGAGTCGCTGGAAGGAGGCAGCATGTCCGATGTCGTTCGCGCCGAGAAAATCGCGTGCGAAGTAGACCATGCTGCCCGTCAACTGGCACAGGCGGGCCGTCTGGACCTGACGCGCGAGTTTATCCAGCATGGCGATGTGACGGTGTATGCGCATGTGACCTCGGTGGCGCGGGCAAGTCTGTCCTTTGCCGAGCACCTGGGCCGCGTCGGTGTCTCGGTCGATCGCGCCTCGTTGCTGCGCGGAGCCCTGCTGCACGATTACTTTCTCTATGACTGGCACGATCCCGACCCAAGCCATCGACTGCACGGATTTCGGCATCCATTTTTTGCCCTGGCGCGTGCCGAGGAAGATTTTGAGCTGACGCCGCGCGAGCGGAATATCATCGTGCGGCATATGTTTCCGCTGGTGCCGGTGCCGCCGACGTGTCGTGAGGCATGGATTGTATGCCTGGCCGATAAGTGGTGCGCGCTGCGCGAGACGGTCGCCGGTCGTCTGCGGCGCAAGGGCGAGGCGGACGATGGCGTGAGTGGCGAATCGAGCGAAAAGAGGAGAGGGTAGACGGTGGGGACCGCGATCGACATGGCATTTGACGGCGCGACGCTTGTCGCCTGTCCGCTCTCGGCGCTGGTGCTCTCGTTTGCCTTCTACGGTTTTTGCGGCTGGGTATGGGAATCGACAGTCTGCGCCATGCTCAATCACGGGCGATTTGCCAACAGCGGATTTTTGCTGGGGCCGTGTTGTCCTATCTATGGTGTGGGCGGCATAGCCTGCTGGCTTTTGCTGCGCGGGATTCCGGATGCCTCGAGCCAGTTTGTCGCCGCGGCGCTTGTATGCAGCGTGATCGAATATAGCGTGGGCGTGCTGTTGGAAAAAACGACGGGTGCCCGGTTTTGGGATTACTCGCATCTGCCGTTTAACCTGCACGGACGCATCTGCCTGTACTGGGCCTGCGCGTTTGGCTTGGGTGCGTTGTGTATTTGCCGTTTAGTGGAGCCGGCATTGCTGGGGCTGCTTGGCCATCTGCCGGTGCTAATCGTGCGCTTGGCCGCCTTTATCGTTGCGGTCGCGATGATGGTCGACGCGGCGTGCTCGTTGGCGAGCTGGCGGCGTCTGTCCGATCAGCTGGAGCGTGTGCGTGCCGACCTTGCCGACCGCATCAATGAGTCGCTTGCCGATGCCTCCAACTCTATGCTCGAACGTATTCCCGATTCGGCGATCGACTCGGTGGCGCAGACGCATATCCGCGGTCGCGCCGTTAACGCTTGGCTGGCCGAGCTGGGCGACGCGGCGCTCGATGCCCTGCGCGAGAAGGCTTCGATGCCGACGTTTATTTCGGATGGTGCTCGCGGCCTGGCGCTCGCTGCCCGTCGCGTGGCCGATGCCGCGCCGAGCATGCCGCGTCCGTCGCTCGGTCGTCGCCTTGCCGGCAAGCGCATGAGCCGCCCGGTGCCGAGCGTGTCACTCAGCCGCCGCGACCTACGCTTCTTTAACGCCTTCCCGCGTCTGCGCATCAATCGTTACGAGGGCGTCATCCGAGCTACCGACCTCCGCGACCGAGCCCGCGAGCTGTTCCGGCGCTAGCCAAAGCGGAGCCAAGCGTACCCTTCTCGTTCGCACGTTTCCCGTTCGTTTCGCGCCCGTTGCCGTGCCGTTTCCAAGATTGCGGCACCGTTTCCATTCGACAACGCAGCGTTTAACAACGCCGTATCTGGTCTACACCAGTTGGCCCTCGGCCGCATCATGAGCGCCGACAACGTTCATGCGACCAAGGGGGAGCGAATGTACGATACGGGATCGACAACGTTTATGCTCATCTGCACCATGCTCGTGTTTTTAATGACACCGGGTCTGGCGTTTTTCTATGGCGGCCTGTCCAGGCGCAAAAATGTCATCAACACCATGCTCATGTGCTTTGGCGCCATTGGCCTGGTCGGTGTGCTGTGGATTGTTGCCGGCTGGTCGCTGGCCTACGGCGGCGACGGCTCGAGTCCGTTTACTGGAGGCCTTGACCAGCTTCTGTGCCTGCCGGTGCTCAACCAGGTGCTGCAGGCGGCCGAGGGCAACGCCGCGGACGGCGCCGTCTACCCCCAGATCATCAACATCGCCTTTCAGATGGCGTTTGCCATGATCACGGCTGCTATCGTCACGGGCAGCCTGGCAGGCCGCGTTAAGTTTGGTGCCATGACGGCCTTCCTGGGCATTTGGCTGCTCGTGGTCTATGCGCCGCTCGCCCACATGGTCTGGGGTGGCGAGGGCTCCTTTATCGGCGACATCATCGGCGCGCTCGACTTTGCCGGCGGCGACGTGGTGCACATTTCGTCTGGTCTTACCGGCCTGATCCTCTGCTTAATGCTCGGCCGCCGTCGCGGTTTTGGCATGGTGAGCTACCGTCCGCATAACGTCCCGTTTGTGGCGCTGGGAGCCGGCCTGCTTTGGTTTGGCTGGTTTGGCTTTAACGGCGGCAGCGAGTTCAAGGCCGACGCCGTGGCCGCGCTTGCCATCCTCAACACCGTGACGGCCAGCGCGGCGGGCATGGTTTCGTGGCTTGTCGTTGAGCGCGTGCACACCGGTCGCCCCACGCTGGTGGGCGCCAGCACCGGTCTGGTCGCGGGCCTCGTGGTGGTCACGCCGGGCGCGGGCTTTGTCGAGCCGTGGGCGGCGCTGGTCATGGGCTTGATCGTATCGCCCGTCTGCTACCTGGCTATCAGCCATCTTAAGACCAAGTTTGGCTACGACGACGCGCTCGACGCGTTTGGCTGCCACGGCATTGGCGGCATCTTGGGCGGCGTGCTCACGGGCCTGTTCTGCGTGCCGGAGCTTTCGTGGACCGGTAAGGGCGGCCTGTTCTACACGGGCGACGTGTCGCTGCTCATCTCGCAGATTTTGGGCATTATGGTGACGGTCGTTATTGTGCTGGTGCTCGACTTGGTGATCGCCGCAGTGGTCAAGGCGCTGTTCCACGGCAACTTGCGCGTGGACGAGGCCGACGAGGCACTGGGCTTGGATGCGAGTCAGCACGGCGAGAGCGCGTATCCTTCTTTCTCCGGACTCGATTAGCGGCACGGCTTTCCCAGGCACCCGACCTTGCCCCTCAAACCGTCGCTTGCGTACCGAAGTACGCGGCGCTCCTCTTTCGGGGCAATCTCGGGCACCTGGAAAACCCGTGCCACATGAATGGGCGGTTCATTTCTTTATAAAGAGAGGAATTCACTATGAAGAAGATCACGGCTATCGTGCGCCAGGAAAAGCTTGAGGTTCTCAAAGACGCGCTGTTTGCTGCTGATGTTCGCGGCATGACTATCAACCAGGTGCAGGGCTGCGGCGCGCAGCATGGCTGGAAGGAATACGTGCGCGGCAACGAGCTGCTCGTCAACACGATCCCCAAGGTGCAGTTCACCCTCATCTGCGCCGACGAGCATGTCGACGGTATCGTTGACATTATCTGCAACGCCGCTCGCACCGGTGCCGTCGGCGACGGCAAGATTTGGGTCGAGCCGGTCGAAGAAGTCATCCGCATTCGCACCGGCGAACACGGCCCGGCCGCGGTGTAGAATCGACCGTCTGCCATCCGCAACGTTAAAATGCTGCAATGAGGCACAAGACTTGCGTTGCGGATGGGCGGATTATGGGTCGCAATAAATATCCCGAGGAGACGGTCGCGAAGATTCTCGACGCGGCACTGGAGCTATTCTGCGCACAGGGTTATGAGGGGACGAGTATTCAAGATATCGTTGACCGTCTCGACGGCATGACCAAGGGCGCTGTCTATCATCACTTCAAGAGCAAAGAAGAGATTTTCAACGCCGCGTTTGATCGGGCGATGACTCCGATTGTTGAGCGCCGCCGCTCGATGCTTGGCGTCGGTAATATGACCGGAGCCCAAAAGCTCAAGCGACTGTACGCTCCCGAGTCCGTTGTTCCACAAATTGAGCTATGGGCACGTATGCGTCCTGCAGCAGATCCGGTAAAAAGCTCGCGCCTACTGGCGATGCAGTACCAGGGCTCATTTGACGAGTCGGCCGATGGCTGTCTCTTGCCAGTGATCGAGGAGGGCATCGCCGACGGATCCATTGCGTGCGAATGCCCGCGCGAAGCGGCAGAGGCCGTATCGTTGCTGGCGAATCTCTGGTTGCTGCCACTGTTTCGTCCGCTTGAACCCAAGGATCGAATGCTCGCTCGCGCTCAATGTTTGGCGCAGATGGCCTCTGCGGTGGGACTCGATTTGGGCGAGGAAGTGCTCCAGACAACGGCGCAGATTTGGGACGTATGGGACTGCGCCGGGTGGTAATATAGATACCAACGGTATGTAATTGATTTGTGAGGGTAGCCACGGCTGCCCTTTTCAAGTCATTAAATACATACTAGTGGTATGTATAGGGGGTGGGCTTATGGCCGGGCTGAGAGACGTCGGTGTCTCGTTGAAATCAAAAACAGTGCGGTCAATCAGGCTCGCGGAACTTCTGGTTGCGCAGCTGTGCACGTATTCGATGCTGTCGGCGCTGTGCTTTGCGTATCCACTTTACTTGTTCGATCGCAGTGGATCGTCAACGTTATATGGCGTCGTCGCGGCGATAGCGTTCATACCCGGCGTACTTGCAACTCCGGCTGGCGGAATCTTGGCGGATAGGGGAAGACATCGCGAGGTCCTCGTGGCCCTCGGCATTGCTCTGATGACTGCATCACTGCTGTCTATCCCCATGAAGCGCTCGTTGCCTCTTGCGGTCGTCGTAGTAGCGATACTTTGTGTTCAATATGGTGTTCAATCGCTGCTAAAGCCAATGCTCCAAATTGAGACGGTGCGCATGGCGGGTGAAAAGAAGGTTGAGCGGGCCACTGCATTGGTTTCGCAGGTGACCATGGTGAGCAATATCTTGGGTCCTGTGGTCGGGACGGCAGTCTATGGGTGCTTTGGCATCGATGCTCTTTGCACAATCGCGTCGGTAACGTTTGCGATTTCAGCTCTGTTGTTTGGTGGCGTACTCAAGCAAAATGCCTCATCTGAAACGATGGGAGACGGCGCGACTCGCACGACATGCCGAAACGATTTTCGGGAGTCGATTCGGTATCTGTTGCAAAATGCATCATTGGTCGCTGTGATTTTGCTTGCGGCCGTTTTGAACCTTGCGTTGGTTGGGCTAACGATTGGCGCTCCCATTATTGTTACAAAGCATCTCGGCATGCAATCGTCCTGCGTTGGGATAGTTGAGGTTGCTCTGGGCTTGGGTGGTCTTACCGGCAGTGGCTTGGTCGGCATTTGGCCGCATCGTTTTTCTTTCAATGGCATATGTCGATATGTTGCGATGATCTGTTTTGGAGTCGCGCCGATCATTGTCGCGCTATTGTGCGGCACTGATGTATGTGCGTTCGCCGTGTTTGCAGTTGGTTCGGCATGGGTCATGGTGTGGGCAAGCATTGCGTCGGTTGAAATCATCGCGTTTGTTCAGCGGGCAGCGCCGACTGAGCTCTGCGGAAAAGTGCTTTCGGTCGTTTACATGGTCCTTTCCTGCGCAACGCCTATCGGCCAATTGACGTACGGGGCTGCATATGATCGATGGACACCGGCGATTGTATTCGCAGCCATGTTGGCGGTGCTGACGTTGATGACGGCTCTGTTTTATCGGCTGAAAAATCGATTGCGGCGATTGTCTTAACGCGCTGGGGCACCGTGAATTTGTGAAGGCGGTGGTACGCCGCGCCGGGACGGCATTGTTTGGACATGCCTCTCCTTCGTCTACAATATCGGGCAGACGAAGGAGAGGCATGTCCATGATCAAGATGTTCGCGAGTGACTTAGACGGAACGTTGCTGAACGCCCTGCACGAGGCGGATGGGACCATCCGCCGCGCCATTCGCGAGCTGACTGAGGCTGGCCTGCACGTGGTTCCCGCGACTGGACGATCGACGTTGCCGATCGGCGAGCATGGCTTTACGGGCCTGGCGCTTGACGCCTGCTGCTCCAATGGATCCATCGTGCGCGACAGCCATGGCGAGGTGCTCAAGACTTGGACCATCGATCCGCAGGTCACTGAGGAACTGCTCAAGGCGTTCCCGGACATTTGCTTTGATTGTTCCACGCCCGATGGCATGTACTCGAGCGGTTCGTTCGAGATGCATCAGGCGGGCTTTAAAAAGGACAGCCCCATCAAGCGTATTGTGATGCGCGGCATGCGTGCGCGCGGTGGGTATCACGAGGAGCAGTATTTCGACCAGTCGATCGGTGACATCCTGCGCCACGATGTATGCAAGATCAATTGTCGCGTGACCTCGCCCGAGCTGGAGCGTGACCTTAAGGCCTATCTTGCCGAACGCTCGGACCATGTGGTCAACGCGCCGTTCGATCCGGTGATGTTCGAGATCACGGACGTGGCGTGCAACAAGGGCGAGAGTGTGGCCTGGCTGGCGGGCTACTACGGTATTGCCGAGGACGAGGTCGCGGTCTACGGCGACGGCGGCAACGACATCGCCATGCTCAAGCGTTTCCGCCACAGCTATGCGACCAAAAACGCTAGCGATGCAGCTAAGGCTGCTGCGAGCGCAACTATCGGCAGCTGCATGGTCCACGCCGTCCCCAAACACATGCTCGCCACCATGCATAAGCAGAACTCTCACACTGTCATCGAATAATGTGACAAAGGGGCTGTCCCTTTATCACATCCCAAATATTGCCTTTACGTGTTGATACACACGGTGTGCAATAATACTCGCACTGTGCAATAGCGCACAGGCTGAGTAACAAGGAGGACGCTTGTCCCAGCTCGAGAAATGCGATCGCCGGTCCCTTCGCTCGCAGCGTGCCCTTCGCCAGGCACTTGCCAGCGAGCTTGCCGAAAGCGGCGACCTTTCGCGCATTAATGTCGCGTCGCTCACCGAGCGTGCTGGCCTTACGCGCCGCACGTTCTATTCGCACTACCGCGATATCCCCGACTTTATCAATCAAATCGAGGACGGCTTGCTGGCCGAGATCCGTGAGCGCATTGAGCTCATCACCGCAGCTCATCTGCCTGATCTCTATCACAACATCGATGAGCTCGAGCCGGCGCCCGGTTCGGTTGAGCTGCTGCGTTATCTTGCGGCCAACCGCGACTTAATCGGTGTGCTGCTGGGTCCGGGCGGCGACCAGGCCTTCATTAAAAGGATCATCGACACCGCGCGTGAGGCTGTGGTGCCGCGTGCGCAGACGGGCATTCTGGGTCTGGCGCTGGGCACGTTCTTTGACTACTACGTCACCTACGTCGTGAGTGCCGAGGTCGGCATGATTCAGCGCTGGTTTGAGCGTGGGCTCACCGAATCGCCCGAGGCCATGGCGCGCATTATGACGGTGCTCGCTTTTGTGCGCCCCGGCGACCTGTATGGCCAACCCATCGATATCAACGTGCCGGAATACGGCATGAAGCTATTGAACTTGCAGCTCGAGGACGCGGTCGACACCGCCGCAACCGTCGAGTCCAACAACTAAGAGGAGAGACAATGAGCAAACTCGTCGAGGGCATTAAGGACCGCATGGTCGCTGCCGCACGCGAGGCCGCGCCCGCCGTGGTGGACGCCGCGCAGAAGGCCGCGACCGCGGCTGCCGAGAAAGTTGCCGAGGCAGTTGCCGATGCCAAGAACGCGGCAGGGGAGACGTCCGTCGCTAGCGAGCCCGCCACCGCCGCTGAGCCCGTAGCCGCCACCACCGCCCACGCCCCCGAAGGCGCGATCTTCAACCCCGAGAACGCTCGTGGCAACCTGCACCTGGGCATCGACGTGGGCTCCACCACCGTTAAGCTCGCTGTGCTCAACGACGACAACCAGATCGTCTACGCCAAGTACCAGCGCCACCACACCGACGTCCGCGCCTGCGCCCGCGACTTGTTCGAGGGTGCTGCGACCGTGCTGCCGGCTGCCCAAATGACCTGCGCCATCACCGGTTCGGGCGGCCTGCTGCTGTCCCAGTGGCTCGACCTGGAGTTTGTCCAGGAGGTCATCGCCAGCAAGCGTGCCGTCGAGACCATCATCCCGGCCACCGACGTCGCCATCGAGCTAGGCGGCGAAGACGCCAAGATCATCTACTTCGACAACGGTATCGAGCAGCGCATGAACGGCACCTGCGCCGGCGGTACGGGCGCCTTCATCGACCAGATGGCCACCCTGCTCCACACCGATGCCAGCGGCCTCAACGAGCTCGCGGCCAACGCCACCACCATCTATCCCATCGCCAGCCGCTGCGGCGTCTTTGCCAAGACCGACGTCCAGCCGCTGCTCAACGAGGGCGCCCGCCCCGAGGACGTGGCCGCTTCCATCTTCCAGGCCGTTGTGACCCAGACCATCTCGGGCCTGGCGTGCGGTCGCCCCATCCGTGGCAACGTTGCCTTCCTGGGCGGCCCGCTGCAGTACCTCTCCGAGCTGCGCCATCGCTTCTACCTCACGCTCAACCTGGACGAGGAGCACCGTATCGTGCCCCAAAACGCCCACCTGTTTGTAGCGAGCGGCGCCGCCATGGCGCACGAGTCCAACAAGCTCAGCACGTTCCCGCAGCTCATCGATGCCATCGATGCCCTGGGTGACACACAGGGTGCCGAGGTCGAGCGTCTGGATCCGCTCTTTGCCACCGACGAGGACTTTGCCGAGTTCAGGGGTCGCCACGACACCGAGGTCGTCCCCAAGGGCAAGCTCGACGGCTACACCGGCCGCGTGTTCATCGGCATCGACGCCGGTTCCACCACCATGAAGGCCGCACTCGTGGGCGAGGACGGTCAGCTGCTGCACACCTGGTACGGCAACAACAACGGCGACATTCTGGGCACGGCCAAGGTCATCATGGCCGATTTCTACAACCACATCCCCGCGGGCTGCACCATCGGCCACGTGACCACCACGGGTTACGGCGAGGCGCTGCTCATCGAGGCTCTCAAGGCCGATTCCGGCGAGATCGAGACCGTCGCGCACCTGCGCGGCGCCAAGGCGTTCCTGCCCGGCGTCGAGTTCATTCTGGACATTGGCGGCCAGGACATGAAGTGCCTGCGCGTCAAGGACGGCGTCATCGAGCACATCATGCTCAATGAGGCCTGCTCGTCGGGCTGCGGCAGCTTTATCGAGAGCTTCGCCGTCTCTATGAACATGGACGTGCGCGCGTTCGCCGACGCCGCCATCCATGCCAAGGCCCCCGTCGACCTGGGCAGCCGCTGCACGGTCTTTATGAACTCGCGCGTTAAGCAGGCGCAAAAGGAAGGCGCCACGGTGGGCGACATCGCGGCCGGCCTGTCCTATTCTGTCATCAAGAATGCCCTGTTCAAGGTCATTAAGCTGCGCGACCCCCAGGAGATCGGCAGTCAGGTGATCGTCCAGGGTGGCACCTTTATGTCCGATGCCACGCTGCGCGCGTTTGAGCAGCTCACCGGCGTGCATGCCGTGCGCCCCGACATCGCCGGCTGCATGGGCGCCTACGGTGCGGCCCTGCTCGCCCGCGATCGCGCCGGCGCCGACGGCACCTCGACCATCCTTTCGGCTGAGGATATCGCGCGCCTCACCGTGACGCAAAAGCATGTCCGCTGCGGCCGTTGCTCCAACAACTGCCAGCTCACCGTCAACGACTTTGGCGGCGGCAGGCGCTTCATTACCGGCAACCGCTGCGAGAAGGGTGCCGGCCACAAAAAGCAGAAGACCGAGGCCCCCAACCTCTTCAAAAAGAAAAACGAGCTGCTCTTTAACCGCGAGGTGCTGAGTCCCGACGAGGCCCCGCGCGGCACCGTCGGCATTCCGCGCGCGCTCAACATGTACGAGAACTACCCCTTCTGGCATGCGTTCTTTACGCGCCTGGGCTTTAGCGTGCAGCTGTCCGACCAGTCGAGCAAGAAGACCTACCAGGCGGGTATCGAGTCCATGCCGTCCGAGAGCGTGTGCTATCCGGCCAAGATGAGCCACGGCCATGTGGTGAACCTCATCGACCGTGACGTCGACTTTATCTGGATGCCGTGCGTGCGCTGGGAGCGCAAAGAGGACCCGACGGCCGGTAACTGCTACAACTGCCCCATCGTCATGAGTTACCCCACCGCGTTGGCGCTCAACATCGACGAGATCCGCGAGCAGAACATCGAGTTCCTGTATCCGTTCGTGCCCTATCACGATAAGACCGAGCTCAAGCGCCGTCTGTACCAGGTGCTCGCCGTCGACCGTGTGGCCGATGCGCAAGCCGGGCGCGGCCGCGTGCGCGGTCCCAAAATCACGCGTTCCGAGGTCGATGCCGCTGTCAACGCCGCCTTTGAGGCCGATGCGCGTTTCCACGAGGACATCCAGACCATGGGCGAGGAGGCTCTTAAGTGGGTCGAGGACCACGGCGGTCACGGCATCGTGCTCGCCGGTCGTCCCTACCATAACGACCCCGAGATCAACCACGCCCTGCCCGAGCTTATCTCGAGCTTTGGCTTTGCGGTCTTTACCGAGGATTCGCTCGCGCATCTCGTGAAGCCCGAGCGCCCCATCCGCGTCGTCGACCAGTGGATGTACCACAGCCGCCTGTACGCCGTCGCCCGTTTTGTGACGATGCGCAACGACCTGGACCTGATCCAGCTCAACTCCTTCGGCTGCGGCCTCGATGCCCTGACCACCGATCAGGTACAGGAGATCCTGGAGGCCAGTGGCAAGATCTACACCGTGCTCAAGATCGACGAGGTGTCCAACCTGGGCGCCGCGCGCATTCGCATCCGCTCGCTCATGGCGGCACTCAAGGACCAAGAGGCCGAGCGCTTGGCCGAGGCCACGGCTGCGGGCAAGGTCTTTGAGCAGGGCGACGCTGCGCCGGTGGCGCCCTCCACGGATGCCCCCGCGTTCGCGAGCCGTAAGTACACGTTCGAAGCGCAGCGTGAGAGCGCCTCGACTGCATGGCCCAAGGTGCCCTTTACCGAGCAGATGCGCGACGAGGGCTACACCATTCTGTGCCCGCAGATGGCGCCAATCCACTTTGACCTGGTCAAAGAGGTGTTCCGTGGTGCCGGCTACAACCTGGAGCTGCTGCCCTCGACCGATCACGACGCCGTCGAGGCCGGCCTGCGCTACGTGAACAACGACATCTGCTACCCGTCCATTTTGGTGACCGGTCAGATTATGGAGGCCATCGAGAGCGGCCGATACGACCTGTCCAAGACCGCCGTAGTCATCAGCCAGACCGGCGGCGGCTGCCGTGCCACCAACTACATCGCGCTCATCCGCAAGGCCCTGCGCGAGAGTGGTCATCCCGAGATCCCCGTGATCTCGCTTTCGGCCGTGGCGCTCGGCGAGGACAACCCCGGCTTCAAGATTACGCCGGCGCTGCTTAAGCAGGCTGTGTACGCGGTGCTCTTTGGCGACGTGATGATGCAGATGCTCTACCGCTGCCGCCCGTACGAGGCCACGCCCGGTGCCGCCAACGCGCTCTACGAGGAGTACATGGCGCGCGCCCGCAAGCTCGCGCCCAAGTTCAACAGGCATAACTACACCAAGCTTGCTCGCGAGGCCATCCGCGCGTTCGACACTATGCCGCTCGTGGGCGAGGGCACCAAGCCGCGCGTGGGCGTGGTCGGCGAGATCTTGGTCAAGTTCCACCCCACAGCCAACAACCACGTGGTAGATGTCATCGAGCGCGAGGGCTGCGAGGCCGTGGTGCCGGGCCTGCTCGACTTCTTCCTGTACTCCATGAACAATGCCGAGCTGCAGAAGGACGAGCTGGGAAGCTCTGCCACTACGCGTGCTGGTATGCAGGCGCTCATCAAGCTCGTGGACTGGATGCGTACGCCGGTGGAAGAGATGCTCGAAAAGTCCCGCCGCTTCGAGGCGCCCGAGCGTATCGGCACCATGGCCGACAAGGCCCGTACGGTGCTTTCGGTGTGCAACAACATGGGCGAGGGCTGGTTGCTCACGGCCGAGATGCTCGATCTGATTGACCACGGTGCGCCCAACATCATCTGCACGCAGCCCTTCGCGTGCCTGCCCAACCACGTGGTGGGTAAGGCCGTGATCAAGGAGCTGCGCCGTCGGCACCCCGAGAGCAACATCGTCGCGGTGGACTACGACCCCGGTGCGTCCGAGGTCAACCAGCTCAACCGCATTAAGCTCATGATCAGCGTGGCCAAGGAAAACATGCGTGCCGGCAAGGGCTTTAAGCTCGAGAAGGTGGCGCCGCTCGCGATGGACGAGGTCACCGGCCAGATGCGTGCCCACGATGGCTGCGTGAGCTGCGGACCGGCCAGCGAGGAGGCCGTGGCGTCGGTCGCCGAGCGTCTGGGGCGCGGTATTAAGAAGTAGCTTGCCTGCTATGGGCTAGATATGAGACAAACGGGTGGTGGCCGTACCGGCTACCACCCGTTTTTGCTGGACATATGTTGCGTAAATGGCCTTGCCGACGCCTTTCGTGGACTCGGATTTCGGAAGTGGGGCACAGTTTTGTGGGTGGTGAGTGGGCCACTGATTTGCCAAGAGTCTGCCGGCCCTTGTTGTTTTCTCTCGGAATACTACAAAAAACTCGGGGCTGGCCCACGCTTCCGTTCTGGCGGAATGCGATGCTGTTTTGCATAGAATTAGTACGCCCGCCATGTTCAGCCGGAAAGGTCTCCTTCTTCAGCGCTTTTTAAACAGCGGGATAGCTGGCGTGCCTCAAGTTGAATGCAGCTTATCGCGTGATGAGTTTGCGCTTGGACATCGTTTGAATTTGAAGCGCAGTAAAAAGGGATTGATAATCTATCTTGTTTGCTTAGGCAAACGATTTTTGCTGGATAGCCTATCCTGATTTGAGACGTTTGCGAGGCTATGGTCAAAATAACCCCATGCTTACGAATGAGAAAATCGGACAAATTGTGCTGGTCTGCTAAGTTAATACTCTCGTAGCGGGGGAAAAGGCCCAGATGGTTAAATGCTGAGTCTATTCTTTTTCGACAATATCGAATGTCACAGGTGTTTGCAATTGGATATTGAGCCACCGCGTTTAGATTCGCTGCTGCGTGACTAGCTAATGGGTGATTGCTTTCAACGAGGAGGTTGACTTCGGCGTTCAATAAAAAATGCGATTCAAAAAGATTGGTGTCTACTTGCCCAGCGACAATCGCAATGTCGATTTGTCCGTCAAGTAGAAGGGATAAGCACGTTCCGCCGTCGTCGTATCTGGAAACAGCAAATTTACCACCGTTGTACTTTTTCGAGAGCCGGTTTAGTGTGGGCTGGTTGAACCAGCTTGTGAGTATTGGTGGTAGTCCGACTGCAACGTGTGTCAAATGTGTCTGGGTTATTTTTATCTTTTCACGCGTGATTTGCGCATACGCTTGAATTCCCTCAATTGAAGCTAGTGCATCTAATGCTATAGGAAGGATTTCCTCTCCATAGTTTGTTAGATGTAGAATACTGCCTCTTTTTTCGAACAGCTTCAGACCAAGTTCAGATTCCAATGCTCGAATGCCTTTTGAAACAGCTTGCGGCGAAACGCTTAATATAGTTGCTGCATCCGAGTAATTCTGACAATCAAATACCTTTATGAAATACTGCAGCTGAACAACATTCACCAGAATATCCTTAGGTTGAATTTTTAATCAGGCTAAGTGTAAATTAAAAAATGTTAAACAAGGCAAACAAATTGTTTCATCTAGTACAAAAAGTTATCAAACAGCTTTTGACTTTTTGACCAAAGTATAACTAGGCCTAAAACGAGAAAGGAGCCATTGTGGATTGGATACAGCCAACTCAAACACCTAACGATATTGCTTTGCTATCAAGTTGGTGTCCTTGTCAGGGCGCAAAATGTCAGGGGCGCTGTAATCCCTGGGGGATGTGTGCCGTGTACACGGGCGGGAATTGCCGCGCATTTCAACATTGCGGTATACACGTTAGCTAGGAGCTTCGATGGAATATATTCAAAAGCCAGTGAATACTCAGATGCCTGCTTCGTCTCGAGATATTTCTACGTGCGTGTCCTGTGCAGCGCATATTTGTTGGAGTTATTCAGGGGGAGGACCGTGTGGCCTGAGGATCTGCATTACCAAATTTTGTGGCTGGAATTACTCCTAATGGCAGGTTGAAATATTGAAATATGCAACGGAGTAGAAATGAAACAGTCTCGCTTTAATGTAATCGATAAAGGCAATCAGCCTACGCTGGTATATAACTCTTACTCCGGCGCAATTGTTGCGTTGGATGCGGAATACGAGAAGGCACTATTTGCGAATGGGGCTAATGGCCCTTCGGAAATTGTCGACAATTTGATGGACGCGGGGTTGTTGGTTTCCGACGGACTTGATGAAATCGAACATTTAAAAGAGATATCATCGGCCTGTCGCATGCAATCAAAATCACTTTCATTTACGATAGCTCCGACATTGAATTGTAATTTCAGGTGTCCGTATTGTTATGAGGACGGCAAGCGTTATGGTTCAATGAGCGACCAGTGCGTCGATCAGGTAATAAAGCATATCAATGGCATGGCTTTAGACAATCAGGCAGAAAGTTTGCAGATTGCCTGGTATGGCGGCGAGCCTTTATTGGCGATTGAGACGGTGGAGAAGATTACGCGCGGAATCCGAAGTGATGAAATCTTATTTAACGCCAGCATGGTGACCAACGGTTATTTCTTAGATGGGAAAACGGCGGAGTTGCTTGCAAAAAATGGGGTCACGCACGTTCAGGTGACTGTCGATGGTCCGCCTGAAATACACAATCAACGAAGATGTCTTCCTTCTGGCGGTGATACGTTCAACCGTATTATCGATAACGTAAAAAGAGCTAGTGCGTACTTCAATGTTATCTTAAGAGTTAATGTTGATCCGACGAACGGTGATCAGATTGATCGCTTGATTGATTCGCTTGATCAAAAAGGTCTTCGTAATAGAGTAAAACTGTATTTAGCGGCAGTAGATGATATAAATGGGGCATGCGCTAACTCTCCGTGCTATTCAGAGGACGAATTTGCCTCGATTGAAGCATCCTGTTTGTCTCGCTACAAAATGACGGGGTACATGGATCCGTTTCTTCCAGGCTTTAATCCGACCATATGCGGAGCCGTCAATAAATATTCAGAAGTTATTGGACCAGATGGTTCCTTATATAAATGCTGGAATGAAATAGGATATTCCGACAGAAGTTATGGCAGCATCTTTGAAAGCGTAGCGAGTAACGCATTCGAAGTTTCCAAATGGAATGCTTACGACTTTTGTTCAGATTCAGAATGTCTTAACTGCTCGCTTCTTCCTATGTGCATGGGTGGCTGTCCCTTCACCAGGCTGTATGAAAATAAGACAAGCTGCGTATCTGCAAGAAAGAACTGTATAAAAGTAATGAGGGCGGCCTATGATTTCAAGCATAAGAAGTGATGCGGACTCAACGGCGCTCTTCGATTGTCTGCCATATTTCAGACTTGGGTTTTCTTCCCAATTGCTTCTGGTTATAGTCTTCGCGTTGTGCTTAATAATATCTGGAATGATGGCTTCTGTATCCCCGCTGCTTACGAGCGCTCTGGTTGACAATATATCTAAAAAAACATCTTACGATACTATCATGATTAGCAGCGCTCTAATTGGTTTTGCGGCACTAATCGATATTGTTGTCAGTTATTTAAGCACCCTTCTTTCAATGCGGATAACGACCGTGGCTGCATACTCGATTGTTCGAAGTAAAATCGATGAGCTCGTTCGGATGCCTTTTGAGTTATATTTTGAGCAGGAGTCAGCTGAAAAAACTCAACAAATTTGTTCAGATGCCAATACTGTGGCTTCCTTCGGATTGTCGGTGCTCCAGACGGTACTTCTTGCGGTTGTCCAGCTAGGTATCAGTTTTATTTTTCTCTATGGATGCTCCGTAGCGCTCTTTTGGGTTTCCGTGACATTTTGCATCTTGTATGCAATTGCATATGCTTTATTCAGAAAACCGCTTTTTGTTTCAGGTCTGACCTTTAAGGAGGAGCAGTCCCTGTATTTCGGAAAAGTGGAGTCCGTACTTGCGCATCAGAGATTTTTGTATGTTAATGTGCTATTCGAAAGAGCATTGAAATCCATAGATAGCTTTTTTTCGTCTTTGCTGCACGCCGGAGTCGCCTATCAAAGTGTCGTTTCGAGATTTCAGGCAACGGATTCCTTTGCTGCGGCTGCGTCCCAGGTGACTATTCTTTTGATTTCGGCTTTCTATGTAATGCATGGAAGCATGAGTGTAGGCCAACTTGTTGCCGTTTCGAGCTACATGGCTTTAATGCTATCTGCCGTGAGGTCAATCTACGGTATAGGTAGTAGCGTACAAGACTGCTTCTCATCGATATCTCGTCTAAATGCCTCTAAATTGCCTTTGGCTGTTGCTGGAGAGGAGCTCTTGGAGATCGATTACATCGAACTGCATAATTTTGGTTTTACATTAAATGAAAAGTGTCTCTACAATAACTTGAATCTCAGGTTTGACAAAGGAAAGCTCTATGCTCTTGTGGGGATTAATGGCTCGGGCAAAACGAGCCTTGCGTACTTATTAATGGGTTGTTTCAATTCGGGTTACGGTGGGGCTATTTCCTACAACGGTAAGGCCCAAGAAGAAATCAACTGCGAGCACCTTAGGCGGAATCTAGTTTCGTTTGCCGAACAAACCCCGATATCAGTAAAGGATTTTCTTAGCGATAGAAATTTTCCTTCTATCGAAAAGAAGAGGTGCGGGGGAATGTCTCCTGGGGAACTGAAACAATTGGAAATTAGGCGGGTCTTGGAAAAGAAGGCAGACGTCTATTTATTCGATGAGCCAACAGCATCACTTGATATTGCTCATAAAGAAGCTCTGATAAATGCTGTGAAGGAACTGCGCAAGCACAAGATTGTCATTGTTATTACACACGATATGGACCTAATAGCAGCTAGTGATGAGGTGGTAGAGCTTGGGAAAAGCGACTGAAATAATGCGCCTGGGGGCACGTTATCTACTGGGTACGATGGTTGCTAGCGTGCCGTGGGCCATTTGGGTTATTGCAAAAGGATCTCCCGCTTGGCTGTGCTCTACAGGGGCGCTCTTTTGTGCGTTGGTAGTCTATCTTTTTGCAACTCGGGGCGCTGTTTCCCGTGATAAGACCAAGCAGCGTGGGATTCTTTTGGGATGGCAGTTCATTTTCATCGTATTTATTATTATGGCCGCCATGCTCGATATAGGTGGAAAATCAATATCCAGATGGGTATTGGTCTGTTCGGTTTCAGTTTTGCATGAGCTGTTATTTAGGTACGTATTTTTATTTGAATACACAATCGTCGGAATAGTTCGGCCGTTTTGCATAAGGGCATTTGTACAGTCGATTCTATGGGCATTGCTTCTCGTGACTCAACAGTGTTTAATCGGGGCACCCACAAATTACATCATTGCAATGATGGGGGGCTATCTTTGTCTGGGCCTTATTTTTGCGCTGCTCGTGCGAAAAACAGGGACAGTGTGCCCGTCTCTTTTAGCCATGATGTTTCTGGATTTTATCAACCTCCTAGCTCTTTGAGTTGCGGACAAAATCTTCAGGTGTTGGCGCCATGGCCGACAAGGCCCGCACGGTGCTTTCGGTATGTAATAACATGGGCGAGGTCTGGCTGCTCACGGCCGAGATACTCGACCTGATCGATCGCGGTGCGTCCAACATCATCTGCACGCAGCCCTTCGCCTGCCTGCGATTCGGTTAGCGAGGAGGCCGTGGCATCGGTCGCAAAGCGTCTGTGACGCGGTATTAAGAAGTAGCCGACCTGCTTCGGGCTAGATATGAGACGGAAGGGTGGTAGCCGTACCGGCTGCGGCCCTTTTTTACTGGATACATGTTGCGCAAATGGCCTTGCCGACGCCTTTCGTGGACTCGGATTTCGGAAGTGCGGGGAAAACTCCGAACCTTCGAGCACACTGCTCTTTTGAACTCTTGTGACCTGCGGTTTTGTTGCTAAAAAAGTCGGTCTGGTCGGCAGAACTCGATTTTTCACCGCACTTCCGAAAACTGCGATCTTGCAGTACGAAAAACGGCCTCCATAACTCTGGGTTTATTGATAAGTGTAGCCGTTCGCCGTATATCATTGTCCGTTTATGGAATCTATCTCCAACGAGTTGTAGTCATATGGTTTGATGTTGGAAACATATGATTACCGGCAGGCCGTAGGTGACGTTCCCCCTGATATCGGAGGTTCCGGGTATGTTTCGTGCTCCGTTAAACAACTATCGGTTGGGCTAACATGGATCGCCGTGTTATTTCGATAACCCTTGCAGTGGTTTGCCTAGCTGTGCTCCTGGGCGCTATAGGGCAGTTCGCTATAAGTCGAGAAACATCCTATATGCAGGAATGTGCTTCCGAAGGCTTTGCCATTGACGGTTACTATCGGGATGACGAAACAAGTCGGGAAACCCTGGCTTTTCTTGAGGAGGACAACTGTCGATGGCAGCTGGTCGACCAAGACGGAATCTGCACAGACGGGCAGTTTAAGCGTACGGATGACCCCAACATCCTGATATTAAAGAAGGAAAACGGCGAAGAATTCGGTACGGTCCACGTGGCGTATATTTCGCGCCGACGCGATCAGGGCTTGCTCTACCTATTTAGAGATACCAGGGTGACCCGTTTTTATCTGGTGAGTACCGGTCCGGCGTTTACAGTGGAGTCTGGCGATGTCGATGCGGACAGCTGATTCACGGCAATAAATCAGCGAGCGGAGCGCGGCCATGGACCGCGCCCCGCTATTTGCTCGTGGCCCGCGTCACGTCTGCGCCATGTCGTGACTCGCGGCTGCGCGCATCCATCCCACGTCGCGTATTACTGCACATCAAACTCCACGCGATCGAGCTCGGGCACATTGAGGTCGATGAGCTTGCGGGCTACACGGCGGTCGTGTGCCCCAAGCGCCTCGCTTGTCGTCACATGGGCGACAACCTCGCGCTCGACAAGGCCCTCCTCCTCGCCTTCGGTGGCCGAGGTCTCGACGGCAACGGTGTAATCCTTAAAACCCGGCAGCACCGCGGCAAGCTCGCGCGTGGTTTCGGTGACGCCGTAACCGTCCTGCACGCCGGCCTGCGCCGAGCCAATAGACCCCGCCGTCATAACGATGCAGGGGATGGCAAAGATCACCGTGCCCACGATGATGCGGCGGCGCACCTTGTGTGACAGCTCATCGACCTCGGCGTTTTCCTCGGCGGTCACAATGCCGTCGCCGTTGAGGTCACGTTTGAGCGGCACGCGCAAAAGAAGCAGCACGGCTTCGGCAGCCAGTGCGATAAAGACCACGTTGATGCCAAACTCGTAGAGGGCTGAAAGAAACAGCGACCCGCTTGCGATGGCGATGCCATAGCCCGCCGCGCACAGGGGCGGCATGAGCGCGGTCGCCACGGCCACGCCGGCGATGAGCGTGGCGGGTTCCTGGTCGCGCGAGTTGCCCAGTCCGCCCGCAAAGCCGCCCGCGAGCGCGACGGCAAGGTCCCACACAGTCGGTGTCGAGTTGTCGATGATGGCGGCCGTGGTGGTGCCAAGGGGCGAGAGCTTAAAGTACAGCGTGGACGTGATTAGACAAAAGACCATCTGCAGCGCGAGGCCGGCAATCGCCTCGACGGCAATCTCGCGGTCGAGCGTGGCGATGCCGTATGCCATGGCAAGGACCGAGCCCATGAGCGGACAGATGAGCATGGCGCCCACGATGGCGATGTCCGAGTCGATATCGAGGCCGATGCTCGCGATCAACATGGCAATGATCAGGATGCATAAGTGCGAGCCAGTCAGGCGCGCCCCGTTTACAAAGCGCTTGCGAATCACGTGATAGGGCGCGCGTCCCTCGCGTATGTTGAACGCCTGCTTAAGGAAACGGGTGGCATTCTCCATGGCCTCGCTGTGTGCAGGGCGTATACCGTGACGACGATGATGACGCTCGCACAGCCGCTTGATCTGTTGTTTGTCGAGTTCCATGCTTACCTCGTTTAGCTTCTGAGCCGCTTCTTGCGTCTGTCGTCTTTACTCTACACCGCGTTAGGCGAGGTGTCAGACAAGGTTTGTTGACCTGGAAGTCAGGACAATCGACATGGCTAAAACGCCGTGAGGATCATAAGAGTCAAATAGACAAAAAAGCGCGGGGCCGGTTTGATTCCGACCCCGCGCTCTGCGCTGGTGCGTTGTTGTTCGGCCTACCCTAGCAGGCTCAGACCAACAGAGACAAACGCCAGGATAACGCCGACGATGGACTCGCCGCCGAGCAGGCCGCTGGCGACGACCAGGCCCTGCTCCTGGAAGGCGGCATCCTTGGAGGCCTTCTCCTCGTCCGAAAGACCGGCAGCGGCGTCGCGGCGTGCGGCCCACTTGTCGTAGGCGAGCTTGACGCAGGAGCCCAAGAAGGCCGTGAGCGACATGTAGAACGGCAGGTACACGCCTAGGCCGATCATCATGGCCGGAATGCCGAGCCAGTACATGACGATGCCGGCGATAAAGCCGCCTGCGAACCACGGCACGCTCGGGATGCCCGAGACCATGGTGGCGACGACGCTTGCCTGCGCGGCCACAAAGCTCTTGTCGGGGCCGAAAGCATCCGGACCATAGGCGGTGACGAGCGCGACCATGACGGCGGCAGCGACCAGGGCGCCCACGATGCCGCCGATGGCCTGGCCGACCCACTGTGCGCGCGGGTTGGTGCCCAGCACGGCGCCGGCCTTAAAGTCGTTCATGACGTCGCCCGCAAGGCCGCACGCTACGGCCACGATGCCGGCGATAAAGAACAGCTTGACCTGAGCGAGCTGCGCGAAGGCGGCAACGATGAGCATGACGATGAGGCCAAAGATCTCCATGGGGTCGATGCCCGTCTGACCGCAGCTCTGCGCGCTCATGATGGTGGTGACAAAGGTGAACAGCGTGACGATGACGGCAGGAACGGGGCCAAGGTCGAGCACAATGGCGATGATCACGGCGATGGCGGCAGCGCCCAGGCCGATGATACCGGCGTCGAGCTTAAGGGAGCCCGAGATGAGCGACTGCTCGTCGGTGTCGGTGGAGCTGTCGGCGGCAAGGCCGCGGACGATACCGGCGACCTGCGGCAGGATGTCCTTGAGGACGACGGCGACGCCAAAGCCCATCATAAGGCCCATACCCAGGGACTTAACAATGCCTTGTGCGGTCATAACGTCAAACAGACCGGTAGCGGTGCCGCCGACAATGATGCCAAAATTGCCCAGTAGCGCGCCGGCAAACCAGAATGCGACCGGGGCGAAGCCCACGAGGAAGCCGACGGAGAGCAACATGGGCGAGTTGTAGATGGCAAAGGTAACGCCGGGGATATTGAGCGTGCACAGCATGCTGGGCACCACGCCCAGGGCGTCTCGAAGCACGCTGTAGATGCCGGCGATGGCCATGGAGCCAAAGAGCTGCTTGCCAGTCTTGCCGCCGGCCTCGGTGGCGCGCAGGGTCTGAGCTGCGGCGTTGCCGGTGGGGAACTCCAGCGCGGCGTCCACGATAAAGTGACGGTGGATGAGTGCCGTGGCCAGCAGACCCAGGATGGTGCCGGCGAGTGCCACGATGAACATGTCGAGCCAGCTGATCTGGTCGGCATAGCCCAGCATCCAGGCGCCCGGGATGGTAAACGCCAGACCGCCGGCGACCATGGCGCCTGCTGACATGATGGTGTGGGTGACGTTTGCCTCATTGAGGCTGGCGTTGCCCATGAGCTTAAGGAAGAACAGCGAGATGACGGCAGCGAAGACGATCGGCCAGGGGAGTGCGCCCATCTTGAGGGCCGTGTAGGCCGAGCTTGCCGTGATGATCACGCAGCCAAGGACGCCGATGACGACGCCGCGCAGCGTAAGTTGACCGCGCATCGAGGTGCGGTTCGAGGGATTGCTCATATAAAACTCCTTTGCGTATATCCGCTTCCCCCGGGAGCGCCGTTACGGATACGGCGCGGGAAGTCGGGTTACCAAGGGCCGCCGCGTGAGCTCGCAAACGACCGCGCACCAGTATAGCCGCACGGCAGTTAATTCGGGACTGGGCTTTTTTAGCTATCCCAAACGAAGCCGAAGGATGATTATTCTGGGACGGGGATTTAAAAATCATCAGGTACGCAATGATTTTTATATCCCCGTCCCAGAATAATCATCGGGATATACTGCTGGGCAGACGAAAGGAGCGCCGACGATGCTTAATGGGTGCGCATATATATTGACGGTCGACGTGGGCAACACGTTCATTCGCTTTGGCCTGTTTGCCGAGGATTCGGCCGCGGCGCAGGAATGTCCGCTTGCGACGTGCGAGATCACGACGCCGTCGAGCATTACGGCCGACGAAGCGCGCATGCGACTTGTGCAGGTCATGGGCGCGCTCGCCGCCGATGCAGGTGTGCCCGGGGTGCTTGCACCCGCCGCGGCCGTGCTGAGCTGTGTAGTCCCGGCGCTCGAGCGCCCGTGGAAGGCGGCACTTTCCCGCACCTGCACGGGGCGCGTGCTCACCGTGGGGCCGGGACTTAAGAGCGGCATGCCTGTGCACTACGATGACCCGGCCGAGATCGGTCCCGACCGCATCGCCGATGCCGTGGCGGCCCGCGCCGTCTACGGCTCGCCGTGCATCGTGATTGACCTGGGCACGACGACCAATATCGAGGTCATCGACGCGCACGGTACCTTTGTGGGCGGCGTTATCGCGCCAGGCCTGGCCCTCGGCGCCCGTTCGCTTTCGGCGGCAGCAGCGCGCCTACCCCAGGTTGAGCCCTCGGCGCCAACGCACGTCATCGGACGCAACACGCGTGAGGCCATGCGCTCGGGTGTGGTTTTGGGCGAGGTAGCCCGCATCGACGGAATGCTCGACATGGTGCTTGCCGAGATGCGCGCGACCAAGGCCGCGGGGGAGGGCGATGTGCCCATCGTCATTACCGGCGACGATGCCGAGGCACTTGCGGCGCTGGTCGGCCATAGCCTGACGGTAGACGACGCGCTGACGTTGCGGGGTCTCGCCGAGCTCTACCGCATCAACCAAAAGCCCCGCCGCGCGTAGGGCGAGGGGCTGGTGGGATAAGCGCCCCTACCTTTCACCTGCTACAATGGGCCAAACTATTGCGATTGCGGAGGTGTCTGCCATGTCGGACGATCTTCATCAAACCGCGTCGGGCAAGCGCCGCGACGTTATTAGCTGGGACGAGTTCTTTATGAGCGTGGCCATCGCCGCGCAGCGCCGCAGCAAGGACCCCAACACGCAGGTGGGAGCGTGCATCGCCAGCACCAACCACCGCATCCTTTCGGTGGGTTACAACGGCACGCCCTCGGCGCTCAACGACGACTTTTTCCCGTGGGGTACGAGCGATGACCCGCTGCAGGACAAGCACAACTACGTGGTCCATGCCGAGGCCAACGCCGTGCTCAACTACCGTGGCTCGCTCAAGGACCTCGAGGGTTCCACGGTTTACGTCACGCTGTTCCCGTGCCATGACTGCGCCAAGATCCTGGCGCAGGTGGGCGTGGGCGAGGTCGTCTACCTGGACAATAAGTATGCCGACACCGATGACGGCCGTATCAGCCGCCGCATTCTCGACTCCTGCGGCATCAGCTACCGCCAGGTCATCGTCGATGTCCAGATTGGTACCGGGGGACAGGCTCGGCAGTAGCGCGTGCCAACGCCAGCTGGCGGCAAAACAGCCAAAAGAGCCCCGTCCCAAATTGACTGCTCGTGAAAGTCGTGTCTGCGCGCATGGACGGCTCGTGAGCGGGTACACGGCTGTAGTAACATAGCTTCTGTCCGCGGGCGCGCCCGCGTAATTGTGAGAAAGGAGCCCCTGTGGCTGTTAACGAAGAGCTGCTTAAGAAGGTTCTTGAAGAGATTCGCCCCAACCTGCAGGCCGACGGCGGCGATATGGAGTATGTGGGCGTTGACGACGAGGGCGTCGTCAAACTGGAGCTGCAGGGCGCTTGCGCCGGCTGCCCCATGAGCTCGCTGACCCTGTCCATGGGTATTGAGCGCATCCTGAAGGAGCATGTGCCCGGCGTTACCCGTGTTGAGCAGGTCAATGCCTCCGGCGAGACCGACGACCTGTACGACGAGTACGCGCCGTTCTAAGATGCGAATGCTGCGGACGGCATACTCCGCATAGACGTTACGCCCAAATATGCGGCTGCGAGCGCAAGGCCCGCGGCCGCATTTGTATGTAGGGAGTAGGAGGGTCGACATGCTCAACGACTTCTACCATATGCTTGATCCCGTCGCGATTTCGGCGGGGCCCATCACGATTTACTGGTATGGTCTGGCCTATGTGGTCGGCGCCCTGCTCACGGCGGTCGTCATGTACCGCACGCAGCGTCGCTGGGGCTTTAACATCACGATTGATGACCTGACGAGTGTCGTGGTCGGCGTGGTCTTTGGCCTCATTATCGGTGCGCGCCTGTTCTACGTCATCTTTTACGGCGACGGCTACTACTGGGCACATCCGCTCGAGATCTTTGCCACCAACGAAGGCGGCATGAGCTTCCACGGCGGCTTGGTGGGCGGCATTATCGGCGGCATCATCGTGTGCCGCATGTATAAGCTCGACGCATGGACTTTGGCAGACCTTGCCGTCATCGGCGCGCCGCTGGCCCTGTGCCTGGGGCGCTGTGCCAACTTCGTCAACGGCGAGCTGTGGGGTAAACCGACCGATCTACCCTGGGGTGTGGTCTTTGGCGGGACTGCGGGCGATATGCCGCGTCACCCCTCCCAGCTCTACGAGGCATTTCTTGAGGGCATCGTGCTCTTTTGCATTCTGCAGGTGCTCAGCCGCAAAAAGCCGCTGCTGCCTCAGGGTACGTTTATGGGCGTGTTCGTGATGGGATACGGCATCGTCCGCTTCCTCGTCGAGTTCGTGCGCGTGCCCGACGCCCAGCTTGGCTATCTGCTGGGCGGCGTCATCACGATGGGGCAGCTGCTGAGTCTTCCGCTCGTGATCGCCGGCCTGGCGCTCATCATCTTCGCGCGACACCGCAACCGTCCCCAGCGCATCTACCTCGACGCCTAACCACCACAAAGGGGACACAGGCACCTTTGTGGTGGTTTTGCTGAGTTTGATAGGTTTCTAGAAAGGCTTTCGGACTGTGAAGGATTCCGATCTCTCCACAACGGCTGCGCGCGACGCTGCCCGCATCGTCTGGTTTAAGCGCTACCCCGCCAAGCAGACGCTCATCGCATTTCTGCTCGCGCTGTTGGCGACCACGGCGTTTTCCATCGATCCCGCCCCGGTGTCGAGCAACGCAGTCTTGGCGATTGACCCCAAAGCCTCGGGCATGCTGTACGTGTGCTACGAGGTGCTCCTCTCGTTTGCCGGCCATACCGACGCGGTCATGCTGCTTGCGCTTGCCTGCCTGCTCACGCTGCCGTTTCGCTACGTGTTCTTTGGCCGTGGCGACACCTGGCGTCCGTCGATCATTCTGCCGTCGCTGTTCTTCGCCATCTGCATGGTGTTCGGCCGCAGCTACGACCTCACCGACTCGGCCGAGATTGTTCTTGGCGACAAGGCCCGCATCACCTGCGCCTGGATTGGCGGCGCGGGCTGGATGCTCCTAGCGATCGTGGCCTTCTATCTGGCTTTTGAGTGTCTAGATTGGCTGAGCTCTCGGCGCATCCCGTTTTCCGAGGCGCACTTTGGCCGTATATGGCGTGTGGCTCACGCCGTGCTCTCGGTCCATCCCTTTGCCGGGCCCTTCCTGGTGCTTATGATCGCCTGGGCGCCCACGCTCATCGCTTCGCTGCCCGGCCTTTTTATGGGTGATACGGGTGCGCAGATTCGCCAGTGGTTCAACTATCCCAACGGCACGAGCGACTACCTGCGCCTACTCAACCCCAACGTGCTGCTCAACGGGCATCATCCCGTAGTGCACACGGCCATTATCGGCTCGTGCGTTCAGCTGGGGCTTTCGCTGTTCAACAGCGCTAACGCGGGCCTCATCATCTATACCTGCGCTCAGTTTGTCATCACGGCTGCCTGCATGGCCTATTCCATCTCGTCGCTGCGCAAACTGGGCGTGAGTCTGCCGGTCCGCGGCGTGATCTTGCTGTTCTTTGTGTTTATGCCCATGTTCTCCAACTACGCGGCCCTGCTTACCAAAGACGTGCTGTTTGCCGACGCATTTTTGGTGCTGCTGGTACAGACCGTCAAGCTCGTGGCCTGCGGCTTGCCCCGTCGTGATGCCAATGTCGAGCGAGCGGGCGAGAAAGCCCCCGTGCTCTTTGCGCGCCACGACTGGCTGTTGCTTGCGCTGGCTGCCATGGGTTCCACGTTTTTGCGCAATGGAGGCCTGGTGTTTCCCCTGGCGGCATGCGTAATCGCGGCGGCGTTTTGCGCATGGGATGTACATGTCGCTCGTCGTGCGGCTAAGCAGACGGGCACCGCGGTCTCATGCGCCACACCGCGCTTCCGCTGGGTTGGCGTCCTCGCGGTACTCGCGCTCTGCCTTGCCTCTAATATGTACTTCACCAAGGTCTTTATGCCGGAGCACGATATCACGCCTGGTTCCAAGCGCGAAATCCTCTCGATTCCGTTCCAACAGACGGCTCGTTTCGTCCAAAAGCACGACGGCCTCAACTCGGGCGTCAACCCTACGGTTAAGGAGGACGGCACTATCGTGGAGGCACCCTGCGACGGTTTGGTGACCGACGAGGAGCGCGTCGTGATCGATCGCGTGCTCAAGTACGAGAACCTGGGCCGCCGCTACAACCCCGACAAGTCCGATGCCGTCAAGAACTGCTTTAACGAGTACGCCTCGCAGGAGGACATCAAGGCCTATTTTGAGGTCTGGGCGCAGATGTTCAAAAAGGATCCCGAGTGCTATATCTCGGCGCTCATCAATAACTATTACGGCTACTTTTATCCGAGTGCCCGCGATGCCTGGGTCTACAGCACGGCGCGTAGTGCCGAGATCATGGCGCGTCCCGACAACCTCAAGTACTTCGACTTCCATCCGGTTGACAGCAACGTGGTGCGCTGGTGCGACCACCTGATCAATCTGTACCGTGTGGCGGTGCAGCGCATCCCGTTTATTTCGCTCACCATGAGCTCGGCCACCTATGTGTGGATTATGATCGCCGTGGTGGTCTACCTGCTGCGTCGTCATTCATGGCGTGCGCTGGCGATCTGGGTGCCGCTGTTGGGCGTGCTCGCCGTGTGCCTGATTGGTCCGTGCAACGGCTCGACCTACATGCGCTACCTGTATCCGGTCATCGCCTGCATGCCCTTCGCCATCGGCGCCACCGTCACCCGCAGTGACTTCCTCTGGTCCTAACCTGGTGCATTGGGGTCAGGTTTCTTTGCTGCACCAAAGGGGCCATCATCACGACGCCTTCATTTTGGGGTTTATCTTGCAGGCCAGTAGGTATATCATAACGACGTTTGTTTATATTGCCCGAGCATCTGCGCTGGGCTTTAGGTCGAAACCGATAGGAGACACGTATGTCCGGACACTCTAAGTGGGCCACAACCAAGCATCGTAAGGGCGCGCAGGACGCCAAGCGTTCCGCCCTCTTCTCCAAGCTCAGCCGCAACATCACCGTTGCTGCCCGTCTCGGCGGTGACCCGCTGCCCGAGAACAACGCCAGCCTCGCCGCTGCCGTTGCCAAGGCCAAGGCTCAGTCCATGCCTAAGGACAAGATCAAGTCCGCTATCGACAAGGCTTTTGGTTCGGGTGCTGACGCCGCCGTCTACGAGAACATCGTGTACGAGGGCTACGGTCCCGCCGGTGTCGCCGTCTACGTCGACTGCCTGACCGACAACCGCAACCGTACCGCCGCTGATGTCCGTTCCGCCTTCTCCCACGCTGGTGGCAACCTGGGCACCTCCGGCTCCGTCGCCTTCCAGTTTGAGCGCAAGGGCCAGATTGTCGTCGCCAAGGAGATCCTGGACGAGAACGCCAAGAAGGAGACCATGATCGCCAACGGTGCTGCCGGTGACGAGGATGAGTTCATGATGGCCATCGCCGAGGCCGGTGGCGAGGACTACGAGGATGCCGGCGAGGAGTGGATCGTCTGGACTGCTGCCAACGACGTCATGGCTGTCTCCAAGGCGCTCGAGGAGCAGGGCGTCCAGGTCAAGGGTTCCGAGACCACCATGGTCCCGACCACCCCGACCGAGGTCTCTGGTACCGACGCCAAGAAGGTCCAGCGCCTCATCGACCGTCTTGAGGAGCTCGACGACGTCCAGGACGTCTACAGCACCATGGACATGACCGACGAGGTCATCGCTGCCCTCGAGGAGGAGTAGCGCCAGCACGGATTGAGCCGTGCATATCTGGGCATAATGAAGCGAGCATGCAAGCCTCGTGGAATAGATGAGTCGGATCCGCGTGCGTAGAGCACCGGACCCGGCTCTTTTATAATGATGCGAACCGTTCTGCATTTCGAGAGCCGAGATTTGAAGGGAGCGCCGCGTGCGCGTACTCAAACGAGCCCTAGCGATCGTGTATCTTGCCGCCACCATCGTGGCACTGGGTACGCTTGTCTGCCAGTTTTGGGGGCCGTATACGTATCGCTTTATGCTGCTGATGCGCGACCCCATGCCGCGCATCGTCGTGACGGCGTGCGCCGGCGTCGTGGCGATCGGCGTACTGCTGAGCTTTTTCCGCCTGATGTTCGCCCGTCGCGAACCGTCCTGCGTGCATCCGGCGGGGGAGCGCAATATCGAGGTTACCCTTGCGGCGCTTTCTTCGTGCGCCAGGGTTGCTGCCGAGCGCGACGACCGCGTGATGGTCGAGCATGTCGAGGCTCGCGTCCAAGGCCCCGACGATTCGCACGTCCGTTTTAAGGTCGAGGCTATCGCGCTTGACGATAAGGACGTGGCATCTCTGGCTACCGCGATGCAGCAGCGCATCGAAGAAGCCTGCGATACCATGCTCGGCGCGCCGGGTACGACCGCGCGCGTCCGTTTTTTGCCGTCCAAGACTACCGTCCAGACCGTGGAGGTTTCCGGTGAGTGATACCAATCAAGATAAGACCGCTCGTACGCCGCGCCTGACGATCGATCAGAACGCTATGCCGGCAGGCGAGTCCGCCGACACCAAGCCCGAGGCCGGCGAGCAGCACGACAGCGCCGCCAACGACTTTGACGAGGCCATGGGTCTCATCAAAGGTACGGGCGCTGCTATCTGGAGCTACGCCGTGCGCCACCCCAACACTACGCTCGGCGCCGTGGCAGGCTTTATCCTCGCCGTGCTGGTACTTACGTTGGGCCTGTGGGACACGCTCGTCATCGCATTCTTTGTGCTGATCGGCGCCGTGATCGGCCAGATTCGCGACGGCGAGAACGGTATCGTCAACTTCTTCGGCCGTCTGTTTAGCGGCCGCTAATATGTATTCGACTGTCGCATCCGCGGCAGGCATAAGGAGGAACCATGGCTTTTAACACGAAGGTCGATGTGGCCGATACCGAGCTCGAGGCGAATGAGGCCATCGCCGCCGAGGCGGAGGACGTAACGCTCGAGGACGAGGCGCTCGTCGAGGCAGAGTCCGAAGATGAGGCGGACGAGGATGACGAGGAGGCGGACGAGTCCGAGGACTCGCTGACCTATTCCAACGGCGTGATTGAGAAGATCGTCGCCATGGCCACCCGCGAGGTGCCGCACGTTCTGGGCATGAAGGGCAACCTCATGCACTTTGTGCAGGAGCAGTTTGGTGCCGAGAACCTGACCAAGGGCGTGACGGTCGAGGTCACCGACGACAACCGCGTGGTCGTCAACATCTCGGTCATCATCGAGTACGGCGCCTATGCGCCTGCGATCTTTGACGACGTTAAGGCGCGCGTCACCGAGCGTCTTGCCGCGATGACCGGCCTTGAGGTGGCAGGCGTCAACCTGCGCATCGAGGATGTCATCACCCCCGAGGAGTACGAGCACCGTACCAGCCAGCACGAGTAACCTACCAAAAAGGGATGTTTATTTTGGCAGGTTTTATCTGCGTAAACGTCAAACGGC
>URKH01000014.1 GCA_900548255.1 uncultured Collinsella sp. | reverse complement strand
CTGCCGTCCTGCGGAAAGATTTGGGGGCAAAGCCCCTGGCCTCCCCTACGTTCACTTCGCTGGCGGCGGCTACAGGGACCTACACTCTGTAAAAGCGCCGGGCTGATAGTTGCTTTTTATTGGTAGGGGCTCTTGCTAGGTAGGGACACTTACTAGTGACAGGCTTCGCCTGTGCGCTTGGTTTACGCTGCGCTGGTTTCTTTGTATTCGAAGACTGGTTCTAGGAGGTCTTCGATGTTGCAGTGGAGGGCTTTTGCTATGGCTCTTACGCTTGTTACCGAAGCTTCATTGATGTTTCTCTGGCGCTGCTCGTACATTTGGATTGAGCGGAGTGACACACCCGATTCGTATGCCAGATCTTGTTGGGTTTTCTTGAGCCTCTTTCTTGCTAACGCAAGTTTGGTTTGCCTGGACGCTTTTTTCGCCATATCGCAGACGAGGCGAGTCACGCGTTCCTCCGAGGCTTCGTGCCAGGGGTAGTACAGACTGCGTAGCACATCGAATGGAACGACATGCAGCAAATCTTCGAAAGACTCCCCTAGGCGCCACTGAAGGTATGCCAATATCCAGCCTGTCCAATATTCCGGTGTCTTTTCGAATCGGTAGGTTCGATTTGGCATCGGCCTTGATTGATAGCCGGACCTTTCGGCAATGAGCGCGAACAGCTCAACGCCCGATTTTCCCGACACTACCCATGCGTTGCCGCGTTCGAACTCGCGGGCTACGCCGCTCAGGCAAAAGAGTTCAGCAACTTCCGATCCTTCTGCCCCATAATCGTTAACGGCATAGTCAAAGCAGTCGCCGAGGTTGTTCATTGCATCCTCGAGGTAGTAGACGGGGTATGTCCTACTCGGCCCACAATCCGTTAACTCTTGGATCATTCAAATCAACCCTCCCTGCCATCAAATCCCTAATGTCGACACCCTCGGTGTCAAATCCGTTTACCGTATCCAGGTACTTACGTCGAGCGTTCTGTTCTCGCTCAAATCGTTTGGGATAAAACTCAGCTCCCGAGGCCTGCTTCCAATCGCGAAACCTGATCGCCGAGAACGCGCGCTCACTCATAAGCGCATATTGAATGCCCAAATCCCCCAAAAACATAATGCGCTGCAATTGCCTGAGCGAAATCATGCCGTTAACGAACTGTCTTGCAAACGAAAAGTAGGAATCGTCAGCGCGATAGCCTCGAATAACGTCATAGGGAGAAATATCAATCAGGCAGTTGTCCAGCAAATACCGAAGTCCTTCGCGTGCCAGCGGCGTCGAGACATTAAACTCCCGGTTGTCGGCCAAAATCGCAAGCCAATTGAGGATTGAGAACTCCCCAGACTCTAAATCCAAGACCGAAAGGCCATCTAAATCAAGCTCATATCGATTGGCAATGCCATCAGACTCGGTCCGGCATGCCCATTCCATTGCCATTTCCTCATGTGGTGTGCAATAAAACCCGCGCCCATAGTCATTGAATTGCCTGCATTTATCCAACGATGGATGCTCGACAACAACCTCCGACCCGTGCCAAAGCTCCATATCGACCTCCTAAAAATATCACCCCAGTGATAGTTTACCAATAACTATCACTGGGGTGATATAGATGAGAGCTTTTGAGGGGCTGCAGCCTTACTAGAGGCAAGCCTCGGCGATGCGCTTTTTTAGTTCGTCGATGCCGGTGCCGGTCTGGGAGCTCGTGATGATTACGTTCTCGGCCGGGACGTTGAGCTGCTTCTTGATGGCCGCTGCCTGACGGGCCTGCTGGGTACGGCTGAGCTTGTCGGCCTTGGTGAGACAGACGATAAAGTTGAACTCGTTGCCCTGCAGGTAGTCGATCATATCGTGATCGAGCTTGCTGGGGTCGTGGCGAATGTCCACCAGCGACACAACCAGGTTAAAGCTGCGCTCGGAGTCGAAGAAGTCGCCGATAAGCTCGGCCCAGCGGTCGCGCTCGGCCTTGGAGCGACGGGCGAAACCGTAACCCGGCAGGTCCACAAAGTGTACGTCGTCGGCCTCGAAGAAGTTGATGTTGCTCGTCTTGCCCGGCGTGCTGGAAACCTTGACCAGGTTCTTGCGGCCAAAGAGCTTGTTCATAATCGACGACTTGCCCACATTTGAGCGGCCAACGAAGCTCACCTCGGGACAGGTGGACTCGGGGATCTGCGAAACCTTGCCGTAGCTGGCGACGAACTTGGCAAGCTGATAGTTAATGGAATCGGCCATGGACACTCCTTGGTCGTAGGTTTTTACAAAACGGGCGTGCTATTGCGCGGCGGCGATACGACGAACGATGTCAAGCGTGATGCCGCTCGCGGTGCGAGCGTGCTCATCCAGATCGAACTCGCGCTCGCAAAACGCGTCATATGCCTCGTCGCAATTATCGCTGATAGCGCGCAGCACCAGGCAATCGACACCATTCTTGGCCGCGATGTGCGCAATTGCCGCGCCCTCCATCTCGACGCAATCGGCATGCGTGGCCTCAATCGCAGCGTTACGCATGGCGTCACCCGTAACAAAGCGGTCACCCGTGGCGATAGTGCCACACAGGAACTGCTTGGGGTCCTTCTCCGCAGCCGCCACATCCAGCGATACGTCCACAAACCCATGCTCGGCAAGCACGGCGGCGGCAACATCAGCCAACGCCGGCGTCGAGACAAACTCCTCGAGCCCCGGCGCCGACTCGGCGATGAGCGCCGTGTCGGTATCGAGATAGCGCAGGCACTTGCCTATAACCACGTCGTTAATATGGAGCTTAGGATTTAGGCCGCCCGCAATGCCCGAAAACACAACGGCCTGCGGGGCATATTTGCTGATGAGATGCTGCGTTGCCGCCGCGGCGTTCACCGTGCCCATGCCCGCCGTTGTGGCGACAACTGTCAGGTCGTCGAGCTCACCGCTCACAACGGTCAAGCCTGCCTCCCGTGCCTCGCAAACGTCGCTCAGCTCTTCCTTAATCTGCATGATCTCTTTTTCGAGCGCACCGATAATCGCGATGGTAGCCATACCATTCCCCAAACCTATACGAAATTCTCAACCAAGGTATGGTACCAGCATTTTGTTTGACCTCGCCAAACGAACACGCTAAGCCAGTGCAGCTCGCGTATCAAACAGAGCCTTTGCAATCGCGGCCGTAACCTCGCTCGAACGGTCACTCCATGGCATCGATGTCATGACGCTCATGACATAGGTACGGCCATCGATGTCGATGAGGCCTGCATCGCATGTCGAATAGTAACCATCCTCGCTAATCCAGCCTGCCTTGTTGCGCACCAAAACCTGCTCGTCCGCAATGCCATCGCGAATAAACGAGCGCGATGTTGATGTCAGAAGGCCCGACAACCACTGTGAAGTCTCGGTATCCATGCTCAGATACTCGCTCATCTCACGCCATAACCTCGCAGAAGTGCGCGGGCAGTAGGTCGGAAAATCACTCATCGGATCCAGTGCCGTATCGTAATCGATGCCAAGACCGACAATCCAATCCTCGTAACCGACACGGTCAAACGCCGCACGTAACGCAATAAACGAATCGTTGTCTGAATAAACGACCGCAGCCTCGATCAAGTCGCGTACCGTCTGCCAACCCATGTTGTAGCCACCATAGGTGCCAAGGGAGTCATCGAGTGAAACCTGGCCCGTCTCGACCAGAGATTCGCAAATGTACAACGCATAGAGTGCCTTGTAGCTACTCGCACCGTACACCTCGACATCAGCGTTATACGTCACGCCCTTACCGCTCGACAGGTCGTAAAACACCACGCCCACATCGCCCAGCTCCTGCGCCTGGTCAAGCGCATTCTGGAGTGCGGCGAGGTTCTCATCCTCCAGGGCGAGGATCTGGTCATCAACCAGCGAGAAGGTCTGCACGGTATCGCCTGAGGGAATATCGTTAAAGTCCGCCTTCGAAAGCCCCGTCTTGAGGTTCGCTGTCGACAGGGTTTGACTTGCGGTGACTTTAGATTCAGAGACCTTTTTGTTTTGCGTCTGTACCGTTGACGCATCTGAGTGTGCCATTCGCTCCGACGCGTAGGTTTTGGCGGTAATTCCGAGGATAATAACCGCCGACGTTAGCATCCCAATGGCGGCAATCTTCCTCACGCGGATGCGAGTGTCGGCAAGGCCACGCGAAGACGTGTCCTTCGTCTTATATCTGCTGCCATGCTGCGGCACATACTCGTCCCGCGATGCGATGTTTCGCACGTGGTCTCCTGACTGCTACCGTTTATATACGAGCAGCATGATACCGAGCAGGCATTTCTTTCCAAAGATATTCAGTGGCGTTTAAGGTGTCTTTAAAGAAACCACAAGCGTTTCTATGCATTTTTGCCAATTCTGTTGCACATCTCTACCCAAAACGCAGTTGCGGTGAAATAGTTCCTGTTTGGACGGCATAAGCCGAAAAACAAGAACTATTCCACCGCAACTTGACGGGGCTCTTTGGCAATCAACTTGGTGCCCAGGGGTACTCATTTAAGTCTGTCCCCAATGAGTGCCTTTGGGGAGCGAAAATGGCTCGCTAGCCGATGGCGTTTTTGAGTTCGGCGCGGCGCTTTTTCATGCCCGTCATGACGGCGTTGCGCAGCTCGGGCATGCGCGCGGTATCCATCTGGGGCACGCCCTCAAGCTTATAGGGAATGCCCAGTTGCTCGTACTTGGCGACACCCATGGTGTGATACGGCAGCATTTCCAGGCCCACCACGTTGTGCCATGGAGCGATCAGACGACCGAGCGCCTCGCACTCCTCCACCGTGTCGGTAATGCCGGGCACCACCACGTGGCGGATAACGACCTTGATCTTGCGACGTGCAAGCTCATCGCCAAACGCCAAGATGCGTGCGGGATCGCAACCGGTCAGCTTTTTATGCTCAGCCGGATCGGCATGCTTGATGTCGAGCAGCACCATGTCGGTCTCGTTGAGAACGGCATCGAACTTCTCGGGGTGGTTGGGATCGAACGCATAGCCGCAGCTGTCCAAGCAGGTATGCACGCGGCCATCGGGGTTGTTGTGCATTGCACGGAACAGGTCGGCCAAAAACTCAGGCTGTAGGAGCGGCTCGCCGCCGGACACCGTAATTCCGCCGCTGCGATAGAACTCGTGGTTACTCTGGAACTCATCCATGAGGTGCTCGACGGTCACCATCGTGCCGCCGTTGACCGACCAGGTATCGGGATTGTGGCAATACGCGCAGCGCATGGGACAGCCTTGGACAAACACCACAAAGCGGATGCCGGGTCCGTCGACCGTTCCCATCGTCTCGATTGAATGCACGCGGCCAAGGGCAAACGCAGAGTCCTCGGGACGAGCGTCCACACCCTCAAGCGTCATTTCTGCCATTCGCGCTACCTTGCCTCTCCTTGGGTGCAACCAATTAAAATGCCAGAGCCATTCTAGCCCATACGCATGATGGTGAAATGGTTTAGCGGTCAATTGGATTGTTCTATTTGACCTCACGCAAGAGCGGCGGGAGGGTTATCGCAACCCGCCCGCCGCCGTGGCAATAGATATCGATAGACGCCAGGCCTTTACGCCTTGAGTGTGAGCACCGCGCCGAAGGCGGTCGGGCCGCAATGGCTCGAGATGACGCCGCCGACCTGAGTCCAGGTAACGTCCTTAAAGCCCAGGCCGTGCGCATAGACTTCCATGTCGTCGCGCAATTCCTCGGAAAGGCCTACCGAATACGCCAGGCCAATATGCGAGTAGTCGATCTCGCCCTTCTCTACCATGTGATCAATAAAGGCACGGGCGCACTTGAGCATAGAGCCGCGGAACTTCTTGGTCGCCACGAACTTACCACCCGTCACCTCAATGCAGGGCTTAATCTTGAGCAGATGGGCGCCCAGGAACGCGACGTTGGACAAGCGACCGCCCGCCTTAAGGAAGGCAAGGTCCGTAGGAACAAAGCCCAGCAGCACGCGGTCCATGACGGAGTTCGTAAATGCAAAGATTTCGTCGACGGTGACATCGGGGTGAGCCTCGATGTATTTGGCGGTCTCGACGACAACGAGCGACTGGCCCACCGAGACAAAGCGCGTGTCCATGGAGAACACGTAGTCGCGCCCCTGAGCCGCAATCTTAGAGGACTGATGCGAACAGGTCGTGGCCTCGGAATATGCAAGATGCAAAATAGTCGCGTCGGGTTGCTCGGCATGGATGCGGTCGTACACATACGCATAATCCGCTGGCGAACAGCCACTGGTCTTGGGCATCACACCAAACTCGTTGCAGCGCGAATAAATCTCGAGCGGATCGATCGAGCCGTCCTCGACGGTCTCGTCACCAATCGTGACATGCATGGGCACGCGCACGATGCCGTAGCGCTCGCAGAGCTCTGGCGTCACATCCGACCCAGACTCAACCACGATTACATACTTGCCCATTCTTATCACGACCCATCTCGACGTTGGTTTTTTAATATATGACGCACGTCCACCGTCCTGCTGTAGAACGGCCTCCAAGCGCCAAAGAGACGCCGTCCCTTGCACACAACAAAGGACAGCGTCTCCCTGGAAAACTCCGTGCTTATCTGAGATTCTACACGGTTTATTAAGGAGTGTTACTTATTCCGCAAACGGTCGCTATACGCGATAAGCGGTAGCTGGCCGCGGCAACTGCGACACATTCCGCCCAACAAGTCCAATCGTGCTCCATGCACGGTTAATGAGCGAGGCGGTAGAAATCCATCGACGCCGCACCCTCGGCGTTCAGCGCCATCGCCGGAACCGCCGGCGAATAGGTACGGCTCGTAAGTGCCGCCTCGCCACCGTTGGCAAAAATCTCGACCATCGTAGTGTCCGAAAGCACGCGCAGGTCGCGAAGTTCGCCGAGCTCGATCGACCTCTGGTCGCGTCCATAGCCTTCGTCGCCCATATCGAGGGCAAGCATCCCGTCCGTATAACGCACAAAGACACCCTTGCGGATTTCGAGCTCGATCATCTTGGCTCCCTCGCAGGAAACCACGACATCAAACAGGCGTCCCGGCTCCTCAACGGTCTCACCGCCTACAGCACGAACGCAATCGCCGCGCATCCTCTCAATCTCGTGCGCCGGCCACTGGCAGAGCTTGCCGCCGCGCATGCTCAGCTCTCTCGGCATCGTCAGCGCGCACTGCCACCCGCGCGCCGCCGTCGGGCTTTCTGTCGTCGCATCGGGGCAACCCGACCATCCGATCATCAAACGCCGACCCGCAGCGTCCTCAAAGGACTGCGGGGCATAGAAATCAAAACCGGCATCGACCATCGGGGGCATGCCCTTCCCGACGATTTTAAAGCTCGGCGCCTCCCAATCGGCCTCGATGGGGAACCACACGCACTGATGCGGATTGCGGTAACGCCAACCATCGGCAGGCACACCCTGCGGACAGCAAACGAGAATAAGCTCGCCATCGAGCTCAAACAGATCGGGGCACTCCCACATAAAGCCAAACTTCTCGCCCAACTCAATGCGCGTCGCATAGCTCCAGTCCTCAAGATTGCGCGAGGTATAGACAAGCACGCAGCTACGGTCGTCTTTCGTACGAGCGCCCAGAACCATGTAGTAGATACCGTCGTGTTCAAGGATCTTGGGGTCGCGCACGTGCGTACCGATATCGTCGGGGTAATCGACCGGCCCAACAGCTATGCGCTTCTCGCCCAATTCGTCGGGATTCTCGGCAACCATATGAATCTGGTTTTGCTCACGGCCCGTCAACACGTAGTCGTAATCATCACGGTCAAAATGCTTAACGTTGCCGGTATAGAAGTAGTGAATCTTGCCATCACGTACAAAGGCAGAACCAGAATACGCTCCACTCGAATCCAAATCGGAATCGGGGAACAGCACGGGACCGTGATTCTCGTACGTCACAAAATCCTTTGTCGCCAGATGGTTCCAAAGCACTGGACCGCCATGCGCAGCATCGAACGGATCGTATTGATGATAGATGTGATACGTATCACCAATCTGAACCAAACCATTGGGGTCGTTGAGCCAGCCAAGCTCAGGCTCCACATGGAACAAAAGCCTATCGGGGTCGGACGCGATGCGAGCCGCCGTCTCATCCTGTCCGGCACGCCACTGCTCATAGTCCGCACGCATCACCTTGTTTTTTTGATTAAACATCGCCATTGACCTTCTCGTCTATAGGAAAGGACGCTCGACTCACACGAGCCGAACGCCCTTCCCCAAATGGACTTATCCGCACATTACGCTGAACGGCTCAACTAGAAGCTAACGTCGAAGCCAGCGCCAGCGCCCTCTTCATCGGTGGTCGGCACGCCCTTTGCCTTGTTGTAGGCAAAGATCAAGACGATCGGCACGATGAAGGCGATGAGATTGCCAGCCACATACCACACGAGCGTCTCGGGCGTAACGATGAGCAGGCCAAGCACGCCGGTCAGACCCTGACCGATGGCGCGCACCTCAAAGAGCTTCACGAAGGCACCGCCGCAGCCTGCACCGATGCAAGCGCAGATGAACGGGATGATCGAGTAGCGCATGTTTGCAGCAAAGATTGCGGGCTCGGAGATACCGACCAGCGTCGGGATAAAGGACGACATGCAGATGTTGCGCTCTTTGGAATGCTTCTTGTGAATGAGGTACATGCCGATGGCGCCGCCGCCCTGGGCGATGATGGAAACCGACCAGATTGCCTGGATGTAGTTGAAGCCAGTCGTGGCAACGAGGTTTGCCTCGATACCCTGGATGAACTGATGCGTACCGGTAACGACGAGCGGCTGCAGGAATGCGGCAAAGACAAAGGCACCGAAGACGCCCATCCTGTTGTACAGGATATCGATTACGCCGGCGAGGACGTCGCCGATCAGGTTGCCGAGCGGGCCGAACACGGTGAACAGGGCGACGTTAGCAAGAATCAGGGTAACGGTCGGGACAAAGACGAACGAAACGACCTCGGGGATGTACTTCTGGGCAATCTTCTCGACCTTGGCCATAAACCAGGCAGTCAGGATTGCAGGGAACACGCCGCCCTGGAAAGCAACCATGGGAATGGAGAGCGGACCGAAGTTCCAGTACTCAGCACCCGTCGGGTCCATAACGAACGTGTTACGGTTCATAAGGCTCGGGTGAACCATGACGATACCGACGAGGATGCCCAGGATCGGGTTACCGCCAAAACGCTTGACCGCGCTGTACATAACCAGGACAGGTAGGTAGTCGAAGGTGGTGGCGATAATGGCAAAGAAGCTTGCGAGGTTCTTGAGGAACTCGCTGTGATCGGCGAGGCTGCCCTCCATGCCAAAGAGGCCGTTGGCAACGATCAGCGACTTAAGGCCGATGATGATAGCAGCGCCGACGAAAGCGGGAATGATGGGGATAAAGATGTCCGAGAATACCTTGAGGACCGAGAAGAACTTGCCCTTCTTGTCCGCCTCGGCGCCCTTGACCTCGGAAGCGCTGATCTCCTTAACGCCCGTCAGAGCCATAAACTCATCGTAAACCTTGTTGACGGTACCGGTACCGAAGATGATCATGAGCTGGCCGCTGTTGTACAGCACGCCCTTGACGCCATCGATGTTCTCGAGCTCGGCCTTGTTGTACTTGCTCGTATCCTTGAGCACCAGACGCAGACGCGTAACGCAATGCGTGGCGCCCTCGATGTTCTCCAGACCGCCGACGTTATCGACGACTTGCTGAGACACTACTTTGTAGTCCATGTTCCTCTCCATTCCTTTACGAAATCATAAGACGTTTTGATGCCATTACAGAGACGCGATCGTTGCATTTGCGCACTTAAGCGTACCGTCGGTGACCGTCAGCGCCACACCCTGGCCCTGCTTATTGCAGAATCGAGCGTTAAGCGCAACATCATCGACAAAGATGGTCGCGATATCGTCGTCAACGACCAGGCGCACATGATGAGTGCCCTCGCCCTTAAAGAACAACGGACGCTCGAGGCCCATGTTGTTGACCTGGAACCACGGATACTGGGGGGCCGCCGTAAACTCGAGCTTGCCCTCACGCAGGTTGGCGCGGAACTCATAGGCAAGACCGGACTCGGCGTCCTCGGCAAGCTTCACCGAGAAGCCGGCAGCGTCACCGGCGAGCTCGATGTCGGCATCGAGCATATAGGTGGAACCGGCATCCGCGGCGAGCACCTGCTCGACCTTGCCCGACTCGCAGGAGAGCTCAAAGGCCTCGACTGCCTTAGCCTCGCCAAAGGCGCCAAGCATGCTGTCAGGAAGCTTGGTGCCGAGCGTTCCGTCGGCACGCTGAACGATCTCGAGGGGCATAAAGGTGCCACCCCACAGGTAAGAGCTGGGGTCGCCGCCCTCGTCACGCGTAGGAACCCAACCAAAGAGAACGCGGCGCTCGCCGTCAAATGCGGTACGCGCGGCATAGTACGCGCGGCCATCGAAGGAATCGTCCGCAGGAGTGATCCAAGGACCGTTGATAGAGCGAGACATGCGGTAACGGGTCTTGTTGCCATCACTGTACTCGGAGAACACCAGATACCACCAGTCGCCCATCTTAAAGAGATCAGGCATCTCGAACATGGTGTACAGGCCCGGATTCCACCAGTCGCCCTGGAACTCCCAGGTATCCAGGTCCTTGGAGGTGAACTTGACCAGACGACCGGTCATCAGACGCTTGTCCTCGCCCACACGCGTGCCGAGGATGAGCATGTACTCTTCGTTCTCCTCATCCCAAAGCACAAAGGGATCGCGCCAGTTGCGGTCATCGTAACCCTCCTGGGGCGGAAGCAGCGTCTCGGCGATGTTCTTCTCCCACTTGACGGCGTCGTCACTCGTTGCGTGAAGAAGAACCTGCTTCATCAAGCGTGCCTTGACCTTATCGCGATTGCAACCAGTGTAGAGCGCATGGTACTTGTCGCCCACCTTAAACACCGTGCCGGCATAAACATACTGGTCGACTTCCTCGTCGCCGCCACGCTCAAGGCTCTCGCCAAAGTCTTTGTAATTGACGAAGTCCTTGGTTGTCGCGAGTGCCCAGCCAAACGGCTCTCCGAAAGGTCCGGGGTTTCGCGTGTCACGCTGATGATAGAGATAGAACGTGCCGTCCTCGCCGTACGGCATGATGTCGCCTACCCAAATTCCCTCAGGCTGGTAATACACCTTGTGCATCCGAGACTTCCTTTCTCACGAGATACTAACTCGGTACAACTGCAAGATATGTCAATCGTTTTCATATGTCAAACGTTTTCACACCAATACGTCTTTTCGCAGTTCCAGTCGTCGGCAAACGGTTGACATATGCCGGCGAACGGTCATCAGAGGTGTTTGAGGAATTCTTTTGGCACGGGATGAACTACGCGGTTTTACCCTCAATGAGTTCAACGGGGAGCTTGATATTCGATTCGGGCTTTTCGCCGTTAATAAGAGCAATGATGGATTGCGCCGCGAGCTCTCCGATGCGATCGATATCTTGGCGAACGGTTGTTAAGTCAGGCATAAACGTCATAGTGCGGCGGGCACCATCCGCGCCCACGACCTTAATATCGCCCGGAGCGCTCAAGCCGCGCTGCTTCATCACGTTAAGACAGATAGCCGCCATCGTGTCGTCTCCCGCAAAGATGCCGTCAATATCGGGGTTCTCATCGAGGATCTTCGCAACGACCGCGCTCTTTTCGTCGTCGGGCTTAACGAACTCGACCTCACGGACAAGCGCGGGCAAACCGGCCTGCTCAACAACATCGAGGTAGGCATCGGTACGCTTATTGGCAGGCATGCGCATGCGGCTATTGCTGCGCAGGCACAGGATGCGCGAACACCCGTCATCGATCAGGCGACGCGTGGCAAGTTCGCCGATACTATAGCTGTCGCTCGCAATCTGAACAGAGGCCTCGCCAAGGTCGCAGTCGATACCAACCAGACTCAAACCCATCTCGGCATACGCCTCGGCACCGATATTAAGCGAGTTGACGATGACGCCATCAACCATATTGCGTCGAAGCATGTCGATATAAGAGCGCTCAAGCTCGGGTCGATTGGCGCTATTGCACAGCAGCATCTTAAAACCGTTTTCGGCCAGGGTATGCTCAATGACTTGAACCACTTGGGCATGAAACGGACTGCTGACATAGGGGACGATCATACCGATAAGATTCAGGCGACCGTTGAGCATGGCACGGGCGATATCGTTGGGCGTATAGTTGATGCGCTTCATCGCGGCATGGACCTTATCGCGGGTCTCTTGGCTAATATAGCCGCGATTATTAAGCACGCGAGATACCGTAGTAGGCGAAACCCCCGCCACCGCCGCAACTTCCTTGATGCCAGGCTTAGCCGTATCCTTAGAACGAGCACTCTCGCGAGCCATAGCACCCTCCCCCATCAACATGTCATACGTTTACATACGAACAAAGCATACCCCAACAAGAGCGGGAAGACGGTAACAGTACAAGTAAGTAAACGACTCATCCAAATAATTAGGAGAGTTCCGCCTAAAGGGTGACTACACAGGACCCAGCCAAGGCTGTTTGGGCTACCTCCCAAAATATTCCGCAGGACGCAAAGAGGCTCGCCGCACGAAGAGCGCAGCGAGCCTCTTTGCATGTCCGAGGACACCAATTTTGATTTAGCGTGGTTCCCTAAAGGGCGACAACGCAGGAGACCCGGCAAGGCCGGGAGCACTTTGTCTCGCAAACATTCCGCAGCCGCGAAGCGGCGAGGACGTTTGAGAGGCAAAGTGCGTAGGCCTTGCCGGGTCTCCGGTGGGAGTTGAGTCCCTTTAGAACTTGTTGTGGAAGGTACGCGAAATGACCTCGTCCTGCTGCTCCTTGGTGAGCGTGTGGAAGTTCACGGCGTAGCCGGAAACGCGGATGGTCAGCTGCGGATACTTCTCGGGGTGAGCCTGAGCGTCGAGCAGCGTCTCACGGTTAAAGACGTTGATGTTCAGGTGGTGGCCACCCTTCTCGGCGTAAGCGTCGAGCATGTGGACCAGGTTATCGGCCTGAGTCTCGGAAACTTCAGAAACCTTCATAATGTGTCTCCTTCGATTGATAGGCGCCGGCCGAAACCGGCGCGCCAATCAGTAATCGTTATTGTTAGTATAGCACTAACAATAGTTACTCGCCTAGCTGATCAAGGTCGATATCGCCAAAGAACACCTGGTCCTCCTTGCCGAGAGCACCCGGGATGATGGAGAAGGTGTTGGAGATGCCGTCCTGAGCATCGCGGAACGGGAGCTTGGAAACCGAAGACAGCGAGGCGATGGCGCCGAGGCTATCGCGCTTGTGCATGGGGTTAGCACCCGGGGCGAAGGGCTGGCCAGCCTTGCGGCCATCAGGCGTAGAACCGGTCTTCTTGCCGTACACGACGTTGGAGGTAATGGTCAGAACCGAGGTCGTGGGCACGGAGTTGCGGTAGGTGTCGTTCATGCGGATGTACTCCATGAACTGGTGCACAACGTCGTGAGCGATCTGGTCGACGCGGTCGTCGTCGTTACCGTACTTGGGGAACTCGCCCTCGGTCTCGAAGTCGACGATGATGCCATTCTCGTCACGGACGGGGTGGACCTTGGCGTACTTGATGGCAGACAGGGAGTCAGCCACGACGGAAAGGCCAGCGATGCCCGTAGCGAACCAGCGGTGCACGTGCTTGTCGTGCAGAGCCATCTGAATGCGCTCATAGCAATACTTGTCGTGCATGTAGTGAATGATGTTCAGCGAGTTGACGTACACGCCAGCGAGCCACTTCATCATGTCGTTGTACTTTGCCACGACGTCGTCGTAATCGAGCGTGTCGCCCTCGACGGCGCGGTACTTGGGGCCGACCTGCTTCTTGGAGACCTCGTCAACACCGCCGTTGAGTGCGTACAGCAGGCACTTGGCCAGGTTGGCGCGGGCGCCGAAGAACTGCATCTCCTTGCCAATGCGCATGGAGGACACGCAGCAGGCAATGCCGTAGTCGTCGCCGTGGTAAACACGCATGAGGTCATCGTTCTCGTACTGGATCGAGGAGCTGGCGACGGAAGTCTTGGCGCAGAACTTCTTGAAGTTCTCGGGCAGACGGGTCGACCACAGAACGGTCATGTTGGGCTCGGGGCTGGTGCCCATGTTCTCAAGCGTGTGCAGGTAGCGGTAGCTCATCTTGGTAACGAGCGTACGGCCGTCGACGCCCATGCCGCCGATGGACTCGGTGACCCACTGCGGATCGCCGGTGAACAGGGCCTGGTACTCGGGGGTACGGGCAAACTTGACCATGCGGAGCTTCATGATGAAGTGATCCACGAACTCCTGGATTTGCTCCTCGGTGAAGGTGCCGTTGGCAAGGTCGCGCTCAGCGTAGATGTCGATGAACGTAGAGGTACGGCCGATGGACATAGCGGCGCCGTTCTGCTCCTTGACGGCAGCGAGGTAGGCGAAGTACATCCACTGGATGGCCTCCTGCGTGTTGGTAGCAGGGTTGGAAATGTCGAAACCATAGGTCTCGGCCATCATCTTGAGCTCGCCGAGGGCACGGATCTGCTCCTGCAGCTCCTCACGATCGCGGATGTTGTCGGCAGTCATGACCGTCGGGGTGGAAGCCTTCTGGGCCTCCTTGTCCTTGATCAGGTAGTCGACACCGTACAGGGCGACACGACGGTAGTCGCCGATGATGCGGCCGCGGCCATAGCCATCGGGCAGACCGGTGATGATGTGGGCCGAACGGCAAGCGCGCATCTCGGGGGTGTAGACATCGAAGACGCCCGCGTTGTGGGTCTTGCGCTCGAAGGTGTAGCGCTCGACAACGTTCTCGTCGATCTTGTAGCCGTGCTGGCTAGCAGCCTGGCAAGCGATGCGGATACCGCCGTTGACGTGCAGCGCGCGCTTGAGCGGCTTGTCGGTCTGGAGGCCGACGATGGTCTCCTTCTCACGATGGGCGTTATCGATGTAGCCAGCGGGATGGCTCACGATACCCGTGACGGTCTTGGTGTCCATATCGAGGACGCCGCCCTGCTCGCGCTCCTTGAGCAGCAGGTCGAGAACCTCGCCCCACAGCTCCTTGGTACGCTCGGTCGGGCCGGCGAGGAACGACTCGTCGCCCTCGTAGGGGGTGTAGTTCTTCTGGATGAAGTCTCGGACGTCAACCTCTCCCGTCCAGATGCCTTCCTTGAAGCCTTCCCATGCCTCCTGCATTGTGTAACCACGCTCCTAGTTACGTATTATGCGGCGCTCTCACACCGCTGCTTATTGAATTCTTGAATATTCGACCTGCATGACCGGCTTCATTCGCCTTTCATCGCGCGTTAGCGCAGGGAAAAACGTTTATTCACCTTGGTCTTGCAACCCTAAACCCAAGATTTCACCCGTCTGTGAAGGATAACATAGCCACCCCCTTCATCAGGGCTGTTATATGTTCCTTTTTTTATACCATTAGTCCTTTTTTGACAAATCCGCAGGAAACGCACGCGTCATCAGCTACCGTTCACCGAATTGTTTGATATTTCCCCTTGCCTTTATACGTCCTTCACTCTAGCTGTTATGCCAGCTTTAGCAGGGTAAAGTGTCCTAGAGACCCTTCAGAAACTGAAGGGCGGCCACGGGATTTTCCCCGCGGCCGCCCTGTGGCGTGGCTAGTTTTTTAGCTTTGATTGCCGCTTGGCATTAAGCGGCTGAGGCGGCACTGCCGGTCGCTGCCTTGCTGTTGCTCTGCTGGCCCTGAAAATGCTTGTAGCACCAGCTGGTGACCAGCGGGGTCAAAATGGCCGTCACGATAGCGCAGGCTGCAACCTGAGCCGTAGCCGTCGCGAGCACCGCACCGCCGTACATGGCCTCGTTGACGCTTGCCATAGCGGCAGGCGTTGCCACATTGGCTCCGGCGCAGCTGGAGATTGCCGCACCTGCGACACCGGTGCCACCGGTGAGCTTATCGACCGCAACAACGGGGATAGCGAAGACCACCGAGCAGATCACGCCGAGCAGAATGCCGGGAAGACCGCCGTTGATAAGCTGACCAAAAGTCATGGTCGAGCCCATGGCAAAGAAGACGAGCACGATGATGGCGGAAAGTGCCGGTGCCATCATCTTCTTAAAGCTCGGGAAGAGGTTACCCAGAATAATGCCGACGACGATCGGCAGGATGGCGCCCACGAGCGACCAGCCGATCGGAGCCTGGCCGGCGGCGCCGAGCACGATCATCGTGACCGGAGGGCCGACAACCAGCGTGGTGATGGCGACGGCGCCACGCTCGGCCTCGTTGCCCATGGTGCCCATCAGTCCAGCGTACATAGCGTTGTTGGCACCCGTGCAAGCGGCCAGCATCACCATGGCCGAGATGCCAAACAGGTTGTCGTTGAACACATAAAGGATGAGTAGCGACACGGCGACAACCACGATCTGCTTGACGGCAATGATAATGGCACCGCGGGCAGCGGCAGCAGGAGCGCTCTTAAACGAAATCGTCGTACCGACGATGAGCAAAAAAGCGCCCACAAGCGGGCCGGCGCCCTGCTGGGTCATACCGAGCGTAAAGCTGCCGAGCGTTTTAAACAGGTCGGGGAACAGCGTGTTGAGCAGGCAACCCAAAAAAAGCGGCACCAGGATATTGGCGCCCGGGATGGAGGACATCTTAAAGAACGGCTCTTTTGTTGCCGGCGCCTCCACCGCAGTCGATTCACTCATTTATATCTCCTTTTGATGCGTGTGACACGCGGCCACACGCTCCTGAGTCAGAAAGAAGGCGACGGTCCCGAGTCGCAGGAGCCGTCGCCGAATTATCGCCGCGGGGTATTACCCGTCCAGGACGATGCCGCCGTCGCAGTCGCCGATCTCGCCGTTCACGAAGCTGGCGAGGTCGGAAGCAAAGAACAGCACCATCTGTGCAGGCTCGCTAGCCTGGGCAGCGCGGCCCAGGGGAATACCGTTGATGATGCGCTGAGAGTTCTCATCAGAGAGAATCGAGGTCATGTCGGTAAGGGTAAGCGACGGGCACACGGCGTTGCAGCGGATGCCGAACTTACCGCCTTCCTTGGCGACCGCCTTGGTTAGGCCGTTGACACCGGCCTTGGAGCTTGCGTAGGCAGCAGTGCCGAGCAGGCCGCCGCCGATCTTGCCGGCCACAGAGCTCACGTTGACGATGGTGCCGGTGTGGGCCGCCTTAAAGTGCGGGTACACGGCATTCATCATGGTAAAGGTGCCGTTGAGGTTGATGTCGATGGTGCGGCGCCATTCGGTGTCGTCGATCTCGTCGAACTTTTTGGTGCTGATGACACCGGCGCAGTTGATCAGAATGTTGGTCTGGGGCAGATCCGCGAAGATCTGCTCGACGGTCTCGCGCGCCTTGGACGCATCGGCGACATCGAGCTGGTAGAACTTGTTGCCCTCGCCAAGCTCTGCCACCGCGGCCTCGCCCTTGGCAGCGTTCCTTGCGATGAGCGCGACGTGTCCGCCGCCCGCAACGATACCCTTGGCAATCTCGAGGCCAATGCCCTGAGTGCCGCCGGTAACGATCGCGGTTTTGCCCGTGAAGTCAAATGCCATGACTCCAACCCCCTTGATTCAGGTGTCTCCTTGCGGGAAGTTGGAGCATCGCGCGTGGCGTTACTTGAGTCCCAATCGTCATGGTGGTGACAACCCCTCGCCTAACCGCGTGCATGATAATTCTTTGAAACGCTTCATCAATTGAATGATTTTAAGTCTTTATGCGCTCTTTATATTGCTCACCGCATGAGGCATGCGTATGTGGGTATCATCTTTCACCGAAAATAGTTTCTAGTGTTAGGGGTTTTCGGTGGAAGATACCGATTTCCATGAGCTTGGGCGTCAGCTCTTTACCGAGTTTGGCAGCATGCATCAGCGCATTTCGCGCTTTGCCGACCAGGCCCTGAGCGGCGAGATGGCCGTCATGCGCGCCCTCATGCTCGCTGGTGGTTCGCTCACACCGAGCGAACTCGCTGATCGTGCCTGGGTCTCGAGTGCCCGCATCGCCAATATCCTGCGCGCTCTCGAAGCCAAGGGCTGGGTCGAGCGCGAGCACTCAAAGACCGACCGTCGTCGCGTACACGTCACGGTGACCGACAAGGGATTCCAGGATCTCGCAATCAAACGTCGGGAATTCGAGAACCGCACCGCGGCTTTCCTCGAGCAGCTCGGCGAAACAGATACCCAAGAGATGGTGCGCCTTCTTAGACGCGCCAACGAAATTATCGACCGCAATCAAGAAAGGAGAGATGCCGAGTGAGGATTCTCAAGCTCTTTAAAGAGCATATTCTGGCACTGTTCACAGCTATCGTACTTATCGTAATCAGCTGCAATGCCGACCTAGCGCTACCTACGTATATGAGTGACATCGTCGATGTGGGCGTGCAGCAAGGCGGCATCGCCTCGCCCGTACCCGACACCATTCGCGCCGAATCGCTCGATGACCTCAAGCTCTTCATGAGCGCCAAGGATGCCAAGGCTGTGGAGGCCGTGTTTAGCAAGGCGAACAAGAACGGCATTCGAACGTACAAGGGAACAGAAGATGAGCGCGCCGACGGCAGCAAGCTCGCCGATATCATGAGCCTGCCCGAGACCGTCGTCCTTTCGCTCAACCAGGGCATCGATGCCAGCTCCATGGGCGACATGATGGGCACGTCCAGTGAGAAAGATAACAGCGCCGCCCAGGCCATGCCCACGCCCGAGCAAATGGCAGCGATGACGCCCGAGCAGCTCGCCGAAATGCAGCAGAAGGCCGCAGCGGCACAGAACATGCAAAAGCAGATTGATGCCGACGGCGGCAAGATCACCATGAAGAGCCTGCGTCTGGGCATCGAGGGCGGTCTGGTAGACCAAAGCAAGCTCGTCGAAGGTGCCAACGAGATGGCGGACAAAATGGGCTCCATGTCGGGTTCCATCGTCACGCAGCGCGCCGTGACCTACGTGCAGGACGAGTACAAGGCGCAGGGTATCGACCCCGCCGACGTGCAGAACTCCTACCTGGGCCGTATGGCGACCACGATGTTTGGCCTGTGCCTGGTGTCGCTTGTCGCCACCATCCTGACCGGCGCCGTGGCCTCGCGCACTGCTTGCTCCATCGCCCGCGACCTGCGCCGCGAGACCTTCAACAAGGTCATGCACTTTTCGCCGGCCGAGGTGGGCAAGTTTAGCCAGGCCTCGCTCATCACCCGCTGCACCAACGACATTCAGCAGATCCAGATGGCGGCGACCCTGTTCATCCGCATGTGCCTCATGGCGCCCGTCATGGGCATCGTCGCGGTCATGCGCGTCCTGGCCAACCACACCGGCCTGGAATGGACCATCGCCGTGGCCATCATCGCGGTCTCGGCCGTCGTCGGCGTGCTCATGGGCCTCACCATGCCCAAGTTCAAAAAGATGCAGAGCTTTGTGGACCGCGTGAACCTTACCGCGCGCGAGCTGCTCGACGGCCTTATGCCCATCCGCTCGTTTAACCGCGAGGAGCACGAGCTCGAGCGTTTTGACAAGGCATCGCTCGATCTGATGACCACGCAGCTCTACACCAACCGCGCCATGAGCTTTATGATGCCGCTCATGATGCTCGTCATGAACTGCATCACCGTGCTTATCGTCTGGTTTGGCGCGCAGGGCGTCTCGGACGGCGTGATGCAGGTCGGCAACATGATGGCGTTTATCTCCTACACCATGCAGATCGTCATGGCGTTTATGATCCTCACCATGGTTTCGGTTATCCTGCCCCGTGCCGAGGTCGCAGCCGAGCGCGTGGAAGAGGTCATCACTTGCCCCACGAGCATCAACGACCCCGCCTCGCCCAAACTGCCCGCGGCCAGCGCACCGCACGGTGAGCTCACTTTCCGCGACGTGAGCTTCCAGTATCCCGATGCCCGCGCCGATGTCATCAGCGGCGTGAACTTCACCACGCACGCCGGTCAGATGCTCGGCATCATCGGCTCCACGGGCTCGGGCAAGTCAACGCTTGTGCAGTTGATTCCGCGCCTGTACGACGTCACGGGCGGCAGCATTTCGCTCGACGGCATCGACGTGCGCGACATGACCCTTTCCGAGCTGCGCCGCCGCATTGGTTACATCCCGCAGCAGGGTCGCCTGTTCTCGGGCACCGTCGAGAGCAACCTCAAGTTTGCCGGCGACATGGTAAGCGACGAGGACATGCACCAGGCGGCACGCATCGCCCAGGCCGAGGACTTTATCGCCGAGCGCGAGGACGGCTACGACTCCCCCATCAGCCAGGGCGGCTCCAATGTCTCGGGCGGCCAGCGCCAGCGCCTGGCCATCGCCCGCGCCCTGGCCAAAAAGCCCGAGGTCGTGGTGTTCGACGATTCGTTTAGCGCGCTCGATTACAAGACCGACGCGCGCCTGCGCGAGGAGCTTGCCAAAAACGTCACTGACGCTGCGCTCGTGGTCGTGGCCCAGCGCATCGCGACCATCATGCACGCCGACCAGATCATCGTGCTCGATGACGGCCACGTAGTGGGCACCGGCACGCACGAGGAGCTGTTGCACAACTGCCCGGCGTACTTGGAGATCGCACAGTCGCAGCTTTCTGCCGAGGAACTGGGGCTTACCCAAGAAGAGATTGCAGCTGTTATGGAAGGAGGCGAGCGATAATGGCAGACGAGACCAAGACTCAGATTCCCAAACCCACCCGCCAGCGTGGCCCCATGGGTCGTATGGGCAGCATGGGCCGCGGCGAAAAGGCCAAGGACTTTAAGGGCACCATTCGGCAGCTGCTCGGCTATATCGGCCAACACAAGGTTGCCGTGTTTGCCGCCGTCGCCTTTGCCGTGTGCTCGGTCATCTTTAACATTGTGGGGCCCAAGGTGCTCGGCCAGGTTACGACCAAGCTGTTCGAAGGCCTGGTTGCCAAGGTCAACGGTACCGGCGATGTCGACTTTAACTGGATCGCCAAGACGCTCGGCTTTTTGCTCTGCCTGTACCTGGCGAGCTCTGCCTGCAGCCTGATCCAGGGCTGGCTCATGACCGGCGTTACGCAAAAGATCTGCTACCGCATGCGCAAGGAGATCGCCGCCAAGATCGCCGTCGTACCGATGAGCTACTTCAACGGCCACAGCAAGGGCGACGTGCTCAGCCGCATTACCAACGACGTCGATACGCTCGGCCAGTCGCTCAACCAGAGCGTGACGCAGCTCATCACGTCCATCACGCAGATTATCGGCGTACTCGTCATGATGCTGTCGATCAGCCTGCCGCTCACCGGCGTCACCGTGCTCACGCTGCCGGCCGCCGCGATTATCTTGATGGTGATGATTCACTTCTCGCAGCCGTACTTCCGCGAGCAGCAGCAGGTCCTGGGCACCGTCAACGGCATTATCGAGGAGGACTTTGCCGGCCAGAACGTCATTCAGGTGTTCGACCGCGCCGAGGCCTCGATCGAGGAGTTCGATAAGGAGAACGACCGTCTCTTTATTAGCGGCTGGCGCTCGCAGTTCCTGTCGGGCCTGATGATGCCGCTTATGAGCTTGGTGGGCAACATGGGCTACGTGGGCGTTGTCGTGGTAGGCGCACAGCTCGCACTGACCGGCAATGCCACGCCCGGTGACATCCAGAGCTTTATCCAGTACGTGCGCAACTTTACGCAACCCGTGCAGCAGCTGGGCAACGTGAGTAACACGATGCAGTCGATGGCCGCCGCCACCGAGCGCGTCTTTGAGTTCTTGGCAGCGCCCGAGGAGGAGCAGAAGGTCGACGCACAGATCCCCGAGAAGCGCCCTGGCCACGTGGAGTTTGACCATGTCAAGTTTGGCTACACGCCGGACAAGACCATCATCCACGACTTTAGCTGCGAGGCGCAGCCCGGCCAGACCATCGCCATCGTCGGTCCCACCGGCGCTGGAAAGACCACGCTCATCAAGCTGCTGCAGCGTTTCTACGATGTGGACGACGGTTCGCTACGCGTCGAGGGCATCGACGTGCGCGACTGGGACCGCGCGGCACTTCGCGGCGAGTTTGCCATGGTGCTGCAGGATACCTGGCTGTTTAACGGCACCATCCGCGAGAACATCCGCTACGGACGCCCCGACGCGAGCGATGCCGAGGTCGAGGCAGCTGCACGCGCAGCGCGCTGCGATCACTTTATCCATACGCTCGCCGGCGGCTACGACTTTATGATCAATGAGGAAGGCACGAACCTGTCGCAGGGCCAGCGCCAGCTCGTGACCATCGCTCGCGCCATTTTGGCCGACCGCCCGGCGCTGATTCTGGACGAGGCGACCTCCAACGTGGATACCCGCACCGAGGAGCTCATTCAGCGCGCCATGGATGCGCTGATGCAGGGCCGCACCAGCTTTGTCATCGCGCACCGCCTGTCCACGATCCGCAACGCCGACGTGATCTTGGTAATTCGCGACGGCGACATCGTCGAGAAGGGCACGCACGATGAGCTGCTCGCCCAAGGCGGCTTCTACGCCGACCTGTACAACTCGCAGTTCGACGAAGCGGCGTAAATTCTGCCGCAGGGAACGAATAACGCCCGAGAACGGGGGCGCAGGACAACCTGCGCCCCCGTTTTGTGTCCTTTGGGCCTCGAAACGCCTCCCCTGGAACCTGATTGACGCTCTCCCTCAAGACCCCGTGGGCAAAAAATGGCAAATATGAGTACTGTCACCTTTTTAGTAACAGCCAAAACTGCCCCAAACGACGTCTTTGCGGCCTAGATATGCCTTCAAATTGATCAAAACGCCCGGTAGCATGCTTCTGCGTGCCAACGTTAATGAACATATCTACTGTTGTGTCTAATATCTTATAAGGTCGATATGATACTAAGCTAGCAACAGTACTCATATTTGCCATTTTTTGTCCACGGGGTATGCCACAGAAGATCCAACTTGCTCCAGCATGTCGTACGCCGGCCCCCCTTCCGGCGAGTGCCGACATTTCCCCAGATAAAACCGACCGAAATAAACCTGTCCCTTTTCGGTAGGTTTCGCTTGCACTTTAGCGTGCGACAGCGGATAATGCCGAGCATTCGAGAATTCGCCAATTGTTGCCGTTAATTGATAAAGGAGGCCCCGTATGGCCATGGAATTCAAACGCAGGCTGCCGATCCCCATGGAGATCCGCGAGGAAATGCCGCTTTCCGCCGAGCTTACTGCCAAGAAGCAGGCATTCGATGCCGAGGTCGCCAAGGTCTTTACCGGCGAGGACGCACGCAAGGTGCTCATCATTGGCCCGTGCTCTGCCGATCGCGAGGACTCGGTGCTCGAGTACATGAACCGCCTGGCCAAAACCGCCGAGGAGGTCAAGGACAAGCTCATCATCATCCCGCGTGTTTACACCAACAAGCCGCGCACCAAGGGCACCGGCTACAAGGGCCTGCTGCACAACCCCGACCCCGAGGCTCCCGACGACCTGCTCGAGGGCGTCAAGGCCATCCGCCACATGCACCTGCGTGTCATCGAGGAGACCGGCTTCTTTACCGCCGATGAGATGCTCTACCCGTCGAACTACCAGTACCTCGTCGACCTGCTGAGCTATGTCGCCGTGGGTGCGCGCTCGGTTGAGAACCAGGAGCATCGCTTGGTGTCGAGCGGCATTTCGGTGCCGGTAGGCATGAAGAACCCCACCGCCGGCTCCACCACCGTCATGCTCAACTCCATCTACGCCGCCCAGGCGCATCAGAGCTTTATCTTCCGTAACTGGGAAGTCGAGTGCGACGGCAACCCGCTCGCGCACGCCGTTATGCGCGGCTACATCGGCCTCGACGGTCGCACCTACCCCAATTACCACTACGAGCACCTGGAGCGTCTGGCCGAGCGCTACACCGAGCACGCCGGCTACGCCAACCCGGCGGCGATTATCGACTGCAACCATGACAACTCGGGCAAGCGTCCGCTGGAGCAGCATCGCATTTGCAAGGAAGTGCTCGACAGCTGCCGCCGCAACGAACCCATCTCCAAGCTGGTCAAGGGCTTTATGATCGAGTCCTACCTTGAGGACGGCAACCAGCCGGTTGACGGCGGCGTCTTTGGCAAGTCGATCACCGACCCGTGCCTGGGCTGGGAAAAGACCGACTACCTCATCCACGAGATCGCGGAGCGTGTTTAGTTACGCGGGCCGCATTTGAGACAATCTGACGTTCAACTTCAAGGGCGCGACCAGAAGGTCAGCGCCCTTTCGTTTCACGTCACCTTGTCTCAAATGCGACCCGCTCGCTCATATGACCCAATCCACTGTCAAGGGCCACAATGGCCCCGCCGACCGCTTGCAATCGGTCGGCGGAGCCTGCCGTTAAACCCGTCCCGGTCCGCCCCCGGCATGTCATCGACGCCTTCGGCTCAGTCTCATATCCGCGGAGATGCGGCAGTTGGGGACGTTCCTTTCCTGCCGGCAGTCTGGGACATTCCTTGGGGTAGTCGTTGGGGACGTTCTTGTTTGACTAGTCGTTTAAGAACGTCCCCAATGACTATCCTCGTGATCCCTTTTCCTCCGCCCCCGAAGGATCGGGCTCGTCTGCCGAATGGTTGCTGCAGCGGCGGTGCGCCCATGTCACACTCAGAGGTGGCCTGACCCTACCTGGAAGGAGCCTCCGTGAGCCTTGACAACGTAACCCTGCGCGCCGCCACGCTTGATGACCTGACCGGCATCGCCGCCATCTACAACCAGCTGTGGTGCAACACGCTACGCAACCGCGGCGACGTCGAAGCTGCCGATTTCTGCGCGCGCTTCAACATCGCCATGCAGCTGCAGCGCTCCCCTATCGCACTCGTCGCCGAGGCCGAGGGCCGCATTATCGCCGCCTGCTGCATCGGCATCTTCGAGAACGGCAAGCCGCGTACCAACCCCACGTGGGTACCCTGCTACGACGAGATGTTCGCCCAGGCAACCGAGATGGCAAAGACTGCCGACGCCAAGCTCGAGGGCTCGCTCTTTGGCGACAGCCGTGAGAAGGCAACGGCCGACCGCTTTGCCGCCACGGGCAATGAGTATGCCCAGGGCCAGCTCAACCTGATCATCATTGTGCCCGAGTGGCAGGGCAAGGGACTCGGCCGCGCGCTCATCGACCTTGCGCGCGCCGAGCTCGGCAAGACAGGCTGCACCAAATTCTTCCTGATGAGCGACTGCAACTCTGACTGGCAGTTCTACGAGCACCTCAACATGAAGCGCATCCTGGAGGATCACAGCCAAGACACCGGCGACGGCTTTATCGTCTACATGTACGGAGGCGACACGCAGGATTAGCCTGAGTGCCGCCTCATGGCTTTCTCCAAAACAGCCCAAACCAATCAGCCACGCCAAAAGGGACATGCCAAAAAGGGACAGGTTTATTTTGGCAGGTTTTATCTGGGCAAACGCCAACCGCCGCGAGAAAGTTGCCTTCCCTCGCGGCGGTCTTCTAGCAGCCAAAACCAAGTGAGTAGACTTTTTGCAGGAGGCCGAGCACACCCCAAATCGCCACAGCGCTGACCTGCGGTTTTATTGAGCACTTGTCGTGATGTGCTCGGCAGATCCAAAAAAGCCTACTCACTTGGTTTTGAGGCGCTCCAGATAGGCAAAAAACGCCGCGAAAGGGGTCCGATCCTCTTCGCGGCGGTTGTTCGCGCTGGTTTTGAGGCGGTTTTGCCCGCTTGCTACTCGCTGTAGCGGGCAGCGATGGCAGTTCGCACCATGCCGGCGCTCATAAGGCAGGCCCCCGACGACTACAGCAGCACACGCCATAATCTGACAGTATCATTTGCCATAATCTTGCAGTAGTGTTTTCCATAATCTAATAGTAGCCCAGTTCAGAGGCGTTATTGGATAGTAACCTATAACCGTTTTAGAACGTCCCCGACGACTGCCTGGGAGCGATAACAGGTATTATCTGGTCAAACCCCAAATCCACCACAAAGGTGCCTGTCCCCTTTGTGGTGGTTTGGAGCTCTCCGCGGCGGGATGTTAGACTTGCGGCGTACACATTCGCGCTAAAACACGGGTCGCATGCAGGAAAGGAGATGCCATGGCGCCTATCGCACTGCTCAAAATACTCGTTGCCCCTGCCGCCAAGGCCATCGTCCACCTGAGCGACTCACTTACCTACAATGACGTCCCCTGTGTCGTCGAGGAGCGTTCGGACGGCTGCCCCTACCTGGGCCACGTCCCCTACTTTGCGCCTAAGCTCGTTTCCGATCCCGAGCACCGCGAACAGTAATCCAAGATGCACCAAGCGCTGCGCAACTCGCGGCGCTTACTGTTTTGGTGCAAAGTAACCTGACCCCCGTGCACCAACGCCGGGATTGTCGACGCTTCGGCCGCGGCGCGATATGAGGCGCGAAACCTCGCCCAGCAACACACCAATCACCACGCCCACGAGGATCGGCAACTTTGCCATCTCGGCAGGTGAGCTGTTGAGCGGCACAATCGTAGCAACAATCGAAAGCACAAGCTCCACCACGGGAATCGCAAGTGCCACCGCAAGCACCTTGCCCTCGAAGGGCGCGCGGAACACGCGCGGGCGATCGTCGTATTTGCGCAGGCGCCAAAACGCTGGGAACATCGGGATATAGCTCATGAGCAGAAAGACGACGTTCATCGAGAAGAAGACCCAAAAGACGTCGGAACCCTCACCCAGCGGAATCTGGAGCAGCAGCACCAGGCTGGCAAAACAGCCGTTAATGAGCGCCGAGCCGTTGGGCATGCCGGTCTTTTTGGACACCAACGCAAAGGGACGCGGCATGTTGCCATGGCGCGCGGCATAGCTCGCTACGTTGTTGACGCCAAAGCTCCAGCAGATCATATTGGCGAACAGCGTCACCAAAAAGGCCACGCCCACGACCATCGTCAGCGGGTGGGTGCGCCCCACCATAGCGGCGACTGCGTCCACAATGCCCGAATCGAGTGAAAGCTGCTCGGTGGGAACCGCGGCTCCAATGCCAATGCCGCAAATGATGTAAATTGCCGCAATGGCCACGCCACCGGCAATAACCGCCTTGGGGATATCGCGCGACGGGTTCTTCATCGTGCTGGCAAAAGTCGCGACCACTTCGAAGCCCATAAAGTTGAACAGGATAATCGATAGGTACGTCAACGAATTGGTGTCGCCCAGATCTGGAATGAAGGTCTTAAATGACATGTCGTTGGCAAAGCCGTTATTGCAGGCAAACCAAATGCCGACGATTCCCACCACAGCGGTAATGAGCACCTTGATGACGGCGCCGCCGTCCATAACCCAATCTGCCTCGGCCACCGGCTGCATTGCCATGACCGTGACGCCCCACACAAAGGCAATCTCGATGGCAATTCGGATCCCGAGTGAAAACTCGATACCCCACACCGCATTAATGACACTGGGGAACATGCAGGCGATACTTGCCACCCACAGCGGAAAGTTAACCCAGTAGCACCAAGAGCAACGGGCGCCCCAACGGTCGCCCAGGCCCAAGCGAACCCAATCGTACAGGCCGCCCTCGGAATCAAACGCCGTACCCAGCTCGGCCACCACCAGACCATAGGGAAGCAAAAACGTAATGATAAGGAAGATCCACCAGAAGAACTGCACGTTGCCCATGGCAGATGCCGGAGCCGCCGCCTCGATGGTAAACACGACGCAGATAACCGAAAGGATGACTTCGATCAGGGAGAACTTTTTACCTGCCATGGCGCGCGCCCCCTACAGCAAAAAGGATGGCATCTGTACCGAAGGCGCAGCCCAAGGTAGGGTTGCAGGCCGCGTCACCGGTACAGGTGCCATCCCAAAGAGAGGAGAGGATGCAGTTGTTGGACCAACGCTCGCGGAACAGACGCGTGTAGATGACGATACGCTGGTACATAGATACTCCGATCAAAACGGCCGCGTTCGCGACCGGGAACTTTCGGCAATTGAAGACGCGTCTGACCTGGGAAATTCAAGCGAACAATTGGCCTAACCCGCAAAAAATCCCAGGCCAGACGCGTATTCAATCAAAGAAAAAGGCACTCCGATGTGGAGGCAACGGAGTGCCCAAAGAAAACCCAACCGACCAAGACATCAAGCAGCAGCCCATCAATGCCCCGAGATGGGATGACACGCCACCTGTCCGATTGATCGGCTGGATTTCCGAGGTGCCCCAGGTCGCCGCGAAAGAGGAGCGAAGCGTACTTTGGTACGCGAGCGACGGTTTGAGCGGCGAGATGGGGTGCCTCGGAAAGCCAGACGTTTACTCGGCGTGCTCAGGTGCGCCAGATTGGCGCGAACGAGGAGCGAAGCGTACTGACGCTACGTAAGCGACGAGTGAACGCCAAGGTGGCGTGCCTGAGTTACGCCGAGGGCTCCTGCTGCGTAATGCAGTGGATATTGCCGCCGCCGAAGACGACCTGCTCGGACTGAACGCCGACGCACTTGTAGACGCCCTCGCCCCAGACCTCGTCATAGATCTTCTGGAGCGTGTCAACGGCCAACTGGTCGTTCTCGTCGCCGTACTGCGGGACGATAACGCCGTGGTTGGTGACCAGGTAGTTCATGTAGGAGGCGATCAGCGGCTCGTCGGGAACGCGCGGCTCGGCGTTCTCGTCGGCGTCGATGGTGTCGCAGGAAGCCTGGTCCATGAACAGCGGGTTCACGGGCATGCAGAGCTTGTAGACCTTCATCTTGCGGCCCTTGGCGTCAACGGCGTTGGAGAGGGTCTCGTAGGCAGCGTGGCACTGCTCGTAGAACGGATACTCGGGATCGTCGGTCCAGATGCAGGCCATGACGCCCGGGGCGATGAACGTGGCGACGTCATCGATGTGGCCGTTGGTCTCCTCGGGGTCGATGCCCTCCTTGACCCAGATGACCTTCTCGACACCCAGGTAATCCTTGAGGTGCTCGTCCATGTAGGCGCGAAGCTCCTCGCTCCAGGGCTCGAACTTCTTGTGGTACTTGGGCCAGATGGACTCGGGGTCCTCTTCCTCCTCCAGAACCGCAGAGCAGGTGCGGCCCGGGGAAAGCAGGCACTGGTCGGTCACGACGAGGGTGCCCTCGCCGTCGACGGTGATGGACCCGCCCTCGAGGATCATGTCATCGGGACGATAGCGACGGCAGCCGGAGAGCTCAGCCATCTTAAGGGCGATCTGCTCGTCCTTGTCCCACGGGAAATAAAGGCCGTCGACGAGACCGCCGTAGGCGTTGAAGTGCCAGTGGTTGGCGCGCTTCTCGCCCTTGCCGTTGATGACGTAGGTGGCGGCGGTGTCGCGGAACCAGGCGTCGTCGGTGGTCATCTCGATGACGGTGACGTTCTCGTCGTTCTCGAAGACGGCCTTGCAGTTGGCGTAGTCGGCCTGGTTGGCGCACATGGTGACCGGGGTGAACTCGGCGATGGCGCGGGCGATGGCGGCATACTGCTTCTGGGCCGGCTTGGCGCCGTGGGCCCAGGTGTCGGTGCGGTGGGGCCAGCCCATCCACACGCGATCCTGCGGGGCGAACTCGGCGGGCATGAAGAAGCCGTCGGCCCTGGGGGTGGACTCGGACTCGGTGATCGTACGCATAAGATTTCCTCCAAACCGTAGCGATCGCTTGCCGCGGGCGGGTTACCCGCGGCCTAAAACCAAGAGATAGTGGGCGCCCGTCCCCCGGCAAAGGTCGGGGCGCCCGGTACCGGTTTTCACGGAGTCGCACCGGCGAGCGACGACGTAGCCAAGTGCGCGGAGACATACGCACGAAGGATACGAAAGAGAGAGGTTGGGGCGGGCGGTGGTTACCGGAGCTATCGCTCGCACCCGCCCCAGGAAATAGTGAGCAAATTTGCCGCTTTGGGCACGCCTCCAAAGAGGCCGGAGTGCCCAGAGTCGGGAGCGACAAGCCCGACGAAGCGCACGTTGGTACGCGAGGAGGGTCGGAGTCCCAGAACCGGGTGCTCTAGTTCTCCTCGGCCTCGGCGGCCTCCTCAGCGAGACGCTGGGCAGCCAGCTCGGGGGTGAGACCCTTGTACTCGGTCTCGCGGCCCTTGGCGCTGACGACGCGGACGACCTCGCCGATGAGCACGAGCGCGATGAAGATGACGATCATCGGGACCTTGTCGCCAATTTCAGCAGCGGAGAACGGCACCAGCGTTGCAACGATGGCAAGAACCAGCTCGATGCAGGGGATGGCCAGCATGACCTTCATCATGGCGCCCTTGAACGGGAACGTGAAGATGCGCTCGCGGTTGGGGTCGTTCTTGCGAAGGTTGAGGAACGCCGGGAACATCGGGATGTAGGTGAGCAGCAGGAAGACGACGGAGGTGCCAAAGAGCATCCAGAAGACACCGTTGGAGATGGCGTCGATGGGAACCAGCTGCAGGCACAGCACCAGGGAGGCAACGACGGCGTTGACCAGGTTGGCGCCGTTGGGCATATCGTCGTCAGAGACCATCGAGGCGAAGACCCTGGGCATGTTGCCGTGCTCGGCAGCGTAGCGAGCGACGGAGTTGACGCCGAAGGACCAGGCGGCCATGTTGGCGAACAGGGTGATCAGGAAGGCGATGCAGATGACCTTAAAGATCATGGAGTCGCCCACCATGGTCTGGACTGCGACAATCATGCCATAGTCGGGGTCGATGGAATCGGCCGGCACAGCAGCGCCGATGCCAAAGCCAGCGAACAGGTAGATCACAGCGATGGACAGGCCACCGACGATGATAGCCTTGGGGATATCGCGAGCGGGATCGGCCATGTCGTCGGTCATGGTGCAGATGACCTCGAAGCCCATGAAGTTAAAGATGATGATCGACAGGTAACCGAGAGCGTTGGTGTTGGTGAGCTCGGGCAGGAAGGTGGCAGCGGACATGTCGTTCGCAAAACCGTTCTCCATGGCATACCAAATGCCCAGAGCGCCAACGATAACCGCGACGGCGACCTTGATGATGGCGCCACCGTTAAGGACCCACTCGGAGTCGGACGCCTTGGAGCGGCCCATGAGGTAGACGATCCACACAAAGGCAAGATCGATACCCATCTTGGCGATCAAGTTGAACTCGACGCCAAAGACCATGCCCAAAATGTCGGGGAACATGGTAGCCAGCGAGGCGATCCACAGCGGGTAGTTGACCCAGTAGTAGTACGAGATGCGGGCGCCCCATTTGTCGCCCAGGCCATCGCGTACCCAGTCGTAAATGCCGCCCTCGCCGTCATAGGTGGTACCGAGCTCGGCAACAACCATGCCGTAGGGAAGCAGGAAGGTCAGGATCAGGAAGATCCACCAGAAGAACTGCTGGTTGCCAATGGCAGCAGCAGGAGCGGCGGCCTCGCAAACGAAGACGACGCAGATGATGGTCGAAATGACCGTCAAGAAGGAAAGCTTTTTCTTTCCGTCGCTCATGATGAGCTCCTTCGCTCAGTCTTGGACAGATCCGAGGCCCTAAGGTATTAAGGCAATTGCTTGGGCCTCGGTGAGCGGGCGACAGGAGACGAGCATCCGCCGCCCGCAAACGTGCTTTTAGAAGCCTTGAGGCTTAGAGCTGCTCGAGAGCCTCGAGAGCGGCGTGGAGCTCAGCCTTGGCGGAGTACTCGACACCCTCGTCGTTGAGCGGGGTGCGCTTGCCCAGGGCGGCAAGGAGAGCACGGATGGAGTGCTTGCGGTTCTCGGCCTCGACCCAGCACAGGGAGCGCTCGGGATCGTCCATGACTTCGTCGACGACCTCCTCGTTGCGGGTGGCCGGCAGGCAGTGCATGAACTTGGAGTTGGGGCCGGCAAAGTTCATCATGTCCATGGTGACCTGATACTTGGGATAGAACACGTCCATGTAGTTCTCGCCCGAGACCTCCTCGTCGTACAGGCCATACCACACGTCGGTGTAGATGAAGTCGGCGCCCTTGATGCACTCGATGTCGTCGGAGATGACGACAGAGCCGCCGGAGACCTTGCAGTTCTCCTCGGCGATGGCCATCATCTGCTTGCCGAACTCGGCGCGCTCCTCGACGGTGCCAACGTGCAGGCCGCCGTCGGGGATCTGGTGGCCCTTAGGTCCAAACTGGACAAACTTCATGCCGACCTTGGAGGCGATGAACATGAGGGAGACGCAGACCTGGGTGGCGTCGCCGATGAAGGCCAGGGTGCAGTCCTCGATCTTCTTGCCCTCGGGGAGGTTCTCGAGCATGGTCATGAGGTCGCCCATCTCCTGCGTGGGATGGTTGAACTCGGACATGCCGTTGATGACGGGCACAGCGGAGCCCTCGGCGAGGCCGACGACGTCCTTGTGACGGTCAACGCGAGCCATCATGATGTCGAGCAGCGAGCCCATAACGCGAGCGGTGTCGCCCAGGGACTCGTGACCGCCGAGCTGGATGGTGCCAGGGCCATAGAACTGAGCATGGCCGCCGAGGTCGGTCATAGCGGTCTCGAAGGAAAGACGAGTGCGGGTGGAGACCTGCTGGAAGATCATGCCAAGGCTCTTGTTGCGGAGCAGGTGCGGATAATAACCGTCAACCTTGATGGCCTTCTTCATTGCTAGGCCAAGATCCTCGATAGCCAGGATCTGCTCTTTGGTAAAGTCGTTGGTGTCGATGAAATCCTTAGGCAGTGCCATGTCGATTTCCTTTCCGCCGGTCTTGCCGACTATTACTATGAGGCGCTCGAACATCACGCCTCGTGTTGACAAGACCATCATTCACCCGTATGCAATTTTTACCTAGTTTATTCGGGATTAAAGACCGTTCACGGAGTTACACCCCCTCTAAACCAATATAAACCCGCAGGTCAAGAGTTTACAGGGGGTTTACCATCTAGAACCGCGAACGGTATACGGCTATGCTGTATCTCGGCGCCTAATCCGCAATGAAACGAAGGGTTGAGACGTCTATATCCCACAAGGTATACAGAACTCGGCCATAGAATAAATGAGATGGGACGGTGACAGATGAACACCCTGATGTTCTTCTATACCCTAGCGATACTCGTGATCTGTATTGTGACGGCGGTGCTCTCGCTTGCCGCCTATGCCTCGTCCCGTCGACGCTTCTTTATCTATGGCAGCGGCGTATTTATCTGCTATGCCATCGAGATGACCGAGATTTTCTTTTTTGAATACACGCTGCAAAACCAGAGTTTTCCAGCCAGCGACTATTACTCAATTACCATGCCTGTGTTGCGGACCTTTGTGGCGACCGCTTCGCAGGCTTTTATTTGGCTCATTGCCATGGATTTGCTCGACAAGCATTCAAAAAAGCAGTTTGTCATTCCCGTCGCAACGTTCTTGCTGAGCGAGCTGCTGATTATCGTCGCTGTCCCCTACGGCCCCATTCATCAATGGCTCTACTACACGATGCGTCAGGTATTCCTTGTTTTCGTGGGGCTATATATCTTTTGGACGGCACGCAAGAGCACACAAGTCGAGCTGAAGGCACGCGTTAACAACCAACGAAAGCACCTGATTATCGGCGCTATTCTGGTCGGTTGCATCGTTGCCGAGGATTTCTACAACATTCTGATTGTCCCCATGAGTCTGGCGCCCTCTTGGCTGCAACTATATCTGTCCGAGCGCAACTTTAGCGAAAACGTCTTTGCCTGCTACTTTGCGATTCTGCTGATCATCTACTCCTACCACGTGCTTTCAATCCGCATGCAGGAGGCGCCCGAGGAAAAGAACGTCAGCGATCTTGATCGACACATCGAAGAGCAGATGCCCTTCTATCGCAACGCCTACAAGCTCTCCAACCGTGAGACCGAAGTTATGCGTCTGGTCGTACTGGGCAAATCGAACCAAGAGATCGCTGACGAGCTATTCCTTGCCGTGGGCACCGTCAAGACCCACATCCACAACATCCTGGTCAAAACCGAACAGCAAAACCGCACGACGCTCATCCTCCACTTTTGGAAGCGATAACCTGCCAAAAAGGGACAGGTTTATTTTGGCAGGTTTTATCTGGGCAAACGCCAAAAACCGCCGCGAGGGAGCTACTTTCCCTCGCGGCGGTTTTCTAGCAGTAAAACCAAGTGAGTAGGCTTTTGGCGG
>URKH01000013.1 GCA_900548255.1 uncultured Collinsella sp. | reverse complement strand
CTCGCGGCGGGCCGCGCTGCCGGCATCCCGCTCCCGCCCGAAGAGCCGCCCGCGCGCACCAACTTCATCCGCTGAATCCCGCGCATTTTTTCAAAAAAGCGGTTGTTTTGTCGGCGCGTACATTGTATAATAGTCCCAAACAATGCGGAATCACCGCAGCATGGAGGTAATACTTATGTTTACGAAGCTGATCGACGCACTCAAGGCCACACGCCGCACCATCGTCTTCACCGAAGGCCCCGACGCCCGTATCCTCGAGGCGACCGACCGTCTGCTCAAGGACGACCTGATGGACGTCATCCTCATCGGCAACGCCGACGAGGTCAAGGCTGCCGCAGAAAAGGGCAATTTCTGCATCTGCAAGGCCACAATCATCGACCCGGCTACCTATGAGGGCATGGACGAGATGGTCGCCAAGATGGTGGAACTGCGCAAGGGCAAGATGAGCGAAGAGGACTGCCGCGCGGCACTTGCCAAGGGCAACTACTTCGGCACGATGCTCGTCAAGATGGGCAAGGCCGATGCCCTGCTCGGCGGCGCGACCTATTCCACGGCGGACACCGTCCGTCCGGCACTTCAGCTTGTCAAGACCAAGAAGGGCGCGCGTTGCTCAATTGAGAACCTGCTCAAGCGCGTGCTCAAAGGCAAGCCGGTGGGCCACATTACGCCCGCGGTGGACATCTACAACACGGTGTCGCTGTCCTACGCGCTGCCCGTAGGCGGCGAGGATTTGCACGCGATTGAGGGAGACCTTTGCCTGAAGGTGACCGACGGTGGTGATTCATTTCTGCCGCTTGGCGAGGAGACAGATGACCCGACGCTTCCCGGCGAGCTCGCCTACATCGATGATGCGGGCGCCGTATGCCGCTGCTGGAACTGGCGCGACGGCGTTCGAACGGCGTTGTCCGATGATTCGGCCGATGCTTTCCTGGCGATTGAGTGCGTGGAGCCCGAGCGGATGGGGGATTGCCAGGCCGCGATCGATCGCTTAGCCGAGCTGCTCGAGCGCTATCTGAGAGCGACGGTTGTCGTTAAAACGCTTGTGACCCGCGACAATCCTTGCGTGGGGCTGTAACGAAGTCTGCGGATCAAACTCGATGCCCCAAACCACCACAAAGGTGCCTGTCCCCTTTGTGGTGGTTTTTATGTTGATGGGTTAACAAATGGGATATTTGGGTATGGGTGTTGCCTTGTGCGGCTAAGATGTTTACCCGTTAGCATCATGCAAGCGAAAGGCGGTCGTCTCCCATGCAGCAGAACGACGAGACACGTTTCGAGGACTTTGTCGGACTGATCAGCGGGCTCTACAAGGAGATCCAGCGCATTAAGACATCCGAGGGCGCAAGGCTGGGCCTCAAGGGCTCCGACGTTATGTGCCTGTACTATCTTGAGCGCAGCAAGGACGGCCTGACTGGCGCTGACCTGGCTCGCATGGCAGGCGTGACCCGTGCCGCCGTCTCGCGCACGCTCGCGCATCTGGAGGAGGGCGGCTACGTCGAGGTCGACGACTCGGGTGATGCGGCCGTTAAGTATCGTGCCCCGGTGCGCCTGACCGCTCTGGGCGGCGAGAGCATGAGCGAGGCGGACCGCATCATTCGCGAGGTGCTCGACACCACCGGTAAGGCTATGGGTGTGGAGCAGCGCGAGCAGATGTATGCGTCGCTGCGTACGATTCTCAACACCCTGCGTGAGATCTAAGGCCGCCAAGGCATTTGCTTCCCATTAAAAACTGCATAGTCCCGTTTGAGCGCGTATGCCGTGCCGGGGCATTGCTGTCAAAATTCCCCGCGCGGGACCTGCGCAAGAAAGGATTCGTTATGTCCGTCCGCATTATTACCGATTCCGCAAGCGATATGTCGCCGGCGGAGCACCCCGCTCTGCGTGTTCTGCCGCTGTCCGTCACCTTTGGCACCGATGTGTATATGGATGGCGTCGACATCGATCACCAGCGCTTTTACGAGATGCTTGTGGAGCGCGATGAACTGCCCAAGACCGGTCAGGTCAACCCGTACGCCTTTTCGCAGGCGATTGCCGAAGCGCGTGAGGCCGGCGATGAGGCCGTGATTATTACCGTGGGTGCCAAGCTCTCGGGCACCAACCAGAGTGCTCGTACGGCACTTGCCGAGGCGCCGGGCGGCGACATGTTCGTCGTGGACAGCAATAACGTGACCTTGGGCGAGCGCGTGCTGGTCGAGTATGCGCTGCGCCTGGTGGACGAGGGCCAGGGCGCGGCTCAGGTTGCGGCGGCTGTCGAGGCCGTGCGCGACCGCGTGGTCGTCATCGGCCTGCTCGAGACGTTGGAGTACCTGGTGCGCGGCGGTCGCCTGTCTGCTGCGGCCGGTGCCGTGGGTACGCTGCTCAACGTAAAGCCTGTTGTGGCTGCCGAGGACGGTCTGATCGTGCAACTGGGCAAGGCGCGCGGTTCCAAGAACGGACGTAACCTGCTCAACCAGAAGGTCGAAAAGGCAGGCGGCATCGACTTTTCCATGCCGCTGGCGCTCGGCTATACGGGCCTTTCGGATGCGGTGCTCAAGAAGTATATCGAGGACAGCGCGGCACTGTGGGCTGGCCACACCGAGGGCGAACTGCCCGTTCACACCATCGGCGCCACCATCGGCACCCATGTAGGCCCCGGCGCCGTAGCCGTAGCCTTCTTCCAGCCCGTTAACTAGCCCACCTGCCAAAACCACCACAAAGGGGACAGGCACCTTTGTGGTGGTTTATGCTATTCCGGGTGGAAGGGAGCGAGCAATGGCGTCTGAGGGCTTTTTTGAGCGGGTGTACGAGGTGGTCGAGCAGATTCCCGAGGGGATGGTCGCCACGTATGGTCAGGTGGCGCTGCTTGCTGGACGTCCACGAAGTGCGCGGTACGTGGGGTATGCCCTGCATGGCAATCCGCGTCCCGGCGAGATTCCCTGTCACCGCGTGGTGTTTGCCGATGGCCGCATATGCGATGGTTTTGCTTTTGGCGGTCCCGATGCTCAACGTGAGCTTTTGCTAGGGGAGGGTGTGGCGTTTAAGGACGACATGCACGTCGACTTGGCCGCCTGTCGCTGGCCTGCAGGGCTCTAGCGGCTCTGCCGTGGCTTAAACCACCACAAAGGTGCCTATCCCCTTTGTGGTGGTTTTGGCAGGTTTACCGAGGTTAACTTATGGAGAAGGTATGGCGGCGCGGTTTGTCGCAGCAAAGTAAACCATGGTGAACTATATTGTTTTCAGCAACGGAGCAGGCAATAGGCGATGAAAAAGCCTGCCCTGTTGAGTTTGATTCGCATTCCTCCCCTCTGTGCGATTCAACGGTGTACTTCGGGAACAGGCCCGCTGGCAACTATCTGCCAGCGGGCCTGTTCCTGTTTCGGTGAGGATTCAGCCTCACCGTCTATGTTGTGCGAAGGCGCTTTGCCTAGTACACCATGCCCATGGCGTCCTGAACCTCGGCAAGGGTCTGCTCGGCGATCTCATTGGCGCGACGGTTGCCCTCGTGCAGCACGTCCTTCACGTAATCCAGATCGTTCTCATAGCGCTGGCGACGCTCGCGGATCGGCGCGAAGTACTCGTTGACGGCCTCGGTCACGTACTTCTTGAGCTGGCCGGAGCCACCCATGCTAATCTCCTCGGCAATCTCGACTTCGGAACGGCCGGTGCAGATGGCGGCCGTCGAAAGTAGACCGGACACGCCGGGGCGGTTCTCGGGATCGAACGTGATCATGCGCTCGGAGTCGGTCTGGCTCTTCTTGATGCGCTTGGCCGTCTCCTCGGCGGTCATCGAGATGTTGATGGCGTTACCGTAGCTCTTGCTCATCTTGCGACCGTCCAGGCCCGGCAGCAGCGGGGTCTCGGACAGCAGTGCGTCGACCTCGGGGAACACCTTGCCGTAGCGGTTGTTAAAGCGGCGGGCGATGGTGCGGGTGAGCTCGATGTGCGGCAGCTGGTCGCGACCGACGGGCACCACATTGCCCTTGCAGAACAGGATATCGCAGGCCTGGTGCACCGGGTAGGTGAGCAGAAGGCCGGTGAGCTCGTGGCCCGAGGCCTCCATCTCGGCCTTGACCGTGGGGTTGCGCGCCAGCTCGGCCTCGGAGACCAGCGACAGGAACGGCAGCATGAGCTGGTTTGCGGCGGGCACGGCGGAGTGCGCGTAGATCATGGTCTTGTCGGGGTCGATGCCGCAGGCAAGGTAGTCCATGACCATGTTGTACACGTTGTCCTGGATGTGCTCGGTCGTGTCGCGGTCGGTGATGACCTGGTAGTCGGCGATGAGCACGTTGGTCTTGGCGCCCATGTTCTGCAGCTCAACACGGCCCTTAAGGGTGCCGAAGTAGTGACCCAGATGCAGACGGCCGGTGGGGCGGTCGCCGGTGAGCATGGTGAACTTCTCGGGCGTTTTGGCCAGGCCCTCGCGAATGGCGTTGCTCTTTTGCAGCGCGACTTCGTAGCTGTTCTCGTTTGGCATGATTGCTCCTAACGTATGTTCATGGGTCAAGATGATAACGCGTTTATTGGAGGGTCGGGGCGTAAGTACGCGAGGGGCGGGAGAGCGGCGGCATGTGCGATGGGCGCGGCGTGGCTGCGCGTTTGGCCGGCGGCGCCTGGGCGCAGCCTCGGCAGCTTACCCTAGCGCCTGTGGTGGCGCTCCTCCCTGCGTTCTTCTGCCGCCTGCTCCTCCTGCTTAAAGGCGGGATCGTCGGGGGTGACGAGCTCGTCCTCGTGCGTGCGCTTGTTGTAATGGTGGCGCAGCACGGGCTCAAACAGGTGCAGGTGCTTGGCAAAGGCCGCCGAGCCAATGGCGAGTACGGTAAAGATGAGCACGCGCATGGGCACCTCGACCTGGTTAATCGCGGCGGCGCCGGCCGAAAGCATGATGCACCAGGCGTAGATGAGGAGCACTGCCTGCTTTTGGTTGTAGCCCTCTTGGATCAGGCGGTGGTGGATGTGGCCCTTGTCGGCCTGCCCGATGCTAATGTGGGCGCGCTTGCGGCGCACGATGGCGCTAAACGTGTCGATGATGGGCACGCCGGCAACGATGAGCGGGATGATAAGCGAGGTGAGCGCGGCGGTGCGGCTCACGTTGAGCAGCGAGATGGAGCCCAGTGCAAAGCCCAGAAGCAACGACCCCGAGTCGCCCAAGAAGATGCTTGCGGGGTTGAAGTTGTAGCGCAAAAAGGCCAGGCAAGCGCCAAAGAGCGCAATGGAGAGCGCGGCGGCGTCGATGCGGCCCGAGAGAACGGCCATCGAAAACATGGTGAACGACGCGATGCCGCAGATGCCCGTGGCCAAGCCGTCGAGGCCGTCGATGAGGTTAATGATGTTGGTGAATGCCACCAGATAGATCACGGTGATGGGGTAGGCGAGCCATCCGAGCATGATCTCGCCGGGGGCAAACGGGTTGACGATGACGCCGATCCGCAGGCCGCCGATACAGGCGATAAGCGCGGCGAGGACCTGTCCGGCTAGCTTTTGCTTGGGCTTGAGCTGGAAGACGTCGTCGATAGCGCCGGTCGCAAAGATGACGGTAAAAGAAAACGCAAGTATGGGGTAGCTGATGTGCAGACGGGGGTGGGGCACCAAAACGGGCGGCCAACCCAGGTACCAGGTGCCTAGGATTTGCACAATACAGGCAACGACCAGGCCCAAAAACACCGCCGTTCCGCCCAAACGCGGGATGGGCTTGGTGTTGATGCGGCGCTTAGAAGGATAGTCGACGGCGTCGAGCTTAATTGCCAAGCGCTTGACCAGGGGCACCGTGAGGAAGGTCGTGATAAAGGCCGCCGCTGCCACGCATAGATACGGTATGTAGCTCGGGGATGAAGCCATGAATCTAAAAACCGCCAAGCGTCGAAGGAAAAGGTCAAAGGTTGCTAAGCGCAAAGGGCATAGCCGAACCATGATACTCGACCAAGGGGGGTGCATGGAATTGCACGCAGCGATAATCACGCGCTTACCAGATATTGGGATGTTGTCGATGGATTGTCGGGATACCGGCGGGGATCCATATGGGCTGTAATGGTGGTTTTCGGCAAATAAAAACCACCCCCCACGTTACGAAAATGAACCCACCTAAAACAGGTGGGTGCCCTCATCGACTGTTCCAGCGTCCTTAACAACGAAGGATACCTGTACTAGGTACGACTGTGTGGGCTCCCTAAATAAACGCGACGGTTCACCCAGTTGCTCCGCGGGGGGCGGAATACCTACATCATAAAGCGGCACTTTATCGATTCCAGTCTTGACATTACAAAAATCGTGTCGGACGATTACGGCGCCTTGGGCTCGAGCCGTCTGTGCGGTTGGTCCCTTTACGTTTGAGCTGCTGAATCGTTGTTTTGGAGCATGTTTTTATGCCGACGCCGTTGACCGAACTTTTTTCGCCCGCCTGCCATTTGTGTCCGCGCCGTTGCGGTGCGGTGCGCGACGAGGGTGCGCACGGCGTATGCGGTGCCGATGACACGCTCAAGGTGGCCCGCGCGGCGCTTCATATGTGGGAGGAGCCGCCTATCTCGGGCGAGGCCGGTTCGGGCACGATCTTCTTTAGCGGCTGCTCGCTCAAATGTATCTATTGCCAGAACCACGAGATCTCGACGGGCAATTTTGGGCTTGAGATTTCGCCCGAGCGCCTGGTCGAGATTATGCTGGAGCTGCAGGACCAAGGTGCCAATAACATCAATCTGGTGACGGCGACGCATTATGCTCACCTGCTGCCGGCCGCGATTGCCGCAGCTCGGGAGCGCGGACTGGTCATCCCAATTGTCTACAACACGAGTGGTTACGAGCGCGCGAGTGCCGTGGCAGCGCTGGGCGACCTGGTCGACGTGTGGCTTACGGACTTTAAATATGCCGATGCCGGGCTTGCGCAGTCGCTTTCTCATATTAAGGACTACCCGCGCGTGGCCGTGTCGGGTCTGGCCCAGATGGCGCGCGAGATTGAGCGCCGCGGGGGAGAGCTGGTAGACAAGGACGGGCTCATGAGGCGCGGCATAATCGTGCGTCATCTGGTGCTGCCGGGGCATGCGGACGATTCGTGCCGCGTGTTGGACCTGGTGTGGCAGACGGTGGGCGACGTGCCGATCTCGGTCATGAACCAGTACACGCCCAATGCCCTCATGTGCGAACAAGGCGGCGACCTGGCGCGCGCCGTGACGCGCGAGGAGTACGAGCAGGTGCTCGACCATGCCGACGACCTGGGCTTTACGACGATGTTTTGGCAAGAAGGCGGAGCGGTAGACGAGAGCTTCACCCCGGTGTTCGACACCACCGGCGTCCTCACCAGCGCAAAGTAGTGCGCTCGCCGATGATTTTTCTGGGACGGGGATTAAAAAATCATCGAGAGGATCGCCTGCTCGAAAAGTTGTCAAAATAGCCGCGTCCCAAAAAGACTGGGTATTGGGCGTTGACAGTTGGCGAGCCGTAGGTAAAATATCAACTTGTCTTGGGGACGTAGCTCAGTTGGGAGAGCGCTGCCGTCGCATGGCAGAGGCCGAGGGTTCGACTCCCTTCGTCTCCACCCTTGGATTTGATAAGCCGCTGACATTGTGTCGGCGGCTTTTTTTAAAAGAAAGGGCTGTACCATGGCCAAGCTTGAGTCCCAACCACTGTCTGCCGAGGAACGCGCCGAGTTGGAAGAGCTCCGCGCCGAGAAAGCTCGTCGCGAGGCCCAGGAAGAGGCACGCCGCGAGCGTGAGGAGCTGGCCGCCCTGCGTGCCGAGCGTGCGAAGGCCGAGGAGGCCGCCGCGAACGTCGCCCCCGCGCCCAAGCCCGCCGCCGCGAAGCCCGCGCCCACCGCACCTAAACCTCAGCCTAAAAAGGTCGCTCGTTCCAAGTCCGTCGAGCCCAAGCCGAGCCGTGACGAGATGACCTTTGCCAAGCGCATGGTTACCTCCAAGGAGCCTACGGGCGAGAACGAGATCCCTGGCATGGCGCCGGCTCAAAAAATCATCATTGTCCTTGCCCTCATCGCGTTTGTCATCTTTATGGGCTACACGATCCTGACCAGCATGGGCCTGCTCTAGCCCATTCGCGCTGGGTGCCATGCCCGAACACTCTGCCCTTTTCCAACCCTCAACCTCTGCACAACGCATCCGAAAGGTCGCCCCATGGCTTTGACCGACATCTCGCATCCCACCGACATTGCAATGCTCACCGATCTGTACGAGCTCACTATGGCCCAGGGCCTGTGGGAGAGCGGCAAGGCCAATGAGCAGGGTTGTTTTACCGCGTTTTACCGCGACCATCCTTTTGGCAGCGCCTATGCCGTCATGTGCGGCACCGCCGAACTGCCCGAGCTGGTCGAGAATCTGCGCTTTACGCCCGAGGATATCGACTACCTCGCCTCGCTCCAGGCCCCGGCCGGCGGCGCGATGTTCAAGCCTGGATTCCTCGACTACCTGCGCGATTTTCGTGCGCATGTAAACATCGACGCCGTGCCCGAGGGCGAGCTCGTCTTTCCGCGCGAGCCCATGGTTCGCGTCACCGGCCCCGCGCTGGAGTGCCAGCTGCTTGAGACGGCGCTGCTCAACATCGTTGGGTTCCAGACGCTTGTCGCCACCAAGACGGCGCGCGTGGTGCTGGCGGCGGACGGCCGTCCCGTTGCCGAGTTTGGCCTGCGCCGCGCTCAGGGTCCCGATGGCGGCTTGGCCGTCGCGCGCGCGAGCTACGTTGCCGGCTGCTCCTCTACGTCCAATGTGCTCGCCGGCCGCCGCTACGGTATTCCCGTCTTTGGCACGCATGCGCACAGCTGGGTGATGAGCTTCGATTCCGAGCTCGAGGCCTTCCGCGCCTTTGCCAAGTCGAGCCCCAAGAACTGTACGCTGCTCATCGACACCTATGACGTGCGCGAGGGCTGTGAACATGCCATTACGGTTGCCAAGGAGATGGAAGCGGTGGGCGAGCGCCTGTCGGCCATTCGCATCGACTCCGGCGACCTCGCCAAGCTCTCCAAGTATGTGCGCGGCCGTTTTGATGCCGAGGACCTGCCCTATGTGGGGATTTCGGTTTCCAACGATCTGGATGAGTACACGATTCAGTCGCTGCTCGACCAGGGCGCGCCCATCGACAGCTTTGGCGTGGGTACCAAGCTTGCGACCTGTTACGACCAGCCGGCGCTGGGCGGCGTGTACAAGCTTTCCGCCCGCCGTGCGAGCGAGGCAGATCCATGGACGCCGGTTGTCAAGCTCTCCGAGCAGCCCTACAAGCGCACGATCCCGGGTGTGCAACGCGTGCGCCGTTATTACGACGGCTTTGGCGGCCCGGTCTGCGACATGATCTACGACGAGGACCATCTGGCGGGGGAGGGCGCCGCGCGCGGCAATACCCTCGTAGCCGTGAACGATGCCGCCCTGGTGACCGACGTGTCCGAACTTGAGTATCGCGAGCTGTTGGTGCCGATCGTGCGCGATGGCAGTGCGGTGGCTCCGCGTGAGAGCATCCAGGACGCGCGCGAGCGCTGTGCTTGGGCGCTCGATCATCTGGACGCAGCTTTCAAGCGCTTCCTGTACCCGCAGACCTATGTGGTGGGCATGGAGCAGGGCCTGGCTCAGGTGCGCGACGAGCTCGTGCGTAAGAACATGGCCGCGGCTTCTGCCTTTCCCTGGGCTCACTAATTCCTTGGGCGGTAGGGGCGAGTCACGCTCCCTTGGCCGCCAGCTCGGCCGTTCGCTGAACAGTTGATTGGTTTGACGTATGACGACTTCTTATAAAACGATGGTGGTAAAGATCGGTTCGTCCACGGTGGTGGGCGCCGACGGCAAGGTCAACCGCGCCTTTATCGGCGGACTTGCCGACCAGGCCGCAGCGCTGCGCGAGCTTGGCTGGCGCCTGGTCGTGGTGAGCTCGGGCGCTATCGCCTGTGGCTATCCCGTGTTGGGCTTCGACCGCAAGCCGGTCGGCGACCTGCCGAGCCTGCAGGCCTGCGCCTCGGCTGGTCAGTGCATCATCTCGTCGGCCTACGACGAGGAGTTTCATGCGCGTGACCTGCTCACCTCGCTCGTACTGCTCACGCGCCACGACACGGCCCGTCGCACGTCCTACCTGCATGCGCGCGACGCCCTGTTGCGCCTCGTGGAGCTTGGCGTGGTGCCGGTCGTCAACGAGAACGATACCGTTACCGTCGATGAGATCAAGTTTGGCGACAACGACACACTGGCGGCGCTTGTGAGCTGCCTGGTTTCTGCCGATCTGTGCGTGACGCTCTCGGACATCGATGGCCTTTATACTGCCAATCCGCATGAGGACCCCACGGCCGAGTTTGTTCCTGTCGTGCATAAGATCGATGCCAAGATTATCGCCTCGGCGGGCGATTCTTCGACCTCGGTGGGCACGGGCGGCATGATCACCAAGATTCGCGCGAGCCGCATCCTGATGACGGCGGGCATTCAGAGCGTGATTTGCTCGGGTGAGGAGCCCGATGCACTCGTGCGCCTCGCCCGCGGCGAGAGCGTGGGCACGCTGTTCGATCCGCCGGCGGAGCGCCTGGACATTGCGCCGCGCAAGCTGTGGATCGCGCTGGGTGACAAGGCACATGGCTCGGTGACGGTCGATGATGGTGCTGCGAAGGCGCTGGTAAGCCGTGGCTCTTCCTTGCTTACGGTGGGTATTCACGAGGTCGATGGCGTGTTTTCCGAGGGCGATGTGCTCGACGTGTGCGACCCGAGCGGTATGGTCGTCGCCCGCGGTATCGCCGAGGCCGATTCGGACGTGCTGGAGCTTGCCGCCGGCCGCCGCCAGGACCAGATCGCCAGCAACCGTCTACTGGCAGACCTAGCCGAGAAGCCGGCGATCCATCGAGACAACTTGATTGTATTTGCTTAGGCCTCGACGCCGGGCGCCTTCGATCTGCAATGCACGTGGGGTGAAATTACCAGGGTAACTTTGCCCCGCCGCGCTTATGTCCGAGCTGGTCGCCACGAAAACGGCCCATCTACTACGTTTAATAGGCTATCGGTGACCATGCCAAGAATTGCAAAAAGAAAACCGCAGGTAGAACGCCTGCGGTTTTCTTTATTTTTGGCATCTGGTTGGGCCATGCGGGTGAAACGTAGTAGATGGGCCGTTTTCGTGGCGAAGGACATCATCCGGCACTTGGGGACGTTTCTATTGTGCCGGCAGGTGGGGACACTCCTTTGCTAGAAGATTCGGCGCAGGTCTCCGCGGTTGAGGGCCTCGTCGAAGAGGTGCTTGAATACCACACTGCCGTGCAGGCCGTCGTGCTCGAACTCGTTGGTTACCCAGGCGTGCGAGTTGCCCACGCGGCTGAGCGTGTCGAGCTGCAGACTCGAATCGACGTACATGTCATCGAAGTACACCGCGGCCTGGAGCGGCACCTCGTTGCAGGCCAGGCGCTGCGGGTCATAGATCTTGTCCCAGCTGGTGTCTTCCATCAGCAGGTCCATGGCGGGCTTGAAGGGCTTGAGCTCGGGCATCTGCTCGAACATCCACGGGAACATGGCCTCGCCGGTAAACATGAGCGGGCGCGCGAGGGTGTCGAACTCGGCGCGGTGTGCCTTCTCTTCAGCTGCGGCCCAGCCAATGGGCATAGTGTCACCGTCGGCGTATATGAACTCCTGCAGCGTCCAGTACAGCGGATTCGTGCGCGTGTTGGTACGCTCGAAGGCGCGCATCAAAAAGCTGTCGGATACCGAGAAGCCGCAGCTCAGTGTACCGTCGCCTGTAACAAACGCGTGATCGATAATCCAATGCATGCGCTCAAAGCTCGGCTTCATGCCAAAGTCGCTGCCCATGAGCTGTAGGCGCTCGACCGTCATCGGCGAGCCGTCGAGCAACACGGGCTTTTGCTCCTCGAGGGCATCTGCCAGGGCCGCCACGCGCTCGACGTCGGCGGGGTAGCGGTCGTAATACTGCTACGTCTTGGCTGCCATGCGTGGGAAGGTGTGCGCGTAGACCTCGCTGGCGCTCGCCGGCACGTGCGGAATGCCGCCGCAGGTAAAGCTTGCCGCCACGCCCTCGGGGAAGAGCGACAGATAGCTCAACGTCAAAAAGCCGCCGTAGCTCTGCCCCAGTGTGACCCAGGGCTTGCCGCCAAAGCCCACCAGGCGCAGGTACTCAAAATCGCGCACGATGGAGCTGGCAAGATGGCGCTTGAGGAAATCCGCCTGCGAGCGTGCTGTATCGGCGCCGGCGGCCGTTGCGCGATCACCCAGTGCCTTGATCGTGCGTCCGTCCACGCAGCTACTGCGTCCGGTGCCGCGCTGGTCGGGAAGGACCACGCGGAAGTGCTTGACGGCCTCCTCGATCCAGCCGTCGCTTGTGGGCGACAGCGGACGCGGGCTCTCGCCGCCGGGGCCGCCCTGCAAAAACAGGAGCAGTGGCAGATCGTCGTTGATGCGGTCGGGCGCGCAAACCACACGGTAGAAGAGCTTGATGCTCTCGGGCGCGCCGGCGATGGGCGCCGGCATAGCGCCGCGGCGCATGGTGCTGCCGACGGCCAGGAGCATCGGCTCCAGGCCGCGCCAGTCAAGGGGGACGTCGATGCTGTGGTCCTCGACGTAAAGGCCGGGGACGTGGTACGAAGTGATGAGGGCCATGTGAGTCTTCCGTTCGTTGCGGTGTTTCGGGTTGACCAATTCTACCGCCGCGGGCGAGGCCATGCGCAAATCGGCTACCATGGTTGCAAACTTCTAGGAGAAAGGGCCGCCCATGTCGGTCGATATAGCCACGTATGTCCACGATCTTGCCGTTGCCGCCAAGGCAGCGTCGGCCTCGCTTGCCACGGCGAGCGATGAACAGCGCCAGGAGGCCGTGCGCGCCATGGCCGCAGCGCTGCGCAACGGTGTCGACTCCATCGTCGCCGCCAACGAGCTCGATATGTCCGCCGCGCGCGATGCGGGTACCTCGGCCGGACTGCTCGATCGTCTGCTGCTGACGCCTGAGCGCGTCGAGGGCATGGCCGCCGGCCTGGAAAAGCTCGCCGAGCTGCCCGATCCCGTAGGCCGCGTGCTCGACCACCGCGTGCTTGCAAGCGGCGTGGACCTGACCCGTGTGAGTGTGCCGCTGGGCCTGGTCGCCATGGTTTACGAGGCGCGTCCCAACGTGACGGCCGACGCCGCGGGCATCTGCATCCGTACCGGCAACGCCTGTATTCTGCGCGGCGGCTCGCTGGCCTATCACTCGTGTGCCATGATTTCTGAGCTGCTGGCCGATGCGCTCGAGGCCAAGGGCTTCCCGCGCGAGGCCGTGTCGATGATCGAGTCCACCGACCGCGAGGCCACTGGCGAGCTCATGAAGCTCCGCGGTATTGTCGACGTACTCATTCCGCGCGGCGGTGCAGGCCTGATCCAGCGCTGCGTGCGCGAGTCGCTTGTGCCGGTGATCGAGACGGGCACGGGCAACTGCCACATCTACGTGCATGAATCCGCCGATTTCGATAAAGCGCTCAATATTATCGTCAACGCTAAGACGCAGCGCGTGGGCGTGTGCAATGCCGCCGAGTCGCTGCTGGTCGACCATGCTGTGGCCAATGTGTTTTTGCCTGCGGTTGTTGCCGTGCTGCACGACCACGGCGTGCTCATTCACGGCGACGAGGCCACGTGCGCCGCGTGCGCCGATGCCGGGCTTGCCGAGGGCGATGACTACGTTGCCGCGACTGAGGAGGGCTGGGGTCGCGAGTACCTGGCGCTCGAGATGAGCGTGAAGGTCGTGGCAAACGAGGACGAGGCCATCGCACACATCAATCGCTACGGCACGATGCACTCCGAGGCCATCGTTGCCGAGGACACGGATGCTTGCGAGCGCTTCCTGGACGCGGTCGATGCCTCGGCCGTGTACGCCAACGCCAGCACGCGCTTTACCGACGGCGGCGAGTTTGGCCTGGGCGCCGAGATTGGCATCTCGACCCAAAAGCTCCACGCCCGCGGCCCCTTTGCCGCCGAGGCCCTCACCACCTACAAATACAAGCTCCGAGGCACCGGCCAGGTCCGCCCCTAACGCCCGCGCAAACAAAAACCACCACAAAGGTGCCTGTCCCCTTTGTGGTGGTTTTGGAATTAAGCCTGAAAGGTGTCGCGGTCGGGGGCGAAGGACTGCATGGCCGCGATGGTACGGTCGAAGAGCTCGGGGAGCTCCCAGCCCAGCATCTCGGCACCCTGCGTAATCACGTCGCGCGAGCAGCCGGCGGCAAAGCGCTTGTCCTTGAACTTTTTCTTGAGCGACTTGGTCGTAAAGTCCATGACGCTCTTACTCGGACGCATGATGACGGCAGCACCGATCAAGCCGGTGAGCTCGTCGCAGGCAAACAGGATCTTTTCCATCTGCAGCTCGGGCTTGGGCAGCGAGGTGTTGAAGTCCGACGTGTGCGTCTGAATGGCGCGAATGAGATCGGGAGAGGCGCCCTCGCCTTCAAGGATCTCGGCCGCATAGATGGTGTGGTTCATGGGGTCGTCCTCATGCTCCTCCCAATCTAGGTCGTGCAGCAGACCGACGATGCCCCAAAACTCCTCGTTCTCGGGGTCGAACTCGCGCGCAAAGTAGCGCATGGTGCCCTCGACCGTTTCGCCGTGGGTGATGTGGAACGGGTCCTTATTGTGCTCGTTGAGCAATTCGAACGCACGGTCGCGGGTGATTCCGGCGGAAAGTGGCTCTGCCATAAAAGACTCCTTGTGCTCGCAGGTATCGCTAAGAATGAATACTACTAGAACGACTAGAACGAAAAAACCACCACAAAGGTGCCTGTCCCCTTTGTGGTGGTTTTTGGCGCGGATGGGTTAGTTGAGGGCGGCTTGGGCTAGGCGGGCTTCGGCGGCCTCCTCGGTGACGCCCAATGCCACGGCGAACTCCTCGATGGAGCGGCGCTTGGCTTCCTTGAGTACACGCATATAGTAAGAGCTGGGCTTTTTATCGGCTTCCTCGGCCTGGCGAATGCGGTGCATCATGGTCTTTGCCACGCGGACCGTCTCGGGCGCGCCCAGCTTGAGCTGCTGCTTAAAGTGTGTCTCTTCAAGCGAGCTGTTGCGCTCGGTAAAGGTGTCGCACTCCAGCTCGTCATAGTGGCTCAGCAGATGCTCGGCATCTTGCTGAGAGATGGCGGCATGCAGACGGTCGGCCTGCGCCACGGGGTACATAAGGATTGTCTGCGCATGCCCTTGCTTGGCCTCGAGCAACAACATGGGCTGCGGCGTGTCGTCCCTAAAACCGACGACGGTGCAGACTCCCTGACCCGGATGAATGACGTGTTGACCGATTGAGAACATGCTACCTCCAACTTATACGAATTTACGTATGTCTAGAATAACACGCTGACGTGCGCAAATCCTCGCTTTATGCAGGAAAAGCACACAACTCTGATAGGTAAGAGTATTCGATAAAAGACACAGCTCATTCACACCTTTATGCATTTTCAACGCGTGCATAATCTGCAGGCAGACCGGCATCTTTGAGTGACTCCATACAAGCTGTAGTCAATTTTGTGCATATGCAATTTCGATTGGCTTTACCCTGCGACAGTGCCCCTCGCTTGTGATAGAGTGCTACAAACTCTGGCTTTTGCCCTACGAGTGACCAAGAGCTCGGGGGCTTTAACACAAGGAGGATCTATGCCCGAGAAGATTGAAGAGCTGGTACGTGCTGCGCTTGCTGCGGCCCAGGAGGCCGGCGACCTTTCCGCATTTGAACTTGACGATTGCGCTATCGAGCGACCGGCTGACACTTCTCATGGCGAGTGGACCTCTACCATGGCCCTGAAGTCCGCCAAGCTGGCCCACTGCGCCCCGCGCAAGATCGCCGAGGCCATCGTTGCCCATATGCCCGAGGATCCCGCGATCGAGAAGGTTGAGATCGCAGGCCCCGGTTTCATCAACTTCTACCTCTCCGTTGCCGTCAAGAATGCCATCTTTGGCGAGGCTCGCGAGAAGGGCATGGACTTCGCTAAGTCCAACGTCGGTGGTGGCCTGAAGACCCAGGTCGAGTTCGTTTCCGCCAACCCCGTCGGCCCCATGCACATTGGTCACGGCCGCTGGGCCGCTCTGGGCGACTCCCTTTGCCGCGTCATGGACCACGCCGGTTACGACATCCAGCGTGAGTTCTACATCAATGACCACGGCTCTCAGATGAACACCTTCGGCAACTCCATCAGCACGCGCTATATGCAGCTTGCCGACATCATCGCCAAGCAGGGCGTTGATATCGACGAGGCTCACAAGCTGCTGATCGCCGACCGTGACGCCTTTGTTGCCGACGAGAACGACGAGCACCCCGAGACCCATCCGTATCAGGACAACTTTGCCGAGACCTTGGGCAAGGACTCTTACGGCGGCGACTACATCATCGACGAGGCCGCCGAGTTCTGGCGCACCGACGGCGACAAGTGGGTCGACGCCGATCCGCAGGAGCGTATGGAGAGCTTCCGTGAGCGCGGCTACGTGAAGATGGTCGACAACATGCGCGACCTCTGCCACGCCGTCAACTGCGACTTTGACCGTTGGTACTCCGAGCGCTCGCTGTATGTGAAGGACACCGAGGGCGAGACCGCCGGCACCTCCGCCGTCGACCGCGCTTTTGAGAAGCTCGACAAGATGGGCTACCTCTACACCAAGGACGGCGCCCTGTGGTTCCGCTCCACCGATCTGGGCGACGACAAGGACCGCGTCCTGATCAAGTCCGACGGCGAGTACACCTACTTCGCCTCCGACGTCGCCTATCACTGGGATAAGTTCCAGCGCGTCGACCACGTCATCGACATCTGGGGCGCCGACCACCACGGTTACATCGAGCGCGTCCGCTGCGTCTGCGACGCTCTGGGTTACCCCGGCAAGTTCGAGGTTCTACTGGGCCAGCTCGTCAACCTGCTGCGTAACGGCAAGCCCGTCCGTATGTCCAAGCGCAAGGGCACCATGGTGACCCTTCAGGAGCTCGTCGACGAGGTTGGCTCCGATGCCGCTCGCTACACGCTCATCTCCAAGAGCTCCAACCAGATGGTCGACTTCGACATCGAGGCCGTTAAGAAGCGCGACAACTCCAACCCGGTCTATTACGTGCAGTATGCTCACGCCCGCGTGTGCTCCATCCTGCGCCGTGCCGCCGACGTTACCGCCGAGCAGGCCGACGAGATGGGCATGAAGGCCGTTGCCGCCAAGGCCATCGGTGAGAACGTCGATTACTCGCTGCTGACCGACCCGACCGAGCTCGCCCTTTCGCGCAAGCTCAACGAGCTCACCGACCTGATCGCCAGCTGTGCTCGCGATCGCGCCCCGTTCCGTCTGACCCACTTTGCCGAGGAACTCGCCGGTGACTTCCACAGCTTCTACGCTGCCTGCCAGGTGCTGCCGAGCGAGGGCCGTCCCGTCGACCCCGAGCTTTCGCGTGCCCGTCTGGCCGCTTGCGATGCCGTCCGCGTGACGCTCGCCCTGGTGCTCACCCTCGTTGGCGTTTCCGCGCCCGAGCAGATGTAACCTGCGGGTCATTTGACCGTGTAGGTTTGGTTTAACTGAGGCCTATAAGCCCGATCTCCCACGGAGGTCGGGCTTTTTTCGCAAACGCCGACGTATTGATGAATTTGGAGCTGCTAGAAATACGAAACTATGCCGGTTTACTACGATGAATTGAGGAATTCTAACCACGCCGGCTTTTTGCTAAAAAGTGCAAGGCATCTACCTGCGGTTTTAGTTCAACAAGTTTCGGAGTGGTCGCGGTTGAGCGATTCATCGTAGTAAACCGCCATAGTTTTGGCGGAGGCAGTCAGATTTGTGGGTGGCAAACAAAGAGTGTCCCTTTTGACTAGTCGTTTAAGAACGTCCCCAATGACTAAGTTGCAGGTGGCGGCGGTTGTGTTACACTAACGCTGCGTAGTTGACGCAATCATCTCGATACAGATCAATGATGTCCGTCGTTTTGAACGGAACTAGACTGTTTAGCCGCTCTGAAGGTTTATGCAGGGAGCATGTGATCACAGGGCTTGAAAAGAAAGTTGAGCAAACACTGTGTCTGATCAACAGCAAGAAAACGAAATAACGACGACGCAGGCCGCTCCCGCTGCACCGGTTGCGTCGGACCAGGTCGCGGCGCCCGCGCAAGCCTCGGCTCCTGAGACGCCTAAGGCTGCTTCGACGCCTATGCCTGTAGCGGCTGAGAAGGCCGTGCCTGCAACTGGTGAGGAGGCTGCTCCGGCAAAGCCCAAGCGTACGCGCCGCACGACCAAGCCTGCCACTGACGGCGAGGAGGCCACCAAGCCCAAGCGCCGTACCACGCGCACGACGCGCGCCAAGCGCACCGTTGCAGCTGACTCTTCGGCGCCGATTTCCGATGAGGTCGCGCAGGCACGTGCGTTGGCGCAGATTAGCGAGGCTCAGGTGGTGCGCGCCCGCCGTCGTGCTGCCGAGCGCGAGGCCGCGGCTCTGACCGAGCTCGCAGCTCCGTCTGTGCCCGAGACGCCTGCCGCCGACCAGCCGACCGAGAAGCCGGCACCGCGCACACGCCGTCTCACGGCTGCTAAAGCCGAGCAGGTTGCTGAACAGGCAGCCCCCGAGCTCACTGAGGCTTCGGTCCGTTCCGCGGCAGGGGAGGGCACATCGCCTGCTGAGCCCGCTGCGCCTGTCGAGGCCAGCGAAGTTCCCGTTGTCGATCCGGCTTTGCGCCCGCACCGTCGCGGTCGCAAGCCCAAGGCCTTCGTCGAGGCAGAGAAGGCCGCAGCCGCAGCTGCAGCCGCTCGGGATGCTGCGGCGACCGCCGAGTCTGCAACCGCCGCCGACGCACCCGTCCAGGATGCTACGACTTCCGAGGCCGCTCCCGCCGATGTCGAGCCCGCCGACGTCCGTCCCGGTCGCAGCCATCGTACTGCTGCTAAGCGCACGTCCAAGGCCAAGGCTGCCAAGAAGGGTGCGTCCGAGGATTCCGCCGAGACGACCGCCGATGCATCGACTGATGCCGCCGAGTCCCAAGACGTCGAACAGTCTGCGTCCGAGAAGCCCAAGCGCGGTCGTAAGAAGTCCGCTAAGGCCAAGGCCGCCGAGCAGCAGGCTGATGTCGAAGCGCAGATTGATTCCGGCGCCGAGGCCAATGACGCCGCTGCGGCCAATGCCGACGCCGCCGCAACCGATGGCGCCGCGCCCGCTGAGGCCGATGACAACGCTCGCCCCAACCGTCGCCAGCACAAGCGCAACGAGGAGCGCAACGAGCGCAAGGACGAGCGCAACGAGCGCAAGGACGAGCGCAACAACGACCGTCGCAACCGCCAGCGCGATCGCAAGCAACGCAACAAGGAGCGTAATGCCGCTCCCACCGAGCCTACGCTTTCGCGCGAGGAGCTCGCTGCCATGAAGGTTGCCGAACTTCGCGAGAAGGCCAAGGAGTTCGAGATCGAGACGACCGGCAAGAAGAAGGCCGAGCTCGTCGAGGAAATCTACGTCACCGCTGCGAAGGCCGAGGGCTTCCGCGACATCAAGGGCATTCTGCAGATTCGCCCGGACAGCTCCGGCATCATCCACGCCCATGGCTACATGAAGTCCAACGACGACGCCTTCGTGCCCGCCTACCTCATCCGCTCCGCGCGCCTGCGCACGGGCGACGTCATCGAGGGCTCGCTGCGTCCTTCGCGCGGCGGCGACAAGCGCGCCGGCCTCGCCAAAATCACGACCGTCAACGGTCTGGACCCCGAGCAGATTCGCAACCGTCCCAAGTTCGGCGACCTCACCCCGGTCTATCCCAACGAGCCGCTGCGCATGGAGCACGGCAAGGACTCTATTACCGGTCGCGCCATCGACATCGTGTCACCGATCGGCAAGGGCCAGCGCGGCCTGATCGTGTCCCCGCCCAAGGCCGGCAAGACCACGATCCTCAAGAAGATCTGCCAGTCTATCTCGATTAACAACCCCGAGGTGCACCTCATCTGCCTGCTCGTCGACGAGCGCCCCGAAGAGGTCACCGATATGCAGCGTTCCATCAAGGGTGAGGTTGTGGCGTCGACCTTCGATATGCCTGCCGACAACCACACCCGCGTGGCAGAGCTCGTCATCGAGCGCGCCAAGCGCATCGTAGAGCTGGGTGGCGACGTCGTGGTGGTGCTCGACTCCATCACGCGCCTCGCCCGCGCCTACAACTTGGCGGCGCCTGCCTCGGGCCGCATCCTTTCGGGCGGCGTCGATTCGGCGGCACTGTATCCGCCCAAGCGCTTCCTGGGTGCAGCCCGCAATATCGAGAACGGCGGCTCGCTCACCATCCTGGCCTCTGCCCTCATCGACACCGGTTCCAAGATGGACGAGGTCATTTTCGAGGAGTTCAAGGGCACCGGCAACATGGAGCTTAAGCTCGACCGCGACCTGGCCGACCGCCGCATCTTCCCGGCTATCGACCCCGTTGCCTCCGGTACGCGTAACGAGGACCTGTTGGTCGACGAGCAGATGCGTCCGTTTGTCTTTGGTCTGCGTCGCATTCTTGCCGGCATGAACAATACCGAGCGTGCGGCGGCGTCGTTTATCAAGGGTCTGAAGGGCACCAACACCAACCAGGAGTTCCTGGTGCGTTCGGCCAAAAAACACAGCGACTACGAGCAGACGTTCTAGGTTGTCATCCACGCGCTGCGATAGTCATCAATGCGATAAAGGGTCGGGGCTTTGAGCCTCGGCCCCTTTCCATTGCGCCGCTCCGCGCTTATTTTTGACCGTAAGACCGACGAGCAGCAGGTTTCCCGTTTCAATCCGACATCGTCGCTTGCAATCGGCAGGGTGGTTTCGCATAATAGCTTTTAAGCTTCGCGACGGAAAACGCAGATGAAACGAACCATATACCGTTGCTTTGGGGCATAGCCCCGCTTCATCTTCTCTCGCGCAGCCAACTGAATGATGCGATTTGGGTGCTGGAAGATGGGGAGAGCTCATGGCTTCTTCTGATGCAACACAACGAGCAGTCCTTGCCGGACTTTCGTGCGGGATCGGTCTTGCCGCTCCCGTGGTTATGTATGCCGCGACGCTGCCGTTTTCGTCGGTGAACGAGACGGTCGTGGCGGGTGCGGTTCCCTTCGCCGTGGGCGCGGTGGCGGGCGTGGGTATCTATGCCGCCTCGCTGGGTATCTCCGAGTACCGTGTGCAGCGTGAAGAGCGTCTGTTCCAGCCCGATGCCATGGGCGGTGCCGCCAATCTCAATCAGCATCAAAGCGAGTTCAAGACCGCCTCGATTCCAGCTCAGCAGCAGGATGCGACTCCTTACGCTGCGACTTCTGCTTCTCAGGCTCAGTCGGAGCAGTCTACCTCGGCACTCCTTTCCGGCCTGACTGGTGCGTTCCAGCGCCGTCATGTCGATGATGGTGTCCCTACCATCGCTCGAGCCGCAGATGCTATGGACGAGGCCGAGGCTTGGTCCATGATCGACAGCATGCTCGACGACGATTCGCCGGTGAGCTGCGACCCTGCACGCTCGCGCGACGTCTATCAAGTCGCCATCGACGAGCTCACCAACGGCGGGCAGACCGGCTCCTTCAATCGCGATGATATCGCCGCCGCGGCACGCGCCGTGTCGGGCTCCCAGGCCGCCCCTGCGGGCAGCACGGCGGCTTTCGTGGCACTCGTTGCCAATGCGGCGGTCAATAACGCCTACAGCGCTACCTCGGCGGACGCGAACGCTTCTGCCGATAATTCGTACGTTGATGAAGCCATGACCGCGGACGAGGAGGCTGTTGCCGCCCGCCGTGCCGACGAAAGCTCGCTTTGGGGCGCTCCTGCCCAGCAGCAGGCGGCTGAGGCTGCGCCGTACAATGCAAACCTCGCCAGCATGCCTATCATCTCCGGTGCCGCGGGCATCGATCTCGATGACCTCGATGAGCCTGCAGCCATCACCGCATCGATTGATGCCCAAGATCGCATCGACACCGGCGACCTTCCGGACGCCTCGCTCGAGGTTGATGTCCCCATGGCCGATTACTCGGGCCACGAGGGTATGTGGGCCGCCGCCACCGCGATTCTGGATGAGATTGACGAGCCTGCTCCTGTTTCAGCCTCCGCTCCCGTCGCTGCCCCTCAGCCTGCTGCCCCCGCCTATGTCGGCCGTCACAGCGCTGTGTTCCCCGAGGATACTGCCCGTATCTCGCGTGAGAGCATCGAGCGGGCCGAGGCTATTGCCGCCGGCATTATGGAAAATCGTCGTCACGAGCGCGTCAATCAGATCCTCGAGGAAGAGATCGAGCGTCTTCAGTCCTCTACCGCCAAGCGTACGGGCCGTGCTTATCTGAGCGTTATCGAGGGCGGTACCGCCAGCTTCGCGCCGCTCCGTGCGGAGGCATAACTTCTGCATGGTTAAGATCAATCGAAAATGGGCGGTCGTAACCTGCCTGATGGCGCTCTTGATCTGGGGCAATTCGCTGGTTCCCGGCTCGGGGTCGGGCTCACTGAGCCTAACGGTCATGGAAGCTATCCGCGGTTTTCTGCACGGCGTGGGACTTCCATATGAATGGGTGACCAACTTTGTTGTTCGTAAGTGCGCGCATTTTTCCGAGTATATGGTGCTCGGCATCCTGGCAACGCACGCCTTTGATTTTGAGGGCCGGCGCACCTTTGACGTGCTACTGCCCACGGCGGTGTTCCTGCTGCTGATTCCCTCGATCGACGAGACGATTCAGCTCTTCGTGCCGGGACGCGCCGGCATGATCACCGATGTGGTGATCGACTGCTGTGGGGCGGCAACGGGCGTTGTGCTCCGATATCTCTTACGGTTGCTGATGCACGCCAAAAAAGCCGCCTAGGACGTATTGTTTGGTCCTAGGCGGCCTTTTTTATTTGAGGGCTTATATGAGGCGTGGTGGCGTCGTTCCGTAGGTCGGATTTGCCGGGCGCGCCACGCCCTGTGGGTGCGTCTGCTACTGAAGCGCCTGAGCGCCCAGGGCCAAGCAGCCCATAATGCCCTGTTTGCCCTCGAGGCTGTTGTTGACGATATAGCTATCAATGTCGGCCATCTCGGGCGTGACGATGTAGCCGTTGAGCATCTCGGCGCACTTCTTGCGCGCGAGCGGCACGATGGGGGTGTGGTCGGCCACGCCGCCACCGATGACGATCTTTTGCGGTGCGTAGCACAGGATGTAGGTCATGAGCGCCTGCGCCAGATAGCCGGCGAGCAGGTCCATGGCCTCCGGGTCATCGGCCATCTCTCCGGCGCTCTTGCCACCCCAGCGCTTTTTGACGCCGGGACCGGCGATGAGGCCCTCGAGGCAGTTGTCGTGGAAGGGGCAGCCGCTGTGCTCGCCGATGGTGTCGCGCGGGTCGCGCGTGACCAGGATGTGGCCGGCCTCGGGATGCATCATGCCGTGCACGAGCTTACCGCCCGAGAGCACGCCGGCGCCCACGCCGGTACCGATGGTCAGATACACCACGTCAGTGAGGCCCTGGGCGCAACCAAAGGTGACCTCGCCCAGGCAGGCGACGTTGACGTCGGTGTCGTAGCCGCAGGGAATATTGAGCTCGTTTTGGATGGTGCCCAGCAGGTCAAAGTAGCGCCATGCCGTTTTGGGCGTCTCCAGGATCTTGCCGTATTGGGACGAGGCAGGGTTGACTGCGGTGGGGCCAAAGGCGCCGATGCCCAGCGCGGCGATGTCCTTGTCGGCAAACCATGCGTTGACGGCCTCAACGGTCTCCTGCGGGGTCGTGGTCGCAATCTGCTCGCGTTCCAGGACCGTGCCGTCTGCATAGCCCGTGGCGCAGACCATCTTGGTGCCGCCGGCCTCGAGCGCTCCGATAAGCTGCTGCTCTGCCATAGTATCCCTCTCTGGACGAGTTGCTCCGTGACTAAAGTATAGCGCTCTAAAAAATAAATGAGGTCGCTATAAAAAGAAACCTCATGGCCCAACGGGTTCACGAGGTTTCTTTAGTGCCTTTAGTTACTGACCGTCCTTACCCGCGCGGGTTGATTTTATCACGTAGCGACTTGAGGTTCTCAAGCGCAGCGTTGAGCGTCTCGTCTCGCTTGGCAAAGTGGAAACGAATCAGATGGTTGACGGGCTCGCGGAAGAAGCTCGATCCGGGAACAGCGCCCACGCCCACCTTGGAGGCCAGGTCCTCGCAGAAGTCGAGGTCGCTGTCATAGCCAAACTCCGAGATATCCATCATCACGTAGTAGGCGCCCTGCGGCACGTTGTGCTCAAGATCGATGCTATCGAGCCCCTGACAGAATAGGTCGCGCTTGGCGGTGTAGAGGTCGAGGACCTCCTGGTAATAGCTGTCGTCGAATTTGAGGGCGGTGACGACAGCTTCCTGCAGGGGAGCGGCAGCACCCACGGTGAGGAAGTCGTGGACCTTTTTAATGCGCTCGGTGATCTGGGCCGGGGCGATGGTGTAGCCCAGACGCCAGCCGGTGATGGAGTACGTCTTAGACAGCGAACTGCAGCTGATGGTTCGATCGAACATGCCGGGCAGCGTGGCCATATAGACGTGCTCGTGGGGCGCGTAGACGATGTGCTCGTATACCTCGTCGGTAATGCAGTAGGCGTCGTACTTTTTGCAGAGGTCGGCGATTAAGGTGAGCTCCTCGCGCGTAAAGACCTTGCCGCAGGGGTTGGAAGGGTTGCACAGGACGATGGCCTTGGGATCGTTGTCGCGGAAGGCCGCCTCGAGTGTCTCGCGGTCAAAGTCGAACGCAGGTGGGTTAAGCGGCACGTAGATGGGCTCGGCACCCGAGAGGATCGTGTCGGCGCCGTAGTTCTCGTAGAATGGCGAGAAGATGACGACCTTGTCGCCGGGGTTTGTGACCGTCATCATGGCGGCCATCATGGCCTCGGTGGAGCCGCAGGTGACCACGATGTTCTCGTTGGGGTTGATCGGCATGCCCATAAAGTGCTCCTGCTTGGCGGCAAGCGCCTCACGCATGGCCTGGGAGCCCCAGGTGATGGAGTACTGGTGATAGAGCGGCTTTGGGTCGCTGGCGATGGCGCTCAGGCTGTTGAGCAGCTGCGCCGGGGGATCGAAGTCGGGGAAGCCCTGCGACAGGTTGACGGCGCCATACTTATTGGAGATGCGCGTCATGCGGCGGATGACCGAATCGGTAAACGTTGCCGTACGGTTGGAGAGTTCTTTCATGCTTGTCCTTTCGAGCATTTGCAGTGGGGCAAGTTTACTCCTATGAAACCGGTGGGAATTGCTCGAAATGGTCTCGAAAAACTCTTTTCAAAATTCTTGAAAATTGGGGCTTGCATCGCGTGGCGTTCCTTGCAATAATAGTCGAGCGCGAAGCGCACAGGACACGGTGGGTGTAGCTCAGTTGGCTAGAGCGACGGGTTGTGGTCCCGTAGGTCGAGGGTTCGAGTCCCTTTACCCACCCCAGTTCTTGCTTCGTGTTGATATCGGGTCGTTAGCTCAGTTGGTAGAGCAGGGGACTCTTAATCCCAAGGTCCAGGGTTCGACCCCCTGACGGCCCACCCAAAGTATGTTAAAGCGATTGGCTTAGGCTGGTCGCTTTTTTGTTGACCTCGCATGGGGTCGAACCCGTCGGGGCGCGAAGCTGAGGAAATGCGTAAGCATTTACCAGCGCAGCGCGCAAGGCGCTTTAGCGCCGCAGCGGCCGCCTGCGCAGCAGGCTGACCCCCTGACGGCCCACCAAAGCATGTTAAGACGGTCAGTGAAGGTTGGCCGTCTTTTTTGTTGACCTCACATGGGGTCGAACCCGAACGGGCTCGGAGCTGAGGAAATCTGCGCTGTGATTCCCTTAGGGAAAACACGGCTAAAGCTCCGTAAGCGTGTTCTCCTTAGGGGAATCATGCTTACGGAGCTCGATGCATGTTGAGAAGTTGTGATCAAACTCAAAGCGAGAATCGATTTAGTCTGCGCGATAGTGTGATCCTAGGCTTTCGGTTCGATTGCGCATGGCTTTGACCATCTCCGTTGCCAGCTGAATCTGCGATTGCAGGCGGGCGAGGGCTGCGACTTCGCTGTCCTGTGCTATCTGCGTGCTCAAGGTCGTTGCCTCCGTCTTCAAGCCCTCAAGTTCGTGTAGTGCCTTGGAAAGGCCAACTTCGGTCCTGTTGATCATGCAATAGGTGCTCATCGTGTGCCTAAGGCTGTGTGTCAGGCGTTCGGCATCTGTTGCGGCTATGCCGTACTGGGGGAGGGCGATATCCGCCTTCAGGGCTGTCTCGGGCTCTTTCTGTGCTGCTTGGGCTGCCGATGCGCCCGCGATGCGTCCGAACACGATGCCGTTGGCGCTTGACAAGCCACCAATGCGGTCGGCGCCGTGCATGCCGCCTGTCGCCTCACCGCAAGCGTAGAGGCCCTCAACGCCCGTTTGCGCGGTCTTATCGATCTTGATGCCGCCGTTAGCGGCGTGGGCATACATCGCAACGCGCATCTCGTCAGTCGGGGCGATGCCGTGCTCGTCTTGCAGCCAGGTGGCAAAGGTCTGCACAAACTCTGGGACATCCTCGCGGGGAAAGTCGTAGTGGAGTGCCAGGCCTTCGACACCTGCCTGATCGATGACGAGATCGATAGCGCGGGAGGCCAAGCGTGACGTGAAGGGACCATATCCAGAGCGCTGCTCGAGCAGGTCGTCCAGCTTGTCGTCGGCAATATCTACCGGCTGGTCTACATGTACGTAGCGCCAGGTTTTCTCGTTGAAGACCAGGTTGCGCTTGGGCTCGATGAAACCGGGCATCATCTGCATGAACTCTATATTAGTAAGTGTTGCGCCGTGCGCCAGCGCGATGGCCTGCGAGGAGCTGAGCACATCAGCCGACGTAAGGCTGCGCTCGAACAGGCCGCCTGTGCCACCGGTTGCGATGATCGTGGCCTTGGCAGCAAAGGGCACGATTCGATTTTCGGTGAGGTCGTAGAGCACGGTTCCGGTTATTCTACCGTTCGTGTCCTCAACAAGGTCGATAAGCTCATAGCGGGGGAGCAGGCGAATGCCGAGTGACTCGATTCGGGTCGTCAGAGCGTCCTCAAGGGGCTTGCGGGTGAGGCCGCGCCACATGCGCGTCTTGTGGTCAAAGCAGGGGATAAATTGCTTTTGCTGGGCGCTCTCAGCGCTTTGCGGACGCTGGAGCTCAACGCCTAGGTCTTGCTTGAGCCATTCAATTGCCTGGGGAATGCCGTGGACAAACGTCTGGACAAGCTCGGGGTCGGCGACGCCGCCACCAACGGTCTGAATGGTGTCGATGAGGTCCTGCTCATCGTCTTCGTCGACGGGTCCGATAAGCCCCAGGCCCCAGGTTCCGGGGAAGAAGCTCGATCCACTCATAGTCTTTCCGGCGCTTGCCACAGTGACGGTTGCACCCGTGCGTGCCGCTTCGATGGCGGCGCAAAGGCCCGCAATGCCAGATCCAATTACCAGTACGTCAGTCGATTCCATCGGATTCCTTTCTCGTCCGGCGCATTGTCGCACGGGTGATCGGCAATGGGGCCGCAAAGACTTGGCAAATCGGTAAAGGGCAAATATGGCAGGTGGGCGTCATGGACGTTCTGACGCTCCGTCTCATCACATCTCGTATTTCGCCCCAACTGATATATTGGCATTAGCTACCCTGCGACAGCGCAAACAAAAAGAGCCGCTACCTCGAAAGGTAGCGGCTCCAAAGCTCAACTATTTGAGCATCGCGCGGGCGCGATTAGGCCTTGAGGGACTCCTCGACGGCGACAGCGCAGGCGACGGTGGCACCGACCATGGGGTTGTTGCCCATGCCGATGAGACCCATCATGTCGACGTGCGCAGGCACGGAGGAAGAACCGGCGAACTGGGCGTCGGAGTGCATACGGCCCATGGTGTCGGTCATGCCGTAAGAGGCAGGGCCGGCGCCCATGTTGTCCGGGTGCAGAGTACGGCCGGTGCCGCCACCAGAAGCGACGGAGAAGTACTTCTTGCCAGCCTCGATGCGCTCCTTCTTGTAGGTGCCAGCGACGGGGTGCTGGAAGCGGGTGGGGTTGGTGGAGTTACCGGTGATCGAGATGTCGACGTTCTCGTGCCACATGATGGCAACGCCCTCGCGGACGTCGTCGGAGCCGTAGCAGTTAACGGCAGCGCGGGGACCATCGGAGTAGGGGATGGTCTCGACGACCTTGAGCTCGCCCGTGTAGTAGTCGAACTGGGTCTTCACATAGGTGAAGCCGTTGATGCGGGCGATGATCTGGGCGGCGTCCTTGCCCAGACCGTTGAGGATAACGCGCAGCGGCTTCTTGCGAGCCTTGTTGGCGTTCAGAGCCAGGCCGATAGCGCCCTCAGCGGCAGCGAAGGACTCGTGGCCGGCCAGGAAGGCGAAGCACTCGGTGTCGTCGGAGAGCAGCATAGCGCCCAGGTTGCCGTGGCCCAGACCGACCTTGCGGTCCTCGGCGACGGAGCCGGGAACGGTGAAGGCCTGGATGCCCTCGCCGATGATGGCGGCAGCCTCAGAAGCGGTCTTGGCGCCACGCTTGACAGCGAGAGCGCAACCGAGGGTGTAGGCCCACTCGGCGTTCTGGAAGGCGATGGACTGGGTGTTGTTGACGATCTCACGCGGGTTGAAGCCCTTGTCGGTGCAGATCTGCAGAGCTTCCTCGAGGGAGGCGATGCCGTTGTCGGCGAGGCACTTGTTGATCTTGTCAGCGCGGCGCTCGTAACCTTCGAACGTAACAGTCATAGTTATTTCCCTCCCTTTCTACTCGTGAACCGGGAACACGCTGGCGACGGAGTGAGTCTCCTCGTCGGTGCGCGGGTCGATGTACTTGGCAGCGTTCTCCCACTGACCATAGTGGCCCATAGCGCCAGCGATGGCCTCCTCGGGGGTCTTGCCGGCCTTGACGGCGTCGGTGAACTTGCCGAGGTTCAGGAACTCGAATGCGATGATCTCGTTCTTGTCGTTGAGAGCCATGCGGGTGACGTAGCCCTGAGCGAGCTCGAGGTAACGAGCGCCCTTGGCCTTGGTGCCGAACATGGTGCCGACCTGAGAGCGAAGGCCCTTGCCGAGGTCGTCGAGGGAGGCGCCCACGGGCAGGCCGCCCTCGGAGAACGCGGTCTGGCTGCGGCCGTAAACGATCTGCAGGAAGATCTCGCGCATAGCAACGTTGATGGCGTCGCAGACGAGGTCGGTGTTGAGGGCCTCGAGGATGGTCTTACCGGGAAGGATCTCGGAAGCCATGGCGGCAGAGTGGGTCATGCCCGAGCAGCCGATGGTCTCAACGAGGGCCTCCTCGATGATGCCGTCCTTGACGTTCAGCGTGAGCTTGCAGGCGCCCTGCTGAGGTGCGCACCAACCCACACCGTGCGTAAGACCGGAGATGTCGGAAATCTCCTTAGCCTGGACCCACTTGCCCTCCTCGGGGATGGGTGCGGGGCCGTGGTATGCACCCTTGGCAACGGGGCACATGTTCTCCACTTCCTGTGAGTACTGCATGCCTCTCCTCTCTATCGTGTTGGCGTCCCGTCTGGGGGTCGTGGCTGGCGATTGCCGGGCGACCCTTCGAAAGGGACATGACATGCAGCCCCTATAATACCGCGAAATGCACGGAATATTCGGCGAACGGCTCAGTTTTCGTAGCGAGAAGTCCGGAAGTTTTAATTGAAACGGTTTAACTCTATATTCTGTGGTCGTGAACTTTTGTAGAGGGGGTTCGTCTTGGGCAAGCTTTTGGTCAGCTCTTGTAAGCGTTGCAGGGGCTGACCTGTTGCAACGGTGCCGTTCGCCGCCTGTTTATTGCCTTTGGCCGCGCGAATGTATTGTTTTGCGTGAATGTTTTGGTGGCACGCTTCAATCGTGTTGTATTGGATGGCAAGCAGATCCAGGCGAAGGGAGCGCCATGCAGCGCGTTTGGAGAACGGTTACCGGCTTTTACCATGTTTGTGCCCGCGGTACGGGCAAGCAGCTCATCTTTGAGGGCGATGAAGACCGGTGGGAGTTTTTGGAGCTGATGCGCGAGTGCTGCCGCGAGGCGGGCGTGACGGTTATCGCCTGGTGCCTTATGGGCAATCACGTGGATCTGGTACTCTCGGATTATGAGGACACGATGAGCGCGGCGATGCAACGACTGCTTTTGACGTACGCTCGTCGGTTCAATAAACGCACGGGGCGCACGGGCCATCTGTTCCAGAACCGTTTTGACCGGCGCTCGCTCGATACCGACCGTTATCTAATGGCCGCCATTCGCTATGTTCATGCTAATCCGCAGGAGGCGGGTATCGCCCTGATCGAGCGCTATCCGTGGAGCAGCTTTGCCGAGTATCTGCGAGCGTATGACAACGATATGACGAGGGGATTTTCGGACCCTTCTTGTGTGCTCGAGCTCTTTGAGTCTGTCAGGGGGTTTCTGGATTATTCTCTGTTAATGCCCGATGGTTCCGATCCGGTGATTCACGATATGGATGAGACAGAGTGGGAGCGGCGTGCGTTTGCCGACAAGATGGCGAAGCGCCTGGGTGTGCCGCTCAACAAACTCAAGACCGTAGCACCCTCGCGGCGAGACGGAATCATTTTCGCCCTGCACGATGGCGGCTACACGGTGCGCGAGATCGAACGGTATACGGGAATCAGCAAGAGTACCGTCTCTCGTATCGTGCGCGCTTATGCGCGGGTGAATGCTCAGGCTGAGGGCTCGGAATAGAAAATGGCCGAACCACTCTTGTCAAGCGATTCGGCCAACAAAATTCTTAAGATTTGGGACAAATACTACTGATTATTTTGTCCCGTGAGCATGCCGTCGAGGGTGCGCCAGGCGAGCTCGGCGCACTTGACGCGGGCGGGCATGTGCGAGATGTCCTGGAGCTGGGCGGCTTCGTCCAGGTCTTCCAGGTCCTCCTCGGAGAGCTTCTCGCCGCGGATCATGGCGAGGAAGAGCTCTGCCAGGTGGCGAGCTTCCTCGACGGTCTCGCCGGTGATGAGGTCGGCCATGATGTCGGCACTGGCCTGGCTGATGGCGCAGCCGTGACCGGTAAAGGAGGCCTCCTCGATCACGTTGTTCTCGACACGCAGCTGCAAGGTGAGCTCGTCTCCGCAGCTAGGGTTGATGCCGTCGTGCTCGTGCGTGGGAGCATCCATCTCGTACTTATAGTCGGGGTGCGAGTTGTGCTCCATAAATGTGGTGGAGGTGTACAGATTACCCATTGAATGTGCTCCAAACGTGATGCAGGCCGGCGATGAACTTGTCGATGTCGGCCTTGTCGTTGTAGAAGGCCACGCTGGCGCGGCAGCAGGCAAGGTTCTCGACGCCCAGCCAGGTGAGCAGCGGCTGCGCGCAGTGGTGACCGGCGCGGATGCAGACGCCGTCCATGTCCATGATGCTCGCGACATCGTGCGGGTGGATGCCCTTGACATTAAAGCTCACGACACCGTGGTGGTTATCCCAATAGATTGAGCCGATGATCTGGACAAAGTCGAGCTGCATGAGCTCGCCCATCAGGTAGTGGACGAGTGCCTGCTCGCGTGCCTGGATGTTTTCGTAGCCCACCGTGTTGACGAGGTAGTCGAGGGCGGCGCCTGTGGCGAAGATGCCGGCGGCGTCCTGCGTGCCGGCTTCGAATTTCTCGGGGACGGGCGCCCAGACGGCGTCCTGCTCGGTGACCGAATCGATCATTTCGCCGCCGGTGAGCATGGGCGGCATGGCGTTCAGCAGGTCCATCTTGCCCCACAGCACGCCGATGCCCATGGGGCCCATGGCCTTGTGTGCGCTAAAGGCAAAGAAGTCGGCTCCCAGGTCGGCCACATCGACCGGCATGTGCGGCAGCGACTGCGCGCCGTCGACGACCAGATAGCCGCCGTACTTGTGGACGAGCTTGCCGAGGTTCTTGACCGGGTTCTCGACGCCCAGCACGTTAGAGACCTGACCTACGGCCAGGATCTTGGTCTTGGGGCCCACCTTGGCCAGAACCTCCTCGGTCGTGAGCTGGCCGGTCTTGGTGGGGTAGAGGTAGACGAGCTTGGCACCGGTCCCGCGGCAGACTTGCTGCCACGGAATCAGGTTGGAGTGGTGCTCCATGATGGTGATGACGACCTCGTCGCCCGGTTCGAGCACTGTGGGCGCAAAGCTCTTGGCGACCAGGTTGAGCGACTCGCTCGTGTTGCGGGTGAAGACGATCTCGTTGGCCTGGGGGGCGCCGATGAGGTCGGCGATCTGTTGGCGGACCTTCGCGATGGCGTCGGTGGCCTCGACGGACAGCGAGTACAGGCCGCGCAGAGGGTTGGCGTTCATGCGCTGGTAGAAGTCGCGTTCGGCGTCGAGCACACAGGCAGGGCGCTGCGCGGTGGCGGCGCTATCGAGGAAGGCGATCTCGGGGTGCTGCTGGAACAGCGGGAACTGGCCCTTGTAGGGGTTGGTCTCGATATCTACGGTGGGCCAGCCGCGCGAAGCCTCGTCGCTGGCGTCGAGCTCCATAGGCTCCGGTGCGGTACAGGTGTCGCATTTAACGTGCTCGGTATCGATCATGCGAGCTCCTCCTCAAAGTTGTCGATCAGGTTGTTGCCCAGGCGGACGACGGCGGCGCGGGTGCGCTCGTCGGTGGCGGAAAGCGCAGCGTCCTCCAGCTTGGCGCGGATGAACAGGTCCTCGGCTGCGTTTTGGTCAAGGCCGCGGCAGGCGAGGTAGAACAGCTGCTCGTCGCGGACGTGGCCGATGGTGGCGCCGTGGTTGCCGGCGACGTCGTCCTCGTCGCAGAGGATGACGGGAACGGTTTTGTTGTCGACGCCCTTGTTAGCCAAGAGCACCGTCTCGCGCTCGGTGCCGGTTGCACCCTTGCAGCCGTGCACGAGGTCGATGGTGCCGCGGTAGACCTTCTTGGACGTGCCGGTCAGCACGCCGTTGGCGTCGATCTCGCACTCGGTCTTGCGACCGCGGTGGCGCAGCTCGTAGTTAAAGTCGCGCACCTGCTCGCGGGCGCCCAGGTAATCGGTATCGATGGTGACCTTGGCGGTATCGCCCAGCAGGTCGCCGGCAAGGCCGGTGGCGCTGGCGCCGGCACCCAGGACGGTGTGCTGCACGTTGACGCGCGCGCCCTCGTCCAGGAACAGGCCGGTGTCGTCGAGCGCGATCCAGCTGTCGTCGAGTGTCTGCGTGCAGGTCACGTTGACGGTGGCGTACTCGTGGGCGCACACACGCAGCACGGAGCCCACGACGCCCTCGCCGGCAACGGGGGAGTCCAGGGCTAGGGCGAGGTCGAGCGTTGCCTGCGGGCGGGCGACGACGTCGATGGCGGCAATCGCAGCCGCTGCGTCGACGCCACTCACGCGCACGGTAACGGCGGCGTGCTGGTAGGCGGGAACATCGATGACGATGCGCTTGGTGGCGTGCTCGGTCAGATACGCATAGGCAGCCTCGCCCATGCCGGTCTCGAAGGCCTCGGCAGGGGAGAGCTCCTCCTCGAGCTTGATGGCGCCGGCCTGGTAGACAGAGGTGGCGGGCACGTCGAGCTCGGTCTCGGGCGTGATGCGGGCACGGTCGGCAGCGTCGCCGGGGGCGGAGGCGCGGCGCTCGGGGAAGCGCTCGGCCATGGCGTCCATGGCGGCGTCGAAGGCGTCGGCCGAGCCGGCAAGCTGCTCGTCCAGCCCCTCGACCTCAACGGCCTCGGCGGGTGCGGCGGCAAGTTCGGCCGAAAGCTCGAGCTTAGTCTGGTTCATCTTGAGCCAGCCCCAAGTTGCAGCCGGCATCGCATTGACCTGCTCGAGCGTGGTGGCAGCGGTGTTCGTGGTCTGTTTCATTATCCGATCGCTCCTTCCATCTCGAGCTTGATCAGGTTGTTCATCTCGACGGCGTACTCCAGCGGCAGCTCCTTGGAGACCGGGTTGGCAAAGCCGTTGACGATCATGGTGCGGGCCTCTTCCTCCGAGATGCCGCGGCTCATCAGGTAGAACACCTTGTCGTCGCCGATGCGGCCGATGGTGGCCTCGTGGCCGATGTCGACGTTCTTGGCGCGGATGTCCATGGCGGGGATGGTGTCGGAGCGGGACTCGGAATCCAGCATCAGCGACTGGCACGACACGGCGGAC